>JAUXSD010000245.1 GCA_030681525.1 Solirubrobacteraceae bacterium
GAGTTCCTCGCCCGTCGTGCCGGGATCGAGCTGCAGCGCGAGGACGAGGACCCTGGTGTCGCGGCACGTCGCGCGCGTCGTGCGCGCGAGTTCGTCCCGATCGATCGCGCCGCTGCGTTCTACGCCGCACATCTGCGGCGCCCCCGATCGCCGGAGGCCGTACAGGCAGCCGAATATCTCGCCTCCCGCAAGATCACCGAGGCGACCCGCGAGAGGTTCGCGGTCGGGTTCGCGCCGTCCGACAAGACTGCGCTGCTGCGCTCGGCGCAGTCGGCAGGGTTCACGACGAAGGAGCTGAGCGAGGTCGGGCTGGTGAGCCGACCGCGCGGGGGAGGCCCGCTGCAGGATCGCTTCCGTGGCCGCCTGATGTTCCCCGTCTGCGATATGCGGGGTCGTGTCCTCGGGTTCGGTGCGCGGAAGCTCGGCACCGCTCGTGGCCCGAAGTACGTCAACTCGCCTAGCGGCGCGATCTACTGCAAGCGCGAACTGCTGTACGGCGCGCACCACGCTCGCGCGGTCGCCGCGAAGACGGGCGTCGTGGTCGTGGTAGAGGGCTACATCGATGCGTTGGCGATGCACCAAGCCGGGATGGTCAACACCGTCGCGCTGATGGGCACCTCGATCACCGAGCATCAGATCGCAAGGCTCAAACAGCTCGCACCGACAGTGGTGGTGATGCTCGACGGCGACGATGCGGGTGCGGCGGCGATTCTGCGCGCGGGCGCACTCGCTCGGCCGTTCGGCCTCGAGGTGCTCGTCGCGACGCTTCCGGCCGACACCGACCCCGCCGACCTGCTGCAACGCGAGGGAGCCCCAACCGTCCGCGAGCTCGTAGCCCACGCCGGGGCCTTCGCCCGCTTCCGTGTGCAGCATCACCTCCAGCGGGCCGACGTCGGCACGGCGGAAGGCAAGGACCGGCTCATCGACGAGCTGCGGGACGTCTTCGCCGACATCGAGCCGGGCGCCGTGCGGGAGGATCTGATCAGCGTCGTCGCGCGACGTCTGGAGCTACAACCGTCGCTTCTGAGTTCGTGGCTGTCGAGCGCAAAGACCCGCGCCGAGAGATGTCCCAGAGGTGCGGCCGCCGGCGAGCCCGTGCGAGCGACCACGGCGCATGGGGGGAGCCGTGGCCTTCTCCTTGAATGCATCGCCGACCCTAAGATCGCCGCAGGACTCCCGTCAGGGGAAGCGCTCGTGCGGCTGTTCCCCGACGCGTTGCAACGACGAGCTGCCGAGCACATCCGTGTGCACGCGCACGATCCCGCCGCGGGACTCCCAGACGACGACGAGCTCGTCGCGCTCGTCACCGGCCTTCTCACGGCGCCGGTCGCTGGCGCGTGATGATGGCAGCAGGGGACATGCTGACGTGCCATGCCTCGCGGCGGCGCTTGATTGGCTCGATGGCCGTCCAGCCGGCGGCGTCACGTCGGATCGCTGGAGTTGCTCGAGGGCGCGGCGCTGAGCAGCGTGGGGACACGGCGGCCGTTGCGGTCTCGGCTTCGGCGGGCGGGCGGGCGTGAGCCACGTCAGGTGTTGTGTCCGCAGCCAGCGGCGACCACGTTCGCGACCGATGGCGTTGTCATGTGGAGCTCAACGTCGTCGTAGCGGCCGGCCGCGGTTCGGAGCCGGCCGAATAGTTGGTCTGCGGTGTCGTTGCCTTCGGGCGCGGGAGGCGCAGGCGTTTCAATGTGACGGCGTTGAGCGCCACGATGATGCTCGAGCCGGCCATGGAGATGGCGGCGACCTCCGGGCGCAGGACGAATCCCAGCGGTTCGAAGACGCCGGCGGCGATCGGCAGCGCGAGCGAGTTGTAGCCGATGGCCCATGTGAGGTTCTGATGCATCTTGCGCAGCGTGCCGCGGCTGATCGTGATGGCGATCGCGACGTCCAGCGGGTCGGAGCGCATGAGCACGACGTCCGCGGTTTCCACGGCGACGTCGGTGCCGGCGCCGATCGCGATGCCGACGTCGGCCTGCGCCAGCGCGGGGGCGTCGTTGACGCCGTCTCCGACCATCGCGACCTTGCGTCCCTGGGCTTGCAGCTCGGCGATCTTGGCGGCCTTGTCGCCCGGCAGCACCTCGGCGATGACCTCGTCGATCCCCACCTCGGTCGCGATGCGCTGCGCGGTGGCGAGGCTGTCGCCCGAGAGCATGACCGGTCGCACGCCGAGTTCCTTGAGCGCGTGGATGGCTTCTGCCGCCGTCTCGCGCGTCGCGTCGGCGATGGCGATGATGGCGGCGGCCTCACCGTCGACGGCGACCCGCACGGTCGTGCGACCTGCGCCGGCGAGCTCGGCGGCGCGCGACGCCAGGCCGTCGAGGCTCACGCCTTCGCGGTCCAGCAGGCGGCTGTTGCCGATCGCCAGTCGCCTACCCTCCGCGACGGCCAGCGCGCCGTGACCCGGAACCGCCTCGAACGACTCGACCGCGGGCAGCACGAGCGAGCGCGCGTGGGCCGCGTCGACGATCGCCTGCGCGAGCGGATGCTCGCTCTCGCGCTCTACTGCCGCCACGAGTCGCAGCACCTCGTCCTCCGAGAAGCCGTCGGCCATGACGATCGCGACGACCTGCGGCTCTCCGCGCGTCAGCGTTCCGGTCTTGTCGAGCACGACGGTGTCCAGCGACGCAGCCTGCTCCAGCCCCATCGCGTGCTTGAACAACACGCCCCGCTGGGCACCCAGCCAGCTGCCGACCATGATCGCCGTCGGCGTCGCCAGCCCCAACGCATCCGGGCACGTGATAACGATGACCGTGATCGCGAACAGCAAGGCGGTCTCGATGTCGCGGCCGACGACGAAGTACCACACCGTGAACGTCACGAGGCCACCGGCCAGGGCGACCAGCACAAGCCAGAACGCCGCGCGGTCGGCGAGGCGCTGGCCCGGCGCCTTGGAGCTCTGAGCCTCCTGGACGAGCTTGACGATCTGCGCGAGCGCGGTGTCCGCACCGACGGCACTGGCGCGAGCCCGCAGCGTCCCGTTCTTGTTGATCGTCGCGCCGATCAGCTTGTCGCCCGGCCCCTTGAGAACAGGCAGGCTCTCGCCGGTCACAGTGGACTCGTCGACCTGGCTCTCGCCCTCCTCGACGATGGCGTCGACCGGCAGCTTCGCCCCGGGGCGAATCAGCAGCAGATCCCCGACGACGACCTCGGCCGTCGGCACTTCGACAGGCTCGCCATCGCGCAGCACCAGGGCCTTGGCAGGAGCCAGATCCAGCAGCGTGCGGATCGCGTCGTTTGCGCCGCCGCGGGCGCGCATCTCAAACCAGTGGCCGAGCAGCACGAACGTGGCGAGCATCGCCGCGGCCTCATAGAAGACGTCGCCTTCGATGAAGAACGTGGCGGCGACCGAGTAGCTCCACGCGGTGCCGATCGCGACGGCGACGAGCACCATCATGTCCAGCGTGCGCGCCCGCAGTGCGGCGAGGGCGCCGGTGAAGAAGATCGACGAGGCGTACAGCACGATCGGCAGGCTCAGGATCAACAGCCACACGTCACGGTCAAGACCCAGCGGTGTGGCGAGCTCTGAGCCGAGTAGCTCGGTGCCGACCATCGACCACAGCACGGTGGGGACCGTGAAGATCAACGCGACGAGGAAGCGGTTGCGCATGTCGAGGGCCATCGACGCCATCGACATTCCCGCGTGACCGCCATCGCCGTGACCGTGGGCAGCCTCGGCGCGCGCGGCCGCGGCGTGGTCGTGGATTTGCTCGAGGCCCGCCTGCGCGAGGGGATCGCAGACATGTCCGGGCACCGACTGCCCGGCGCAGTGATAGCCGCAGTCCTGCACCCAGTCACGCAGGCGGGCGACGGACGTCTGGGCCGGGTCGAACGTCACGCTCGCGGTCTGCGCGACCGGGTTGGCGTCGACCTTGAGCACGCCGGGACGGTGGGAGAGCACGCCCTCCACCACCGCCTTCTCGCTCGCGTAGTTCAGCCCACCGACATGCAGGACGGTCGTGACGTGACCGGGCTCGGTCGGGGCGGCAGCGACCTCAGTTGTCGCCACCGTGCCCACCTCGCGGCCGCATCATCATCCACATCATCGCGCCCATCATCGCCGTGCACAGGACCAGCGGGAGGAACACGTAGAAACCCACGCCGGTGGCGACCAGGACGACAGCGACGATCAACAGCGAGACGCAGATCAGCATGTGACTGGACTTCATGGATTTCATGGCTCGTCCTCTCATCCCTGGGCAGATTACTCCTGCGGACTGTAAGACCCGCCCGATCGCCCTGGCGTCCGTGGCGAGGCGCAGATGTCTGCGGATTCCTACGGATTGTCGGACTTGACGAACCGTCCTCGGGCGGGGTTGGCGCGCGATGCCTCGTCAGGAGTCGCCGTCCGCCGGCTGCACCGCCACGAGCGCAAACCGCGTGACCCGGGTCAGCGCCCTCGGCGGCGATCCGTTCGCCGCTGTGCAGGGGGCGTCGTCGATGCTGCCGACGCCCTCGAGCGCCGGGTGGCCTTCCGGCGTGGGCGGCCATGCCTTCCAGCGGCTGGCGGACGTGGAGGACGACGGCGTCGGCGCCGCCGATCGTCGCGGCGGCGTGGTCGATCGCGTGCCGCGCGTCGTCTGAGCCGTCGTCGGCGATCGGGATGGGACCGGTGGATGTCATGTCAAGAGTGACCGGTCGGCGGCGACGTCGCGCCGCCGACCGGCCTGGGCGGTGGTTGTCAGGCCGCGACCGGCTGGCGGTCGTCGGCCGGTGTCTCGGACGGTGTGACGGCAGAGGCGTCCGGCGGCGATGTCCGCAGCAGCAGCGCGGCGAGCAGCGCGCCGACCGCGGCGATCGCGGCAGCGCCGAGGAACGCCGCCGAGTAGCCGTCGGTCAGAGCGCCGAGGTCACCGAGCCGGCTGGCGCCCTGGGAGGCGGCGACGGCGGTCATCGCGGCCAGGCCGAGCGCGGAGCCGACCTGGTAGCTGGTGTTCACGATCCCGGCGGCGAGGCCGCCCTCTTCGGGCTTCGCCGCCCCGATCGCCGTTCCCAGCGACGGGATGAACGCGAGGCTCATGCCGGCGGCGGCGAGCAGCGACGCGGGCAGGACGTCGGCGACGAAGCTGCCGTCCGGCCGCACGAGCGACATGACCGCCATGCCCGCGGCGAGCAGCAGCATGCCGGCGACGATCGGTGGCTTGAAGCCGAAGCGGTTGACCACTCGCGGCGCCACCACGACCATCAGGACCATGATCGCCACGGTCATCGGCAGCAGCGCGGCGCCGCCTTCGAACGCGCCGTAGCCCAGCACCTGCTGCAGATAGAGGTTCAAGAAGAACCACATCGGGATCCACGCCGCACCCAGCAGCAGCTGCGCGAGGTTCGCCGCGGCGAGGTTCGGCGTGCGCAGGATCGACAGGCGCATGAGCGGCTCCCGTCGACGCGCCTGGATGGCCACGAAGACGGCGAGCGCAGCCAGGCCGCCCGCGATCGTCAGCAGCGTCACCGAGCTGCCCCAGCCCTCTGCGGGTGCGCGGACGATGCCGAACACCGTCGCCGCCAGACCGGCCGTCGCCGTCAGCGCCCCGGCGAGGTCGATCGAGCCGCGCCGTGCGGGGGCGTCCGGCATCAGCGCCGGGATGACCGCCAGGACGAGTAGCGCGATCGGGATGTTGATGTAGAAGACCCACGGCCAGGAGATCCACTCCGTGATCACGCCGCCGAGGAACACGCCCGCGGTGCCGCCCGCCGGAGCGGCGGCGCCGTAGACGGCAAACGCCTTCATCAGCTCCTTCGGATTGGAGCCGAAGAGCATGATCAGCAGCGTCAGCGCCGATGGCGCGATGAACGCGGCGCCGACGCCTTGGATGGCGCGCGCCGCGATCTCCACGCCCGCGGAGTCGGCGAGCCCGGCGGCCAGTGAGCCCGCGGCGAGGATCGCCCAGCCGGCGGCGAACAGCCGCTTGGCGCCGAACAGGTCAGACAGGCGGCCGCCGAGCAGCAGCAGGCCGCCGAAGGCGACGACGTAGGCGTTGAAGACCCACGAGAGGTCCTCCGGGCTGAAGTCGAGGTCGGTCTGGATCTCCGGCAGCGCGACGCCGATGATCGAGGTGTCCATGATCACCATGAACTGTGCGAGCGCGATGACGGCAAGCGCCGCCCAGCGCCGCGGATGTGCGGTCTGCATGATCTGCCTTTCTGAGCCGCCCGATGGCGACTCGACGAGAAATTGAGTAAGCGGGAAGCCGGGCCTGAGGCCACGGCCGGCCGTCCGGCGCCGCTTGAGGCGCTAGGCGGCGTTCGCGCATCGCCCGCAGCCGGCGGCGCCGACCGCCGCGGCCCAGGCGAGGTAGGACGTGCTCATGCGGTGCTCCTCGCGGTCGGGGTTGTGTGAATGCCGGCGACGAGGTTGAACGCGCCGGTCAGAAGCTGCAGGGACACGAGGCCGACGACCTCGGCGATCTGCTCGTCGCGGTAGCCGAACGCGCGCAGCTCGTCGATCTGTTCGTCGCTCACCTCGCTCGGCGCGGCGAGCACCTGCTGACCGAACGCCACCAGCGCGGCGGTCTTCGGATCGGTGGCGGTGCCCTGGCGGGCCAGCTCGATGTCGCTTTCGCTCAGACCCAGATCGCGGGCGGCCTGCGTGTGCGCTGCCAGGCAGTACTCGCAGCCGATCCACTCCTGCGCGGCGAGCGCGATCCGCTCGCTGATCCGCCGGTCGAGATGGCTGCGCTTCATCGCGCGGTTGAGGTCGAGGTAACCGCGCAGCAGCGCGGGTGCGGTCGCCATCGCCAGCACCATCGGGCCGGGCGTGCCGCCGCGCTCAACGAGCTCGTCGAGCAGCTCGCGCGCCTTGCCGCTGGCGCGGCCGGGGTCGATCGGTTCGATGCGAGCCATCACGCCACTCCGCGCCCTGCGCGACGCCGGCCTGAGTGAGGGGGGTAACCGTGGACATCGCCCAGGCCGGCGATCTCAGCGACAGCCCGCTCGGCCTGCAGGCCTTCCAGTTGACTCTTGATCTGCAGCGCGGACATCCCGGTCTCCCTTCTCATAATACCCCCTAGGGGTATCTGACGAGACGACCGTACAGCGGGTTGCGGCAGTTGTCAAGTACCCCCCTGGGGTATCCGTCCCGATCGGAGAGCTCTTTCCCCTTGATACCCCTGGGGGGTATATGCTGCGTGGTGTCAGCCGGATACCCCCCTCCCGTATCAGAAGGAGCCCCGCGATGCAGAAGCCAACCTCACAGCCGAACCGCCTACGGAGCCAGCTCGCCGGCGCTCCGGTCAAGCTCGCCGGATTTGCCGCCCTCCTCGTCGCCTTGTTCGGCACAGCCGCTCTGGCGGGTGGAGCGATCGATCCTGACCGTGAGCGAGGAGCCGACGACGGTGCAGACGCCACCACGCCGAGCGCCGGCGGACACTCTGGCTCGGGTGAGCACACGAGCGTCGCGGCCGGGGCGCGTGCGGACGCCGCCCCCGCGCATGACGCCAAGGACGAGACACATCCGGTGCGCGGCCTCGCGGTGGCCGACAACGATCTGCGCCTCGTGGTCGCCAACCCCGAGCTGCGCCGCGCGCACGCTGAGGAGGTCCGCTTTCGCATCGTCGACAGCCGCGGCGAGACGGTGCGCGACTTCGACGTCGAGCACACCAAGCGCATGCACGTGATCGTCGTCCGCCGCGATCTCGCGGGCTTCCAGCACCTGCATCCCACGCAGCATGGGGACGGCAGCTGGGCGGTCACGCTGCGCCTGCCCCTGGCCGGCTCATATCGGCTGTTCGCCGACTTCTCCCACGAGGGGCAGCCGGCAACGCTGGCCAGTGACCTGCGCGTCGACGGTCAGGCCGACCTGCAGCCGCTGCCGTCGGCGGCGGCGACCGCGATCAGCGACGGCGGCTACGAGGTCCGCCAGCAGGAGAGCGCCGCGCGTCCCGGCCGGGAAGCATCTCTGCGCTTCGAGATCAGCCAGGACGGTCAGACCGTGCAGCCTGAGCCGTACCTCGGCGCAGGCGGGCACCTCGTGGCGCTGCGCGAAGGTGACCTGGCGTTCCTGCACGTCCATCCGACGGAGCACGGCCACGGCGAGAGCAGGTCGGCTCCGCACGGCGAGCCGGCTGCCTTCGCGGCGACGTTCCCGACCGCCGGGCGGTACCGGCTGTTTCTTCAGTTCAAGCATCAGGGCACCGTGCACACGGTGGCGTTCACGCAGGAGGTGAAGTAGCCATGGCGCTCCAAGACGCCGCGCAGACGACCGAACACGTCGAGCTGTCGATCGAAGGCATGACATGCGCCTCGTGCGTAACGCGCATCGAGGGCAAGCTCAACAGGCTCGACGGCGTCAGCGCCTCCGTGAACTACGCCACGGAAAAGGCGAGCGTCGACTACGACGCGCAGTCGGTGGCGCCCGGACAGTTGATCGCCGCCGTCGAGGCCGCCGGCTACACGGCGCAGCTGCCCTCCGAGAAGCCGGCGGACTCAGCGCGCGAGCGCCCTGAGCTCGATCACACGGCGGCGCTGCGCCGGCGGCTGGTGTTCTCGGCGCCGCCGGCCCTCATCGCGGTGCTGATCTCGATGATCCCGGCGCTGCAGTTCGACTACTGGCAGTGGCTCGTGCTGAACATCACGGCGCCGGTGATCCTCTGGGGCGCGTGGCCGTTTCACCGCGCGGCGTGGGCGAACCTCAAGCACGCCACAGCGACGATGGACACGCTGATCAGCCTCGGCACCCTGACCGCGCTCATGTGGTCGCTGTACGCCCTGTTCATCGGCGACGCCGGAATGCACGGCATGACGATGGACTTCGAGCTCATCCCGCAGGGCGACGGTGGCGAGCAGCACATCTTCCTCGAGGTCGGCGCCGTCGTCACCGCGTTCCTACTGGCCGGCCGCTACTTCGAGGCGCGCGCCAAGCGTCGCGCCGGCGCCGCGCTGAGCGCGCTGCTCGAGCTCGGGGCAAAGGACGTCGCGATCCTCGATGCCGACGGCCGCGAGCGCCGCGTCCCGGTTGACGAGCTCACGGTCGGCGACCGATTCGTCGTGCGGCCGGGCGAGAAGATCGCCACCGACGGCGTCGTCGAGGAGGGCAGCACCGCCGTCGACCAGTCCCTGCTGACCGGCGAGGCCGTTCCGGTCGAAAAGCACCCCGGCGACGATGTCGCCGGCGCGTCGGTCAACGCCGGCGGCCGCATCGTCGTTCGCGCCACGAAGGTCGGTGGCGACACCGCGCTGGCCCAGATCGCTCGGCTCGTCGCCGACGCGCAGACCGGCAAGGCCGACGTCCAGCGCCTCGCCGACCGGATCTCCGCGGTGTTCGTTCCGGTCGTGATCGCCCTGGCCGCGATCACGCTGGGCTTCTGGATCGGCGCCGGCGAGAGCTTGACGTTCGCGTTCACTGCGGCCGTTGCGGTCCTCGTCATCGCATGCCCGTGCGCGCTCGGGCTGGCCACACCAACGGCGCTGCTGGTCGGCACCGGCCGTGGCGCCCAGCTCGGACTGCTGATCAAGGGCCCGGAGATCCTCGAGTCGACCCGCAAGGTCGACACGATCGTGCTCGACAAGACCGGCACGATCACGACCGGCCGGATGACCCTCGTCGGCGTCACGACCACGCCGGACACCGACCGCGAGGACGTGCTGAGGCTCGCCGGCGCACTCGAGGACGCCTCGGAGCACCCGATCGCCCAGGCGATCGCTCGCTCCGCGCGCGACGAGCTCGGCCGGCTGCCGAGCGTCGACAGCTTCGTCAACCGCGAGGGCCTGGGCGTCGAGGGCATCGTCGACGGCCACGAGATCAAGGTGGGGCGAGCATCGCTGATGACCCAGTGGGACCTGCGGATCCCCGCCGAGCTTCAGCGCGCGCAGCGGGCTGCCGAGCAGCAGAGCCGCACGGCCGTCATGGCGGCGTGGGACGGCGAGGTCCGCGCCGTGCTCGCCGTCGCCGACACCGTCAAGGCGACGTCCGCGAAGGCGATCGCGTCGCTGAAGGCTCTTGGGCTGCAGACGATGCTGCTGACCGGCGACAACGAGACGACCGCCCGCGCGGTGGCCGACGAGGTCGGTATCGACAACGTCATAGCCGAGGTGCTGCCCGCCGGCAAGGCCGACGTCATCAAGCGCCTGCAGGCTGAAGGGCGCACCGTGGCGATGGTCGGCGACGGCGTCAACGACGCCCCGGCGCTGGCGCAGGCCGATCTCGGCATGGCGATCGGCACCGGCACCGACGTCGCGATCGAGGCCAGCGACCTGACGCTCGTATCCGGTGACCTGCAAGCCGCCGCCGACGGCATCCGTCTGAGCCGCGCGACGCTGCGCACGATCAAGCAGAACCTCGGCTGGGCCTTCGGCTACAACGTCGCGGCGCTGCCGGTCGCTGCCGCCGGGCTGCTCAACCCGGCACTCGCCGGCGTCGCGATGGCGCTCTCGAGCGTCTCGGTCGTCGCCAACGCGCTGCGACTGCGCCGCTTTCGGTCTTCGGACGGCGCCGTGCCTGCGAACACCGCGCCGGCTCGCAGCCGATCGTCAGATCGCGAAGCGATGGCGGTGACGACGTGAGACGAGGCCCACTGTGACGGTGTGTCCTCCGAACGGTTCCTAGAGGATCGAGGAGCAGCAAGCGACACGGACGACGCCCGGGGAGAGAGTGTCGTCGTCGTGACAGGCCGTGCCTGTGGACTGATCGCGTGCACGATCGAGCCCGCGTTCCCCGGCTCCGTGAGGTCGTTGCGCGAGCCTTTTGCAACTCCTTCGCGCAACTCCCTGAGCCGTCGCAGCGATCCGTAGAACACAAAAAGCCCCGCGTTCGCGGAGCTTCCGTAGCGCGCCCGAGAGGATTCGAACCTCTGACCTTCGGTTCCGTAGTTGGCTATTTGCAGGGCTTTTGTCGGTGATTGCTGGCCATTGACTCCGGTTTGATCGGGTTCTGCGTGGTTGTTTGTGCCGGGTTCGGGACATGGTTCGGGACACGGTTTCTGACTCTGCTGCAACGCGGCTCCGGCGGGGGTGCTTACGCGGAGGATGCCGCTGGCTGCGGCGACTGTTGAGCCCAACGTTCGTCGTGATCGCATCGATGCGCTCGCGGTCGCGCGCGCTGCTTTGGCCGAACGCATCAACACGCTGCCGACCGCGCAGTTGGCCGGCCGCAGGCTGACCTGCGGCTGCTCGTCGACCACCGCGAGCGGCTCGTTCGCGCCCGCTGGTCCGTCGCAGGCAGCGCTCGCGGCTGTTGAGGTCGGCGATCGCTGTCGGCGTCGTCCAACGCCGAGCAATTCACACAGTCGGGGCCTCGGCCACCAGCCTCCTGCGGCATGCCGTGCCGCAAGGTTCTACGGCATCCGTCGGCTACAGCGAGATAGAGCGCCCGGCCGCTCGGGCTGCGATCAGCGTAGGTGGAGGACCGTCTCGACGTCGGCGCGGCTCGGCATGCCCCCGCGGGCGCCGTCCGCGCGCACGGCACACGCCGCGGCGGCCACCGCGAAGGCGGCCGCGTCCATGATCCCTGACCCGTCCGCGATGCGCGCGCCGAGCGCGCCGTTGAAGGTGTCGCCAGCCCCGGTGGTGTCTCGAACGTTGATTCCGGCTGGCGCAGGTATGGCCATCCCGCGCCCATCCGGCAGGGCGACGTGGACGCCCGCTGCGCCCGCGGTGACGACTGCGGGCGCGCCGTTGTGGCCCGCCAGCGCGACCGCCGCAGCCGCTGGGTCGTCCTCGCCCGTCAGCGCGACCGCCTCGTGGGCGTTCGGCGTGAGAATGGGGCGTAGGGCCGACAGGTTGAGGATCCGCGGGTCGGCCGGCGCGGGGTTGACGATCAGAGGAATCCCGCGGCGGCGTCCGATCTCGACCGTCGCCGCGACCGCGTCGAACGGGATCTCCATCGAGACGAGGATGCAGGCGGGGCTGCGTCCCTCTAACGCCTCCGCGACGAGTCTGCTCCCGACCGCCTCATTGGCACCGGCGCCGACGGCGATCTGGTTCTCGCCGCGCTCGTCGACGACGATCAACGCCGCGCCAGTGGCCTCGCCGGCGAGCGTGCGAAGCGCGCCGGTCTCGACACCCTCCGCCACGAGCCCGGCCCGCGCCTCCTCGCCGAACGCATCGTCGCCGACCGCGCCTACGAAGGCCACGGCCTGGCCGAGCCGCGCCGCGGCCACGGCAGCATTGGCGCCCTTGCCGCCGCCGAAGCGCTCCACGCGCCGCCCCAGGACGGTCTCTCCGGGGCGCGGGAGCTGCGGCGCACGGACCACGAGATCGACGTTGACCGAGCCGACCACGATGAGCCCGCTCGCCGCGGTCATGCCGGCCTGCCTACGTCGCGGTCCATCCGCCGTCGACCAGAAACACCTGTCCGGTGATGTAGTCGGATGCCCGGGATCCCAGGAACGCGAAGATGCCCTCCAGGTCCGCGGGCGTCGCGAAGCGGCCGAGCGGGATGCGCGCGAGGAGCGCCGCCGCGCGTTCGGGCTCGGCGTTGATCCACTTGCCCGCCATGTCGGTGGTTACGTAGCCGGGCGCGACTGCATTCACGCAGATCCCGTAGCGGCCGACCTCGGCCGCGAGGCTCACCGTGTACTGCGTGACCGCCCCTTTGGTCGTGGCGTAGGCCGTCCGCAACTCCAGGCCGGTCACCGACCCGAGCGATCCGAGGTTGATGACCTTGCCGCCGCGGCGCTCGATCATCTGGGGCAAGAAGGCCTGGGTCACCGCCACGAGGCCGCGCACGTTGACGTCCCACAGCCAGTCCAGGTCCTCGAGCGTCATGTCCTGGATGTCCATACGGCGGATGACGCCGGCGCTGTTGACGACGATGTCGACCGGGCCCAGGGACGCCGCCACATCCGTCAGGCGGGCGAGATCCGCGGCGGACCGCACGTCGCCGACGACGAACTCTGTCGTCGTTCCGGCCTCGCACAGCTCGCGGGTCGTGTGCTCGAGCTGCTCGCGGAGGCGGTCGAACAGGACGAGTGACGCGCCGTGGCGGCCCAGCGCGCGTGCTGCCGCCTGGCCGATCCCGCGCGCGCCGCCGGTGATGACCGCGACCGCGCCGGTGAGGTCGAAGAGCGATTCCGCCGTCGGCGTCGTGGCGGCGTCGGCGTCCGGATCTCCCGCCATCAGACGACCTCGGTCTCGCGCAGGCGCGCGATCTCAGCAGCGTCGATGCCGAGCTCCTCCAGCACGGCGTCCGTGTGCTCCCCGAGCCGCGGCGGCTGCCGGCGCACGTCGGCGTCCCAGGCGCCGTAGCGCACCGGGTGCCTGAGCAGGTGCACCGTCCCGGCCTCGGGATGGTCGATCGTGAGGACCGGGTCGACGTGGGCAATGACCGGATCCTCAAGGACGGCGTTGTAGTCGTTGACCGGAGCGCACCAGACGCCATGGCTGCGGAAGAGCTCGACGAGGTCCGCAACGGCGTAATCGCGCAACAGCGGGCTGATCGCGCGGTGGATGTCCTCGCGGCGGGTGAACTTGACCGACGGGTCCTCGAGCTCGCGCAGCTCCTCGGAACGGCCGAGGGCCTCGCCGATGAGCTTGACCGGGGACAGCGAGAGCGCGATGTGGCCGTCACGGCACTCGTAGAAGCCGTACGGGCCCTCGTGAAAGGCCGACGCGAGCGGCTCCTGCGGACGCTCCACGGTGCCGCCGTTGGCGTGATAGAGAAAGGGCTCGAGCTGCAGGTCGAGCGCGGCCTGCACCATCGTCACCTCGACGCGTTGACCCTCACCGGTGCTCGCGCGATGGTGCAGAGCGCCGAGGATGCCCAGCGCCAGCAACGTCGCGGCGTGCTGGTCGACGACCGCCGCACCGGCCGCGGTGGGCGAGTCGCCGGCGCGCCCCGTCGCCGCGGCGAGGCCGGTCATCGCCTGCAGGAGCAGGTCCTGGCCGGGGAGGTCGCGGTACGGGCTGTCGCTGCCGTAACCCGACGCGGTCGCGTAGATCAGGCCAGGGTTACGCTGACGCAGATCCTCGTAGTCCAGCCCGAGACGCTGAGCGACGCCAGGGCGAAAGTTCTCGACGAGGACGTCGGCCTCGTCGACGAGGCGCCGGGCGAGCTCCTGGCCCTCCGCGCTCTTGAGGTCGATCGTGATGCTGCGCGTGTTGCGGTGAGCGAGCAGGAAGAAGACGCTCACGCCCTGGGCCCAGGCGCCGCCGCCCGACCAGCTGCGCTCATACGCCCCGCGCCCGGGCGGCTCGACCTTTACGACCTGCGCGCCCATGTCCGCGAGGTACTGCACCGCGGCCGGCCCCAGGAGGAACTGGGTGAAGGCGACGATCTTGACGTCCTGCAACATGCTCATTCCTGAGATCTCCCGTTCCGGTTCAGCGGTGCTCGAAGTGAGGGGGACGCCGCGCTAGTAGTGCCGCGACGCCTTCGTGGGCGTCATGCGAGGCAAAGAGCTCGCCGATCAAGCGCTCCTCCAAAGCGGTGCCGACAACCATGCCGTCGTCCATCCCGACGTCGACCGCCGCCTTGATGGCCCGCACGGCCAGCGCCGGGCGCGCCGCGATCTCCGCCGCCAGCGCACGCGCGTGCTCAGTGGCGCGGCCGGCGTCGACGACGTGGTCGACGACCCCCAGCCGCGCGGCCTCGTCGGCGTCCACCGTGCCGCCCAGGAACATCAGCTCCTTCGCGCGGGACGCCCCGATGAGCCGCGGCAGCCGCTGCGTGCCGCCGCCGGAGGGAAACAGGCCTAGCGTGACCTCGGGCAAGCCGAGACGCGCCGTGGCATCGGCGACGCGGATGTCGCAAGCGAGCGCGAGCTCGACCCCGCCACCGAGGACGTGGCCGTGCAGCGCGGCCACGACCGGCTGCGGGAGGGCCGCGACGGCCGCGTAGCAGGCGTGCTCTCGGCGAGCCCGCTCGCGACCGGCCTCGGAGCCTGCGGGAAACTCGTTGACGTCGGAGCCCGCGCAGAACGCCTTCGGCCCCGCCCCGGTGAGCACGATGGCGCGCGTCCCGCGGTCATCGCGCAGGCGGCCGGCGACCGCGACGAGCTCGGCCCGGTCGGCCATCGTCAGCAGGTTCAGCGGCCCGTTGTCGAGCGTTACGACGGCGACGGCCCCATCGCGCTCCACGACCAGAGCCACGCTCAGACCTCCTTGAGAATGTGCGTCGCGACAGCGACGACGTCGCCATCCTGGTTGAAGACCCGCACCTCCGCGTGCAGCATCCGCCGCTCAGGGATGCGCTCGGTGATCGTGTACTCGACGCGGATCGTGTCGCCGATGAAGACGGGCTTGACGAAACGCACACGGTCATAGCCGTAGGACACGTGCGGGTGGTTGCCGATCGACTCGACGAACTTCGACGAGCACGTTGACATGTAGGCCAGCATCAGCACGCCGTGCGCGATGCGCCGCCCGTAGCGCCCGCCTTTCATGTACTCCTCGTCGACGTGGTTGGGACTGAAGTCACCGCTGATGCCGGCGAAGAGGTAGACGTCCGTCTCGCCGACGGTCTTGCCGAAGCTGACCGATCGCCCGATCAGGTCTGCGCCGTAGTCCACATCGGCCGGTGTCGGGCCCGGGCCGTGCGCAGTCTCGGTCATGCGGGCTCTCCTTTCTGAGCGTCTGACGCTGCGAGCAGGCCGCCGCAGCTCTCGCGGATGCACAGCTCGAACGGGAACTCGACGACACGCTCGACGTCCCTGCCGGCGAGCATGTCGAGCACCATGTGGGCGGCTGTGGTGCCGAAGTCGTAGGTCGGGAAGCGGATCGTCGAAAGCGACGGCTGCGCCAGGCTCCCGAAGGGGATGTCGTCGCAGCCGATCACCGCGACGTCGTCGGGAACGCGCCGGCCGGCCGCGCGCAGGGCCGCCATCGCTCCGAGCGCTGCATCGTCGTCGAAGGCGATTGCGGCGTCGAACTGCACGTCCGACGCGAGCGCGTCAGCGACGGCACGGCGGCCGTCGGCGCTCTTGAAGCCGCGGAAGCTCACGAGCGCGGGGTCGGCGTCAAGCGCCAGGTGCTCAACGCCCGCGCGGTAGCCCGCCAGCCGCCGCTGCGTGATGAGCCAGTCAGCCTGGCCGGCGATGCACAGCACCCGGCGCCGGCCGCCGCTCGCGAGATGCGCGACGGCCGCCTCGATAGCAGACGAGTCGTCGACGCGTATCGATGGGAGGTCCACGACGTGCGGACCGATCGCGACGACCTTCGCGGCCCCCCAGTTGCGCCCTTGGAGGTGGCGCTCGTCGTCGACGCCGCCGCCACAGAAGATGATGCCGTCCACCCGCTTGTCGCGCAGGAGGTCGAGGCAGAGGGTCTCCTTGTCGACGTTGCGGTCGGAGTTGCAGAACACCACCGCGTAGCCGGCCTCCTGCGCGACGTCCTCCACGCCGCGCGCGACCTGGTGGAAGTAGGCGTCGGAGATGTCGGGGATGATCAGGCCGATCGTCTTCGTGACGCC
>JAUXSD010000252.1 GCA_030681525.1 Solirubrobacteraceae bacterium
ATGCAGGAAAAAGGCGTGTCCAACGTGGTGGCGGTGGACATCGAAGAAGCTCTGCGCATGCGCGACGAGCAAGTCGTCGCATAGCATCCGCTGCCTGCCAGATTTCAGGTTTCCGTTATTTCGGGCAACCGCTGTTGTTGATGCTTCTGTCCGGCATGGTGGTCTTGCAAAATTTCACCCCTGCCAGAATGGCGTTGCGCAAGTCGGAACCGGCCAGCGTCGCTTCCGTGAGGTCGGCGCGGGTGAGGTTGGCATTGGACAGGTTGGACATGAGGAATACCGCACCCTTCGCATTGGCTCCGGTCAGGTCGGCCCCCTTGAGGTTGGCCATGGAAAAAATCGCGCCCGCAAGACTGGCTTCCCTGAGGTTGGCATCCGGCAAGGTGGCCTGCGCCAGGTCGGCCTTGTCAAGGTTGGCGCGTGCTAAATTGGCGTTGTTCAGGTAGGTTCCGGTCAGAACGGTTCCCGTGAGGTTGGCGCCGGACAGGTTGGCCTTGGTCAGGTTGGTCTCGGCGATTTTATCGAAGCTCAGGTTGGCGCCCGACAGGTTGGCGCCTGCAAGATCGGCGTTGGATAAATTGGACCTGGTCAAATCCGCACCGGAGAGATTGGCGCCGGGACAACTGGTTCTGCGTTTGATCAGGCAGCCATTGATGGTTTGTTGCGCCTCGGCCACTGAAGCAAACAGCATGGCGGCGATAATGGCAAAACAGCTAACAAGAATTTTCATGGGGCATTCCTCATTCATAGTCGATTTCTAGCAGTTTACCGCGCCTGTTCTTTTTAGTCTTTTTATCGTGCAGGAAAATCTGGCCGAAATAACGGATAATTACCACCAGCCAAAACGGCGCCCGCCTATTTTTACATCACAAAACCATGAACCTTGTCATCCAGGCTAACCACCCTATCGCCGCCATTCACTTGATCCACCTTGCCGGGCTGGCGCAGGCCAGGCAGCGCGAGCAGATCGCCGGGCATGCCTACCGTTTGACCGAAGCGCAGGCGCATCCCGACATTGCGCGTTACTGTTTCGAACATCAACTGGACTACGGCTTCGTGCCGCGCGGCCGCTCGCTGAAAGATTTC
>JAUXSD010000256.1 GCA_030681525.1 Solirubrobacteraceae bacterium
CGACGACCTTGCGGCCCGCGCCGAGGCGCAGGCGTCCGTAGACGAGCACCTTTCCCTTCGCCTGCAGCTGGGCGAACAGGCCGGCGAGGAAGGTCCGGGCGACGACCTTCTCCGAGCCGTCGACGTGCAGCAGCCCCGTCGAGTACTCGCCGAACGGGCGCTTGTCGCTCTGCGAGACGCGCACCGGCGCGGGCGGCTGGTCGCGCAGGAGAAACTGCGCGAAGCTGCGCACGGTCGGGACGCGGTCGGCGAGGTACTCGGCCCAGGTCATCCAGCGCGCCTGCTGGGTCTCGTTGACCCGCGGGCGCCCGGGGATGCCCTTCGTCTCGTAGCCGAACTCCGTCAGGTGGATGTTGCGGTTGGCGCGCGCGAGGCGGCCGAGCCGCACGAGGCGGTCGAGCGTCTTGGCCAGCACGGGCGTGTCGGCGAGGCGCAGGTCACCGGCTTCCTTCCTGGGGTCCGAGACGCGCTCGGGCCGCTCGTTCTGGGAGTACGGATGGTGTGCCCAGCCGTCGCCCGGCAGCCGGGTGAAGCCCGCGCAGTCGCCGCCGGTGCGCGGCTTGAGCTTCGCGTCGACGCAGGCGAGCTCGCGCAGGAACTCCAGCGGCGGGACCGGGCCGCGACCGCGCGTGCCGCCGGTGCTCGACGTGTTGCCGATGAGGACGGTCGCGGTGCGGCGCACGGCCTTGACCGCGGCGTAGCCCGCCCGCAGCATCGCGCGGTAGACGGCGGGGCTGGCCGGCGTCGTGCCGTCGGCCTTCCACTGCGGGAGCAGCAGCCCCTGGTGGTTGGGCTCGTTCCAGATGATGAAGCGGTCGACGCTCGGCAGCGGGCCGGCCGGGTCCGGCGACGGCGCCGCCGCGGCGGGACCGGCCTCGGCGGCGCGCGGTGGATCGAGCAGCGGCAGCGGCACCTCGGGCAGCGGGAACGGGACGACCGGCTGGATGAGGTCGGCGATGAGGCTTGCGTCCTCGGTCGGCTCGGGTGGCGGGCCGGTCGTCGCCGCCGGCGTGAACGCCCCGGAGTAGCGCAGCGCGACGGCGGTGGCGAAGTCGGCGTAGGCCTGCGGATCGATGTTCGAGCGTGCTCGCGGGCCCGGCGGGTCGTCGGTCGCCCAGTGCGGCGCCCAGAAGCCGATGTCGACGAGCGCCTTCAGGCCGGCGGCGCGGATCGCGCGGATCGCGGTGTCCAGTCCCGCCCAGCGCGCCTGCTCGTAGGCCCCGGGATCGGCCGCGTCGAAGCCTTCGGGCTTGGTCTCGGACTCGGGAGCGCGGGTCAGCGAGGACCAGCTGGCGGTGATCCGCACCCGGTCGATGCCCAGTTCGCGCATGCGGGCGACGGCGGCCTGGACCTCGGCCTGCGGGCGGTAGAGCAGCAGCCCGTCGTCCTGGATGATCGTCTCGAGGCCCTTGCTGGAGGACGGCGCCTGCTTGGGCTTGACGGTCGGCGCCTTGGCCTTCGTCTCGGCCTGCGCGGAGGACGCGAGCGGCAGGCCGAGCGCGATCGCGAGCAGGGCAACGATCGTGGCGGGGCGCCTCATCCCCGCGCAGTCTGACCGTTGCGCCGGTGGCGTGCGCCGCCGACCACTACTGTCGCGGCATGCTCGACCCCAGATGCGACGCCGCCCCGGCCGGCGGCCGGGCGGCGCGATGAGCGAGCGCTTCACGATCCGGCCGGCCACGACGGCCGACCTCGGCATGATCGCCGACAGCCTCGTCGCCGGGCTGTCGACGTACCGCGGCTGGACGCCGATCGGCTGGAACCCGCCCGCCCGCACCGAGATGCTCATCGGCCTGCTGCAGCGCTTCCCGCGCGACGGCTCGTGGGCGCACATCGCCTTCGAGGGCTCCGCGCCGGCGGGGCACGTCAGCCTGCGCCCCGACCGCGACGACGCCGACGAGCAGCGCGCCGACGTCGCGCTGCTGACGCAGCTGTTCGTGCGCGAGCAGTACTGGGGCAGCGGCCTGGCGGCCGAGCTCAACGCGATCGGGCGCGAGGACATGGTGCAGCGCGGCTTCTCGTCGGGGCGGCTGCTCGTCGCCCGCGCCCACCGCCGGGCGCGCGCGTTCTACGAGCGCGAGGGCTGGCGCGCGACGGGCGAGCACGAGACGTCCGGCGAGCTGGGGCTCGAGCTGGCCGAGTACGTCCTCGACCTGAGCTGATTACGCGCCGGAGGGAGCCGGCGCGGCGGTGCCCGCAGCGACGCGCGCCGCCCGGACCGGCGCGGGCGTGAGCGCCGAGGCGACGATCACGAGCACGAAGGCGAGCGCCTGCAGGGCGATGCCGAGGGCATCGTTGGGCAGCGGGTCGCCGAAGACGATGATCCCGCCGGCGATCGTCGCGATGTTCGCGGCGGTGCCGGTGATCGCGATGACCGGGACGGCGTCGCCGTCCTGCAGCGAGCGGGCGGAGGCGTAGAAGGCGGCGGCCGAGGCGCTGAGCGCGACCCAGGTCCAAGGGCTGAGGATGACGCCGAGCGCGCCGGAGTCACCGACGACGCCGGTCAGCGCCTTGACGGCGAGGTTGCAGACGCCGAACAGGATGCCGGCGGCGGCGGCGAGCATGATGCCGTGGTGCTCGGCCGGCCCGCCCAGGCGCTTGCCCATGATGAACAGGGCGCCGAGCCCGAAGAGGCCCGCTTCGAAGGCGATCATCGCGGTGGAGGAGAAGCTCGAGCTCGCGCCGTGCGTCTTGGGCAGCGTGATCGCGAGCAGGATCAGGCCGACGCAGGTCATGCCCAGACCCCACCACTGGCGCGGGCCGATCTTGAAGCCGAAGAGGCGGTCGGCCATCACGGCCAGAAGGACGAGGCCGCCGGAGAGCACCGCCTGCACGACGGAGAGCGGGGCCAGCGAGATCGCGGCGACGTGCAGCAGCCAGGCGACGAGGCCGACGCCCATGCCGATCGCGAACCAGCGCTGGCTCCACAGCGACACTGCGGTGCGCAGCGGGTGGCGGATCTCGACCGTGCAGGCCGTTCCGCAGCCGCGGTGCTTGTAGAGGAAGGCCAGGTTCGACGCGAACGCGCAGAGCAGGGCGATGAGGATTCCGAGATAAAGGCTCATGAAGGGCAGCGCACCGCGCACGTCGAGCGAAAGTCTCGGCGCCGGGCGACACCCCTACCATCGACAGCCCGGTGGACTTGCTTGACGCGTTTCGCGTGCTCCAAGGAGGCTAGCGTGATCTCGGACGGGGCGCGCCCCGGGCGCACTTTCGTTGCAGAATCGCCGCATATGCAGGACAAACCGCTGCTCTTCGTTGACATCGACGGGGTCATCTCACTGTGGGGATTTGATTCGAACGCCCGTCCAGCCGGGGCCTTCCACAACGTGGACGGGATCATCCATTTCCTTTCGTCCGAGGCCGGAATCCACCTGCTCTCGCTGGCCGAGCGCTTCGACCTCGTCTGGTGCAGCGGCTGGGAGGAGAAGGCCGAGGAGCATCTGCCGCACGCGCTGGCCCTACCCGCCGGGCTGCCGTTTCTCTCGTTCTCCCGAAATCCGGGGCGCCAGCACGCCCATTGGAAGCTCGCGGCGATCGAGGCCTACGCCGGCGGGCGGCGGCCGCTGGCGTGGATCGACGACGCGCACGACGCCGCCTGCCGTGCCTGGGCGGCGGATCGGCCGGCGCCGACGCTGCTCGTCGCGACGACGCCGGCGGTCGGGCTGAACCGTACGCACGCCGACGAGCTGACGGCCTGGGCGGCCGGCCTGACGGCCGCGTCGTGAGCGTCGACCGCCTGGCGGGACTCGAGCGCCGGCCGCTGCCGGGTGACCTGACGCTGCTCGTCGCCGGTGACCGGCGGTCACGGCGGCGCGGGCTGGCGAGGCTCGATCCGGATGCGCTGCCGGCGGGTTGCGGGCTGGCCTTCGAGCGCTGCCGTTCGGTGCACACGATCGGGATGCGCTTCGCTCTCGACCTGGTGTGGATCGACGCCGGCGGGATCGTCGTGCGGCTGGACCGCGACGTGGGGCCGTGGCGGGTCCGGACCTGTCTGCGCGCGCGGGGCGTGGTGGAGGCGGCGGTCGGAGACGGCGAGCGGTTTGCGGCGGCGCTGTTGGCCGCGGCGCGGGTGGGCAGGCCGTGAGCGTTTCGTCAGAGCGGGATCGATGGCGAACCGGCATGGGAGATCGCGGGCTTCGCTTGCACGTCCGGTGCCGGCTCGGGACCATTGCGTCGGCGACGTCAAGGCCGGGACGCCGTGAGTCGATACGCGGGTAATGAACACGACTGCAGACAGCCGGTTGCCGGGAGGCATCTGTGACTGAGGGGATCGACAGGCTGCGGGCCGGGCTCGTGCAGGCCTGCCGGGAGCTGGCCCAGACGGGCCTCGTCGTCGGCTCGGCAGGCAACGTGAGCGCGCGCAACGGCGACCTCGTGCTCGTCACCCCGACGGGTGCGCGGCTCGCGACGGTCGCGGAGGACGAGCTCGCGGTCGTCGATCTCGACGGCACGCTCGTCGACGGACCGCTGCTGCCGACGTCCGAGCTGCCCCTGCACCTCGCCGTCTATCGCAGCTTCGCGGCCGCGGGCGCGGTCGTGCACACGCACCCGCCGATGGCGACCGCGGTGGCCTGCGTCGCCGACGAGCTGCCCTGCATCCACTACACGCTGCTGAGCCTCGGCGGCAGCGTGCGGGTCGCGCCCTACGCGACGTTCGGAACAGACGCGCTCGCCGCGACGGTCGTCGACGCGCTGCGGGAACGCACTGCGGCGCTCATGGGGGGCCACGGCGCCGTGACCTACGGCCCGGACGTCGCCGCCGCGATGGCCGCCACCCAGCTGCTCGAGTGGGCCTGCGGGGTCTACGTGCACGCGTGCGCGTGCGGCACGCCGCGCGTGCTCGACGAGCAGGAGCGCCGCGTGGTCGCGGAGGCGCTCGCGACCTACGGCAACCCGGTCCGGGTCTCCCCCGCGCCGCTGCCGTAGCGACTACGCGCGCCGTGCCCGCGCCGTCGCGCGCGCCTTCGCCCGTGCCCGCGCCTGCTTGGTCCTGGCGTGCTTCGACGGGACCTTCGCCGCCCGCAGCGTCCGGCCCACCACCGCGCGGGTCCCGCCCGGTCCGATCGCCACGATCCGCAGCCGGTGACGGCCGCTGCGCCGCGGCACCCAGGCGACGCTGTGGCGTCCGTACGGCAGGGCGCGCAGGCCGCGCGACAGCGTCACCCGGCCGCGGCGATCGCGGACCTGGAGCATGACGTCGGAGATCTTCGAGAGCGTGAAGCGGATCGTGGCGTTGCGGCGTACGCGCAGCTTGCGCGGCGCCCGCACGTGCACCCGCGGCGGCTCGCGCACGTAGCGCTCGAAGCGCCGGCCCGCCGCGCAGTACGTGCGCGCCCCGGTGCGCCGGCACAGCCCGCCGAGAAAGCCGGCGACCAGCCGGTGGTAGCCCAGCGTGGACTCCTTGCCGTCGGCGCTGTAGAGCGACCACGCGCCGGTGTCGAAGCCGCGCACCGAGCGCCGCGCCGCCGGCTCGCCCTGCTTGAAGAGCCGCCGCGCCCGGCCGCTGCGGGTGATCCGCGCGACGTCGCCCAGTCCGATCAGCGTCTGCAGCTCGCCGTTGAGGACGCGCAGGCCGGGCTCGAACGAGTACATCGTGTAGCGCGTGCCTCGACCGGTGGACACCCGCACGCCGAGCGGCGGCGGGGCGTCGAACGCGCCGAGCGCGCGGCGGGCCGCCCGCGTGTACCTCGCGCCCCCGGCCAGCGCGCGCCCGCCGCGCGCGAGCGCCTGCGCACCGGTCGCCTGCGTCATCGCGCTGATCCACGGCGGCGCGCCGCTGCCGAACGCGAAGAAGTGCTCCCAGGCGAGAAACCCGCCGCGCTCGGAGCCCAGCGCGAGCATCCGGTCGAGCAGGCGGCGCAACGCGGCCGGACGGCAGGTGAAGCGCGACGTTCGCAGGCACGAGCCCGCGAGCGCGTTGGCCCGCCCGAAGCTCGCCAGCGGCTGGATCGCCAGACCGCGACCGGCGTAGTACTCGAAGATGACGGGATCGCCGCGGAAGCTCAGTCGCGACCGTGGCGCGGGCAGCGGGCGCGTCGTCCAGAACTCGCGGTTGCGGCGGATGGTCAGGAAGACCGGCTCCAGGCGGCTGGCCGTGAGCATCCGGCGGGCCGCCAGCCGCTGCGTCATCGCGACGACCGCGCCCAGCTCGGCGCGGCGCGTCCCGCCCAGTCGTCCCACGTCGCGCCGAGCACGCCACCAGGCCCGGCGCAGCGTCTCGTGGCGGCGGCGACTGATCGCGCCCGACAACCAGGCGCGGCGCAGCGCACCCTTGACCGTCGTCGAGCGCCGCAGCCGGCGGGCCTCCGCCCGGCGGGCCGCGGCCCGGCGCGCGCGG
>JAUXSD010000257.1 GCA_030681525.1 Solirubrobacteraceae bacterium
ATCTTCTTGTGCTGCTGACCGGCGCCGTCGCGCCAGTGCGCGACGTAGCGATCGCCCGACTGGCGCGCCTGGATGAGCAGGTGCCCGGACACGGGCTGAGGCTGCAACCGGTCGACGGACAGGACGGGCAGCTCGAAGGATGAGGTGATCGGCGATCCGGCGGCGCGCGGCATGAACACACGATAGGGCACGGGGCGGCGGATGGGTACCGAATAGGTACCGACTTCGGCAGATCAAACGCGATGCTACCTGACCCAATCTCCTGCTATCACTGGTTTTCTTGGATTACGGTGCATCGCTGCTGGCCCATCATAATCCGCGTGTCGGGGGTTCGAGTCCCTCCTCCGGCATCGTGAAAGCCCTGCTATTGCGGCGGTTTCTTGTTCGGGCGCAGGACGTACGGTGCCGGCGGCGGCGTGTGCGGGCCCGAGGACGGCGGCTCGAGCCGTGGCCGCCGACGGGCGCGACTGCGAATCGATGACCAGCGCGCGGCACCCAGAAGGCCGCGGCCGCGGGACACCTGCATCCCGGGCCCCGAGGGTGTGGGCTAGCGCCTCTCCCCAGCGTCGCGCGCGGCCGCGTAGAAGACCACGAGGATCACGATGACGAGCAGTGTGAGACCGACGGCCTCCAACTCAGAAGCCCTCGAGCGAAACGATCGGAAGCGGAAGGAGGCGGTGCACGGCGACGATCCTAGTTGACCTGGGGGGTGTGAGCAAACTTTCTGTGCGATGAGGCGCAAAACGGACGCGTCTTGTCGCGCGCGCCTCACGGCGACGCGCCCTTGCGACCGTTGCATCCCGCGCACAGGATCTGCAGGTTCTCCAGCGTGCTCGCGCCGCCGAGGGCGAGCGGGATGACGTGGTCGTACTGCAGGTCGAAGCGCGCGCCGCACTCCACGCAGCGTCCGCCGTCGCGCTCGAAGACCGCGCGCCGCAGCTCGCGCGGCACGGGCTCGCGACGCGGGCCCTCCGGCCGCGACCGCGTGCCGAGCACCGCGTGCGCGCGCTCCAGCCGGCGCTGCCGGCGCACCTCGCGCTCGTAGACGAGCGCGAAGACGTCCTGCGGCGAGAGGTCGTCCTCGTCCCACCAGAAGCGGTCGCGGCACCACCACCAGCGGCGCGGCTCGTCGCACAGCACGCAGATCGCCGCCGCGCGCTGATCGGCCTCGGCGCGCGCGAGCGCGCGCGCCGTCAGGCCGCGGTCGGCCCGCACCCGCCCCGCGCAGAACACGAAGCGCCGCCTGAGCCACGCGCCGCTCGCCTCGAATCCCGCGTCCTTCGCCTCGCGCAGCACGGGCGAACCACAGCCCACGCCGCGGACGGCGCGCAAGATCGCGCCCGGCCTACGACGCCCGCCGCCGCAGCACCCGCGCCAGCCGCAGCGGCAGCCCGGCGATCAGCGGCGCATGCAGGCCGAGGTCCTCGCGGTCCTCGCGGTCGAGCGCGGCGGCGTAGCGCTGCGCCTCGGCCGCGGTCGCGTAGGTCTTCTCGCCGCCGACGGCGCAGCCGCGCGCGCACTTCCAGCGCATCGTCCGACCCTCGCTGGTGAAGCGAGGGCGGTGCCCGAACACGCGACAGCGCAGCATCGCGCCGGAGCCTAACCGCCGCGCCGCCACCCCGATGTTTCTCGCGGCGGCGTCGTGGGGTAACGGCAGAGGCGCACACGGCGGAGAGGAGGGGCGCAGTGAGCGGCGACGTCCAGCTCGGCACGATCCGAACGCGGATCCCGGCGCGCCTGGACCGGCTGCCGTGGTCGCGCTTTCACTGGCGCATCGTCATCGGCCTGGGCACCGTCTGGATCCTCGACGGTCTCGAGGTCACGATCGTCGGGTCGATCGCCGCGCGGCTGACCGAGGAGGGCAGCGGCATCGCGATGAACCCGAGCGACATCGGCATCGCGGCGGCCGTCTACGTCGCCGGGGCCTGCGCCGGCGCGTTGTTCTTCGGACAGCTGACCGATCGCTTCGGGCGAAAACGGCTCTTCATGCTGACGCTCTTCGTCTACCTCCTGGCCACGGTGGCGACGGCCTTCGCGTTCGCGCCTTGGTACTTCTTTCTCTGCCGCTTCTTCGCGGGCGCCGGCATCGGCGGCGAGTACGCGGCGATCAACTCCGCGATCGACGAGCTGATCCCGGCGCGCAACCGCGGCCAGGTCGACATCACGATCAACGGCAGCTACTGGGTCGGCGCCGCGATCGGCGCCGTGGCCGCGCTGCTGTTCCTCAATGAGTCGCTGTTCGCGGCCGACCTCGGCTGGCGGCTGGCGTTCGGGATGGGCGGGATCCTCGGCATCGCGATCCTCATCGTGCGCCGCCACGTGCCCGAGAGCCCGCGCTGGCTGTTCATCCACGGCCAGGAGGACGAGGCGGAGCGGATCGTCGACGCGATCGAGGCCGAGGTGCGCGAGGACACGCGGCAGGAGCTCGCCGAGCCGGGCAAGGAGATGACCGTCGAGCAGCGCACGACGATCCCGTTCCGGGAGATCGCCAAGGTCGCCTTCCAGCGCTACCCCCATCGCGCGATCCTCGGCCTGGCGCTCTTCGTCGGGCAGGCCTTCCTCTACAACGCCGTGACGTTCGACCTGGGAACGATCCTCAGCGAGTTCTTCGACGTCGCGTCGGGCTCGGTGCCGTGGTTCATCCTGATCTTCGCGGCGGGCAACTTCATGGGCCCGTTCCTGCTCGGCCGGCTGTTCGACACGGTAGGCCGCAAGCCGATGATCGCGGGCACGTACCTCATCGCGGCGGCGTCGACCGCCGTCCTGGGCTTCCTGCTGCTGGGCGACAGCCTCACGAAGTGGTCATTCATCGCGATGGTCGGGGCGACGTTCTTCTTCGCCTCGGCGGGCGCCAGCTCGGCCTACCTCACGGTCAGCGAGATCTTCCCGATGGAGACGCGTGCGCTGGCGATCGCGTTCTTCTACGCGGTCGGCACCGCGGCCGGCGGGATCACCGGCCCGCTGCTGTTCGGCCACTTCATCGACAGCGGCGAGGCATCCACGGTCGCGATCGGCTTCTTCATCGGCGCCGGGGTCATGGCGCTGGGCGGCATCGCCGAGCTGGTCTTCGGGGTGCGGGCCGAGCAGACGGCGCTCGAGGACATCGCCACGCCGCTCTCGGCCAAGGGCGAGACCGGCGAGGCGACCGCCGACGAGCGGCCGGCGGACCGGGAGCTGGCCGCCGCCGAACGCGAGGCGCACGAGATCGACGAGCGCATCCGGGTCCGCCTCGCCCGCCAGGGCGAGCGCGATCGGCGCGCGCGCTTCCGGCCCGGTCCCGGCACGAGCCTGTACTCCCCCGGCATGATCGGCACCGCCAGCCGCTGGTCGCCCGCCGCCGACGCGGATCTCGATCGCGAGATCGAGATCATCGCGCGCGCGCTCGTCGATCGCGGACCGCTCCGCCGCGAGGCGCTGGCGCGGGCTGTCGGGGCGCGCTACTGGGGTCCGGGCCGCTTCCCCCGCGCCCTGCGCGAGGCGCTGCAGGAGGGCCGGGCGCGCCGCGTCGCGCGCAGGACCTACGCACCGCCGCCGGCCGGGGGCGGCTGATCAGGTCAGCGCCGCCGCGAGCTCGCGGCGGCTCTTGATGCCGAGCTTCATGTACACCCGGCCGAGGTGGTTCTCGACGGTCTTGGGGCTCACGAAGAGGTCCTGCGCGATGTCGCGGTTCGAGCGCCCGCCCGACGCCAGCTCGGCGATCCGCCGCTCGGACGCCGTCAGCGAGTCGGCGCCGGAGAACATGAGCTTGCGCGGGCGGTCGCCGAGCGCCGCCAGCCCGTCCAGCGCCCGTGCCCGCAGCGCGCGGGAGCCGCAGGCGTCGGCCAGCTCGGCCGCGCGGCGCAGCGGCTCGTGCGCGTCCGAGCGCCGCCGCGCGACGCGCAGCGCCGCGCCGTAGTCGGCCAGCGCGCGCGCCAGCTCCAGGCGCCACGGCGAGGTCTCCAGCAGCGCAATCGACTCCTCGAGCAGCTCCAGGCGCCGGCCCGGATCGACGCGCGCGTTGAGTCGCAGCGAGGCGCCGACGTCGCTCGCCGCGCCCCAGCGGCGCGCCAGCTCGAGCTGCTCGGCGGCCAGCGCGCGCGCCGCGTCCTCCTCCCCCAGCCGCTGCAGCGCGATCGCCGCCGGCGCGCGCCACGGCACCGAGGGCGTGTCGATCCGCGCCTCGCGCACCTGCTCGCCGAGCTCGAACGCGTCGCGCCGCGCGAGCGCCGCGTCGTCGCGCGCCAGCGCGATCGCCGCGCGCACCTGGCGCAGCCGGGTGACCGGGATGAGGTCGGGCGCCTGCGGGCAGTCGGCGTCGAAGCGCGCCACCGCCGCCGCCGCCGCATCGACGTCGTCGCGCTCGAGCGCCGCGAGGACGAGAAAGCGCGCCGCCACCGCGCGCACGGCGACGATCACGGCGCCCGGATCGGAGAACGCCAGCGCGGCGACCGCCGCCTCGGCGTCGGCCTCGGCCGCCGTGACGTCGCCGCGCCGCCAGGCCACCGCCGCCGCGGCGCTGCTGACGGCGGCGAACTCCAGCGGCGAGCCGCCGCCCTCGCGCAGGCGCCGGCGCGCGTGCTCGACCTCCGCCTCCGCTGCGTCGACGCGGTCGGTGGTGGCCAGCGCGTTGACCGCGTTGGCCCACGGGATCAGGCCGTCCGCGGCGTCGGCGGCGTACGCGCCGTCGCCGAGGGCGCGCTGCGCCAGTTCGGCCACCTCGGCGGCCGGGCGCACGTCGTACATCCCGCGCTGGGCGAGCAGGGCCAGCAGCGTGCGCTGTGCGCGGTCGGTCCCCGGCAGGTCGGCGAACGCGCGCAACCGCTCGGCGTAGCGCTCGATCGCTTCGGGCAGGTACGACGACAGCGTGGCCAGCCGCGCCTCGAGCACGAGCGCCGGCGGCTCGCGCGCCGCCTCCGGCGGCCAGGCGTCGAGCGCCGTGCGCAGCTCTTCGAGCGCGACCGCCGGGCCGTCGAGCGCGAGCGTCGCCGACGCCAGACCGGCGAGCCGCTCGGCGCGCTCACCCGGCGTCCGCGCCGCGCGCGCCGCGCCGCGCAGCTGCTCGCGGGCGGCCGCGAAGTCGCGCGTGCGCAGCAGCGCGGCACCGAGCTCGGCGGCGATCGCGTCGTCGCCGGGCGCCTCCTCCTGGGCACGGCGCAGGTGGCCGGCGGCGGTCGCCGCGTCGCCCTCGGCGAGCAGCTGCGCGGCCGCCTCGCGCAGCAGGGCGGCGGCGTCG
>JAUXSD010000259.1 GCA_030681525.1 Solirubrobacteraceae bacterium
CGTGGAGCGCACGACGGTGTCGATGCGCACACGTCCGCCCGCGCCGCCGCCGCCCGAGTCGCCGCCGGTCCCGCCGGCGCCGCCGCGCACGGAGACCAGGCCGCCGACGGCGACGCGTCCGCCGGCGAGGTAGATCGCGCCGCCCGAGCCGCCGCCCGCACCGGTCTGGTCGCAGGCGGCGCCGGCCGCCGCGCCGCTGCCGCCGCCCGCTGCGACGCTGCCCGCGACGGTGATCGAGTCCTGGGCGAGGATCCGCAGCACGCCGCCGCCCTGTCCGCCCGCGGCGCCGCCGCTGCCGCCGCGACCGGCCGAGCCGACGTCGGTGGTGATCTGCGCCGTGTTGCCGTACACGCCGCCGCCGGGGCCGCCGCTGCCCGACGTGCCGCCGGTGGCGCCGTGGCCCGCGCCGCCACCCAGGCCGGTGGCCGGGTGCCCGGCGCCGGGGGTCGTCCGGGTCGCGGTCGCGCTGATCGTGCCGCCCGCGGCGACGACGACGCGCTCGGCGTCGATCGTCAGGTTGCCGTCGCACGCCACGCCGTTGACCGTCGCGCCCTCGTCGCCGACGCGCAGCGACGCGCCGCTGGGCACGGTCAGCGTGCGCGCCGTCAGCGTGCCGCAGAACGTCTGCGTGCCGGTGATCGTCACGTCGGTGCGGTTCAGCCCCTCGGGCGGATCGGTCGGCGCCGGCGTCGTCGGCGTGGGCGCCTGGCTGACGCCGGGCACCGACGGGCGGTCCGGGTCGACGTAGCGCGGCGCCGGATGGCCGTCGTCGACGAGGTTGTCGGAATCCGTGCCGAAGAAGCACCAGGCCGGCGCGATCGCCTCGGAGATGAGGCCGAAGACGGCGCCGCCGAGGCCGCCGGACGGCAGCAGCGCGAGCGCGGCGTCGCGGTCGCTGGAGACCCGCAGCGTGTCCAGCGAGCCCGTGATCGTGCCGGTGTTGCAGAAGCGGTAGTGCACCGGGTGGTGGAACGGCCCCTCGCGGATCGTCGCGACGTCGGCGTCGAAGAGGCCGAACAGCACGTCGGCGGTGACCGTGAGGTCGACGACCGACTTGAGGTTCGTGTTGATGCGCGCGTCGCCGTTGCGCGGGACGAGGCGCACGTGGCCGAGGTTCTGGCTCACGCGCAGGCGCTCGCTGGCCAGGGCGTCGGCGCGCACGACCATGTCGGCGTTCTCGACGTAGGAGATCGAGCCGCCCACGAGCCCGACGCCGGCGCCCGTGCGCACGCCGATCGTGAAGTCCTGCAGGCGCAGCTGGGCCTGCGGCGTGAGCTGCGCGCCGGGGCCCTTGTTGATCCCGTCGGGGCCGCCGTCGGTCGAGCCCACGCGCCCGAAGCCGCGCATGTCGACCTGGTTGGACGCCCCGTTGGGCGCCACGACCGCATCGACCGTGCGCGCCGGCGGGTCGCCGCCGGGGCCGTCGGGATCGGCGTTGAGGTTCACGTCGGTGTAGCGGTGCTTGACCTGCAGCGGCAGGATGACGCAGAAGCTCACGCCGAAGCCGAACAGCCGCGGGATGCCGTAGCCGTCGCCGTCGTTGCAGTCGAACAGCGCGTCGACGATCGGGTTGACGCCGCCCTCCTCGTGCTTGCCGTTGCGCATCTCGGCGCGGATCCGGAACGTCGGCTCGTCGTAGTCGTCGACGCCGTCGCCGAGGCCCGGCGCGTTGCGGATCGCGAGGTTCGTGTCGCCGATGTACTCGCTCTGCGGCCGGTCGCGCGGGATGCCCTGGTTGTCGTCGAGGCGCACCTGCAACGACAGCGGCGTGTTCACCCGTCCGTCGATCTGCGCGTAGCTGAGCTGCTTCTCGTCGCCCGCCGCGTTGAAGTCGTCGCGCAGGTAGACCTGCAGGTCGGTGTGGCCGGGCAGCGGGAAGCCGAGATCCCACTCGTTGGCCCCGCGCGACTCCAGGCTGCCGGCGGGCGGCGGGTTCTCGACATCGTGCGTCGTCGTGCCGTTCGGCCCGTCCGCCGGCGGTGCGCCGGTGATGACGATGCCGGGCTTGGCGAAGTCGTAGACCCACAGGGCGATGCGGCCCAGCGAGGCGACGTCGCTGCCGTCGCGCTCGTCGTTGGCGCCGACGAGCTTGAAGGCGATGTCGCGCGACTGGTAGCCCTGGTTCTTCGTCTTGCCCACCATGTAGTCCTGACCCGGCGGCAGGCAGCGTCCCAGCGTGGTGAGCGACGCGCGCTTGCAGTCGAAGTACGTCGGCGGGTCGAGGTCGAGGAACTGCGGCACGACGAGGTTGGCGCCGATCCGCATCGCGATGTCGTCGCCCTGCGTGCCGAGCTTCACGCGCGCGCCGTCGCGCGCGTAGTCGCGCGGGTGGCGCTCGAGGTCGACGCGCTGCGACTGCGTCGAGCGCGGGCCGGCCGCGCCGAGCTGACGCAGCAGCCCGACCTTGCCGAGCGCGACCTTCGCCTCGAGCTTCGGCGTCTGGTTGGCGCCGCGCGGCGCCTTCACCGACAGCATCGGCGGCCGGCAGGCGGCGGCGGTCTGCGCGTCGGAGTGCTCCCGGCAGATCGGGGCGAGGGTGACGGTGCCGGGCGCCTTGGCGATCGTGGCCGACAGGCCGTCCCCGCCGGCCGGGACCGACGTCAGATGGCCCTCCTCGAGCGCGAGCATCTCGGCGTCGTCGCCCGCGCCCTCGAGCTGGCGCACCGCGAGGCCGAGCGGGCGGCGCGGCGCCGCGACCGCGTTGACGCACGTGTAGTCGGGCGCCTTGGCCTCGGCGAAGTCGCCGACCGGCGGGAAGCGCGGATCCTCGGGGTCACATGCGCCGTCGCGCAGGGCGACGCGCTTGATGTCGGGCACGGAGCCGTGCGCCCGCAGCAGCCGCGGCGTGCGCTCGAGCTCGATGAAGTTCTGGCCCGCCCCGTCGGCGTTGCGCGACTCGTCCTCGGGGTCGCGCGCGGACTCGTAGGCGGTGAACGGAAACGCGTTCGGCGAGGCGCCGGCGTAGTTGCGCAGGTCGAACTCGACACGGCCCGCGACGGCGTCGATCGGCGCATCCGGGTCGGCCGGATCGGCGGTCAGCTTGCGTCCCTCGATGCGCACGTCGGGCTTGGCGCCCTCGCCGGCGAGCACGTCGATGCGCTCGGCGAGGTCGGAGATCGTGGCCGAGCCGGTCAGCACGGCCGCGCCGCCGCCCTTGGTCTGCTGGAAGCGGCGCAGCTCGATGTCGGGCTTGTGCGTCGTGGCGGGCGCGTCGAGGCGCGTCTGGAGCGCGACCTTGTCGGCGGGCGCGCGCTCGCAGAAGTTGAAGCGCGGCTCGGCCGGCTTGACGTCGGCGGCCGTCACCGCATCGCGCAGGCACAGGTTGATCGCGGTCGGCGCCTCGCGCACGACAGCGTCGGCGACGAGCGTCTCGGTGCCGTCGTCGGTGTCGACGTAGGCATGGACCTTCTCGGTGATCGACCCGTCGCCGAAGGCCGCGCGCAGCGTCGTCGTCTTGGACGGCGTCGCGGCGCCCGACTCGAGCTGGGAGTACTCCAGCGCCTTGAGCTGCTCGATCGACCCGCCGGCGCGGAAGTCGTCGCCGCGCTGCACGAACGAGAACCTGTCGTCGACGCCGGCCGGCGGCGTCGTCAGGTCCGCCACCTTGGGCAGCGGGTCGCCGACGAGCGCGTTGGTGGCGTTGAACGTGATCTGGCCGATGCCGTTGCAGGCGCCGTCGGGGCAGGCGTCGAACGCGATCCGCCCGAGCTCCTTCTTACCGTCGCCGTCGAGGTCGGCCTTCTGGAGCTTGCCCCTCAGGTGATCGGATATGCCATCGACCGTGGCGTCGAGCACCAGCGTGGACGGCTCGCCGCCGTCGGTGCCCGGATCGACGAGCGACAGGCGCAGCGGGTCGATCGACAGGCGCGGCCGGCCGGCGGCCGGCGGCGCGGTGACGAAGTCGATGTCGCCGGCCGAGGAGGGATCGAAGCTCGCGGTGATCGCGCTCGGCATGTCGTGCAGCGTCGCCTCCAGGCACGTGGCCTGGCGCCGCGGCCGGGGGTCCTCGCAGATCGAGTTCGAGCGCCGGCTCTGCAGCCCGAACGTGATCTTCTCGATCGGGGCGTCGGCGCCGTAGGCGAGCTCGAGCTTGCGCCCGTTCGGCTTGGCCGCCGTCGGGTCCAGCGGCGTGATCGCGTCCGCGCGGACCTCGCCGGGCACCTTGTCGATGACGGTGTCGATCTGCTGCGTGTGCGGGCGTCCGCCATCGGCCGGGTCGGGCGCCTGCGCGGTGACGTGGGCGGAGACCTTCGTCGGCGCGCTGGCCTTGTAGAAGACCGACAGCGGCGTCGCGGTCAGCGTTCCGGCTTGGCGGCCGAGGACGTTCGTGCGATCGCACTCGGCCAGCAGCGCGTCGGCCGGCACGCTGCTCGGCGGCGCGGCGTCGTCGGGCAGGCGCACGCAGGCGCTGAAGTCCGACGGCAGCGCGCCGACGCCGACGTCCACGCGGGTGCTCTCGTCGCCGTCGACCTGGTCGATCTTCGCGTCGAACGCGCCGCCGGCGCCGGTGTCGACGCGCACGCCGAGCGTGCCGTCGGGCTCGCCGTCGTCGTCGGAGTCGCGCTGGCGGAAGGCGACGTTGCGCACCTGGTCGACGCGGCCGGCGACCTCGAAGCGCTCGTCGCGCTTGAGCAGCGTCACGAACGTCGGCGCGGTGTCGGGCCGCGGCGGCAGCGTGAGGCGCAGCGGCTGGTCGCGGACGGTGAACCCGACCCGTCCCAGCGCGCCCTGCGTGTCACGGCAGGTCTCGCTCTCGAAGTTCCAGTCGCAGCCGTGGAACTCCGCCGTGCGCAGCAGGCCCTTGGCGGTGTCCAGGCGGCCGCGCACCTCGGCGGGGATCGCCAGCAGCTCGGCGTCGACGTACGTGCGGTCGGCCGCCACCTCCGGCGTGAGGTCGATCTTCGCGCGCACGTCGGGCGGGTTCGCCGAAGCGGTGCGCGACAGGCGGAAGTCGCGCTGGCTCTCGCCGGGCAGGTTGATCTCCAGATGCGGGCTGAGGCGGTCCACGCGCGTGCTCGCGCAGGTCACCTGCGCTTCGCCGCAGTCGCTGGCCTCGCCCTCGGCGATGACGGCGTCGGCGTCGACGTCGGTCGTCGCGCTGGAGTCGTAGACGATCTTCGTGGGATCGGTCTGGTTCGACGGGTCGAAGGAGGCGCCCAGCGTGCGCGGCAGCGGGTTCACGCGGGTGTCGAGCTTCATGAGCTTCGCGTCGTCCTTGGCGCCCGGACCGCGGTCGTCGAGGTCCAGCAGCGCGCGCAGCGGGCGCTGGCCGTCGCCGACGTCGGTCGTGACGTCAAGCGCCTCGCCGTCCTTCCTGTACGTCGCCGCGCGCACCTCGCGCAAACGTCCCGCCGCGCGGAAGCGCTTCGTGCCGTCGTCGAGCACGCGGCTGGAGACCGCGACGAACTGGTCGGGACCGAGCAGCGGGACCGGGAACGGCGCGTCGCCGGCGAAGTTGCGCACGGTGAAGTCGACGGCGTCGATCTGCGCGCCGTCGAGCACGCGGAAGTCCGCGCCGGTGACGTCCGAGCCGCCCTCGTCGTTGGGCGTCATGTCGATGACGCCCTTCATCCGGGCCGGCAGCCCCGCCACCTTGACGTCGGCGTCCGTCGCGACCACCCCGTCGCCGCCCGTGTCGCGGTACGTCGCGCGCAGGTCGGGCTTGCCGATCGTCGAGCGGGCGTCGTAGTCGACGAGCATCTGCCGGGCGCCGGCGGTGTAGGACAGCCCGAGGACGCCGGGCAGCCGGTCGAGCTTGGCGTGGATGTCCAGCTGCTTGCCGCTCGGCAGTGTCGTGAGGCGCGCGTCGGCGTCGAGCTGCACGTCGGGGTTGGGGCCGGCGTGGTCGTAGTCGAAGTCCAGGCCGTCCTCGCGCGGGTCCTCGACGAAGTGGATGCGCTCCGGCAGCGGGTCGAAGTCCAGGTTGAACTCCGCGTCGAGCGTCGGCGTGTGGGCGCGGACGTTGAACTTCAGCGGGCCGTTGTAGCCCGGGGTGTCGATCGTGCCCTCCAGCGGATCGGTGAAGCCCGACTCGATCGGGCCCAGCAGCGTCGCCTTGACGACGGGCGGCACCTTCGTCCCGCCGGTGGTCTCGAAGCCGTAGTTGATCGTGGCCAGCTCTGACAGGCCGCTGCCGGCATCGCGGATCTGCACGCGGGCGTTGATCTTCAGCGGCGGTGCCGGTGCGCGGCGGGTGATCGCCACGGGGTCGCGCTGGACGACGATCTGCGGGACCACGAGGCGCCGGTTGTTCGCGAGCTCGCGGATGTCGACGACCGGCACGGAGACCAGGACGTCGGTGGCGACGATGCCGAGCAGGCCGCCGTTGTCGACATCGATCGGCACCGGTGCGCCGCCGATCGGGACGGGCGTGTGACGCACGACGTCGCCGGATGTGGTCGTGACGAGGACGATCGGGTTGGGCACCGGGATCGTCGGCGCGGCGGTGGCCTGCAGGACGCCGAGCACGGCGGAGACGAGCGCGAGGGTCGCGGCGGCGACGCGCGCGCGCCGTGACGCGAGCAGCGTGCGCGGATGCACGCGCGCGACGACGGCTCGGGCATCCACGCCCGGCCGGCCGATATCCCCCACCGACGACCTCCTGCTCGCTGTTCCCCTGGTTGCGGGCGCTAGCGGACCAGAACGCTGACACGGCGTCAAGAGCGAACCGCGGTGGGACCGCGATCTGTGACCAACATCACAGAGCCCGGGGACCGGTGGGCGCCGTTCGCCATGATGGACGTGTGCTCGATCGTGCCCTCACCCAGCGAATCGCGAATGCGGTCGCGCGCGCGAACGTCTCCGGTCGCGGAACCGGCGACGCCACGCCGCTCGGCCCCCTGCCCGGCGACCTGACGGCGATCTGCGCCGACGCCGAGGCCCGTGTCGTCCAGTACACGGGCCTGCGCCCGGCCGCGCCGCTGCCGGCGCCCGAGGCGGTGCAGCGCCCCGACTGGATCGCCGCGAACGTCAGCTCGATGGGCGCGATGCTCGACCCGGTCGGCGACAAGCTCGGCGGCGGCGGGCTGCTCGGCGGCGCGACGCG
>JAUXSD010000026.1 GCA_030681525.1 Solirubrobacteraceae bacterium
TGGTCAGCGCCTCGATCCTCGGGTTCGACGGCCAGCTGTCGGTCTTCGCGCCCTACGAGGGCCCGTGCTACCGCTGCCTGTACCCGGTGCCGCCGCCGGCCGAGCTGGCGCCGAGCTGCGGCGCCAACGGCGTGCTCGGCGTGCTACCGGGGACGATGGGCCTGCTGCAGGCGACCGAGGTCATCAAGCTCATCGTCGGCACCGGCGAGCCGCTCATCGGCCGCCTGCTGCTCTACGAGGCGCTCGGCGCGACGTTCACCGAGCTGAAGGTCCGCCGCGACCCCGAATGCGCCGTGTGCTCGCGCGACCCCGACGAGATCTCCGACGACGAGATGGGCGTCTTCCCCGACTACGAGGCGTTCTGCGCCGCTGCAGGCTAGGCTCCCGCGACCCATGGCCACCGTACGCATCCCCCCAGTCCTGCGCCCGTCGGTCGGCGGCGTCAAGGAGGTCGACGCCGACGGCGAGAACGTGGGCGACGTCCTGCGCTCCCTCGCCGATCAGCATCCGGCGACGCAGTCGCAGATGTTCGCCGCGGGCGGCGAGCTGAACCGCTATGTCAACGTCTATCTCAACGACGAGGACGTGCGCGTCCTCGACGGCCTCGACACGCCGGTCGGCGCGGGCGACGTGCTCGTTATCCTGCCGGCCATGGCGGGCGGCTGAGGCTCCCCCGGGCCCTCGTCGTCTGCCTGCTGCTGGCGCTGCCGGCGGTGGGCTGCGGGGCCCGCGATCGGGAGGACGCGGACGCGAGCGCGGTGAGGATCGCCGCGCCGCCGGAGCAGGGCGGTGAGCGTGACGTGCTCGTCGTCGGCGACTCGCTGGCCGAGGGGATGGCGAGCTTCCTGCCGGGGACGTTGCCCGGCTGGCGCGTGCGGATCGACGCCGAGTGGGGCCGGCCGCTGGGCGAGGGCATGCAGATCCTCGCCGGCGAGCCCGCGCCGCCGGCGATCCTGGCGATCAGCCTGTTCACGAACAACGACCCGCGCGACGTGGCCGCGCTGGAGGCGGCCGTCCGCGCGACGGCTCGGCGGCCCGGCGGCTGCGCGGTGTGGGCGACGATCGTCGCGCCGCCCTACGAGGGCGTCGGCCACGAGGCGGCGAACGGGCTGCTGCGCCGGCTCGCCCGCGCCCCCGCGCTCGAGCTCGAGCTCGTCGACTGGGCGCGCGCGGTGCAGCGCGATCCGTCGCTCATGAGCGACGACGAGGTCCACGCCTCGCCGGCCGGCTACCGCGCCCGCGCGCGGATGTACGCCCGGGCGATCCGCGCGTGCGCGCCGGGCTGATCCGCGGCGCCCGCGCGGCCGACGACGCATACTGCGGTTCGGAGGTGATGAGCCGATCCCGCCCGAGCGCTACGACCCCCTTCCGGAGCTGCACCTCATACCGGCCTGGCTGTGGCGCCGGGCGTCGCCCGCCGTCCGCGTGGCGTTCGTCGCGGTGCTGCTGCTCGCGGTCGGCTCGGCGATCGTCCTGCTGCCCGGCATCCAGGAATCCAAGCGCGAGACGGCGGCGCGGGAGGCCGCCGATCGGCGGGTGGCGCAGGCCGACCGGATACGGACCCTGCGCGCCGAACAGCGCGTGATCAGGGCGCGCGCGACGACGCCGCCACCGCCCCCGGACACCGCCCGCGCCGTCCGCATCGCCGCCCGCGAACGGCTGCTCGGCGACATCGAGGCGCGGGTCCTGGCCGATGCGCGGGCGCGGCGCCTGTCCGGCCGGCTGCAGCGGGTCAGGTGCAATCCGTTTCCGCGCACGGTCCGCGGCCGCGACCCGCGCCAGGACCTGCGCCGCCGCGCGGGCCGCTACCAGTGCCTGGTCGTCACGGCCGAGATCCCGCCGACCGCGACGAACTCCGCCGGCGTGATCGGCTACCCGTATCGCGTGCTGATCGACTTTCGCACCGGCCGCTACGCGTACTGCAAGATCAGCGGCGTCCCGGGCGAGGGCTCGCTGGAGGCCAAGCGCGAGGTGACGGTGCCGAAGGCCTGCGGCGGGATCTGAGGGCGGCGCTTGCGGCTGACTCAGGTGCGGCCGCTGCGGGCCCGCCGGCGGGCTCGTCCGGCGCGCCGGCGGCCGTCACATCACGCGGCGCGGCTGACAAGCTCGATCGTGTTGCCGTCGCGGTCGAGCACGGACGCCGCATAGCCGGCGCGGCCGTGCACCGAGCGCTCGCCGGGTGGACGGTCCTCGCCGTAGCCGGCCTCCGTCGCCGCGCGGTGGAACGCGTCGACGGTCGCGGGGTCGTCGGCCGAGAACGCCATGTGGACGTGCTGCGTCGGCTCGCCGGCGACGAGCGAGAACGAGCCGGCGGCACCCTTGATCCAGGTGTGGTCGGGCTTGGGCCGGCGCGGATCCAGGCCGGCGTGCGGCGCGATGATCTCGTAGAGGCGGGTGGCCGCGGGCACGTCGGCGACCCGCAGCCACAGGTGGTCGATGGCGCGGCGCGGGGGCAGCGCACCGTGGTGGACGGCCTCGGCGCTGTTGGCGTCGGGGTCGAGCAGGAAGCCGCCGTAGTAGTCGGACCGGTACTGCGGGCGCGGGCCGGGCGCGCCGTCGTCGCGGTGGCCGGCGTCGACGCCCGCGCGCCAGAAGGCGTCGACCTGCGCGCGCGATCCGGCGACGAAGCCGATGTGCACGCGCCGCGTGACGGCCGCTCTGTCGCCGGCGGGCGCGATCGCGAACTCCTCCCAGCGCGTCGCCTCGCCGTCCGCGGACCCGCGCGGGAGGCCCAGGGTCGCCAGCACCGTCTCGTAGAAGCGCTCGGACGCCGCGCGGTCCGAGACGCGGATCGTCACGTGGTCGAACACGGCGGCGACTATCGCAAAGCCGTCGTACCGCCGCCAGGTAGGTTGGGCCGATGGCGCGCCGGCGTGACCACCGCGGATCGGCCGCGGGCCGCGCCCGACGGCTTGGGGCGTCGTGAGCGGGCTTCGCCTGCGACCCGCGGGACGCGGCGCGAAGCCGCGCGGTGTCGTGAGGTCACGGGCAGCGGTGGCGACCCTCGCGGCCGCGATCACGTTCGTCGTCGCCGGACTGCTGAGTGGGCTGCTCATCGACGAGCACGGCGGCGCGCTGGGGGCGCTCGAATGGGTGTTGCGGACGCTCGTGGTCATCGCGGCCGTGGTGTTCGTCGTGGCCGGCGCGGTGCTGGTCACGCGGGTGCGGGGGCGCGTGCGCTCGCGCCCGCTGGGCTGGCTGCTGGCGTGCTCGGCCTTCCTCGCGTTCGCCTGGCTCGTGGCGATCCCCGTCGGGTTCGGGGTGTATCTGACGCACCTGCCGTCGCGCGACAGCGTCCACGACGCCGACCTGGGCGCGCGCAAGGAGGCCGTGGCGCTGGTCGGCGCCGATGGTGTCCGCCTGCGCGGCTGGTACGTCCCGTCGCGCAATCGCGCCGCCGTGATCGCGCTGCACGGAACCGGCAGCAGTCGCCTCGGCGTGGTGCGACATGCCCGGTTGCTGGCCCGGTACGGCTACGGTGTGCTCGCGCTCGATCTGCGCGGGCACGGCGAGAGCGACGGCCGCTCGACGAGCGCGCCGTGGACGCTCGACGAGGACGTCGACGCTGCCGTCGGCTGGCTGGCCGCGCGCCCGGAGGTGGAGGCGCGGAGCGTCGGGCTGCTCGGCGTCTCGCTCGGCGCCGAGGTGGCCCTGCGCGTCGCGGCGCGCCGGGACGACGTCGGAGCGACCGTGGCCGAAGGCGCCATGGGATCGGCCCGCGATGCGAGCCTCGCCGGCGTGTCGTGGCCGGCGCTCGCGCAGCTCGCCGGCCTGTCCGCGGTCAGCGTGCTCCTGACCGGCGAGGAAACCGGGACGGACGCCGATCTCGTGGAGCGCATCAGCCCCGCGCCGCTGCTGCTCATCTCCTCGGGCAGCGGGACGGAGGCCGGCGTCAACCGCGTGTTCGTGCGCCGCGGCGGGCGATCGACGCAGCACTGGAACCTGCCGGATGCGGCGCACGGACGCGCGATCCGCAGCGACCCCGCGGGCTACGAGCGCCGCGTCGTCGGCTTCCTCGACAGCGCGCTGTCCTCCCGGCCGCCGCGCAGGCGCTGAGCCGCCGGATGGGCGGGAGCTCCGCGGTCAGCCGGTTGCGGCCGCCACACCGACCGGCGCGGCTGCTCGCGCGGCGATCGGCAGGGTGACTGCCGGCGGCGGGGTGACCCGGACGTCGGCGAGCGTGTCGCCGACGCGGACCTCGATCACGGCCGTCCCGTCGCGCGCGATGATCGCGTGCGCCTCGCGCAGCGCCCGGGCGGTGCGGGCGTTCTCCACACCGCAGGCGTTGAGGAAGCGCTGCGCCCAGCCGCTGCTCAGCGTCATGGTGTCGACCTCCAGCTCCTCCAGGCGCAGCGACCAGCCGTCGGCGCCGCCGGGCAGCGCGGTGACGACGCAGGCCGCCATGTCGTCGGTCTGGCGCCTGCTGCGGCGCACGACCCGCGCGATCAGCTCGCCGGCGTCGCGCTGCGCGCCGAGCGCCGCGAGCTCCTCGCCCACGCCGTCGCGCCCGAGGCGGCCGTAGGTCAGGGGAGCCTCGTCGAGGCCGTCGGTGTGCAGGCACGCCACGGCGCCGGGAGCGAACGCCACCGTGGTCTGGCGCCGGCCCGTCGGGGCGCCCGCGCCGATCGGCGGCGACGAGCAGGCGGTGATCGGCGCCGTCGTGCTGCCGAGCAGCAGCGGCGGCGCGTGGCCCGCGCAGGCATAGGTGAGGCGCCCGGTCCCCGGATCGAAGATCGCGACCACGATCGTGACCTGAAGGTCGCCGAGGTGGGGGACGAGCACGTTCGCCGCGACGTGCACCGCGGCGCGCGGCGGAAGTCCGGCCTCGAGGTAGGCGCGCACGTTGTAGCGGACGAGCGCGGTGAGCGGCACGACCTCGCGGCCGTGCCCCGCGACGTCGCCGACCAGCACGCCGGTGCGCCCGCCGGGCAGCTCGAACGCGTCGTAGAAGTCGCCGCCGGCGGCGAGGCCGTCCGCGGGCCGGTAGGCCGCGCTGACGCGGGCGCCGCCGATGCGCTCGGGCAGCTGCGGCAGCAGCGCCGACTGCAGCACGCCGACGTCGGCCAGCAGCAGGCCGCGCTGGCGCGCGAGCCGGCGGCGGCGGACCGTCTGCACCGCGGTCGCCGCGGCGAGCAACAGGCCGAGGCCGGCCAGCGCTGCGAGCGCGATGCGCAGCTCGGCCGGGACGACCTCGAGGACGCGCACGACGGTGCGCGTGAGCGGTGACTCGGCCGCGCCCGAGTCCTTCGGCGGGGAGGCCGGCGCCCGCGCGTCGGCGCGCTCGCGCTCGGATAGGCGGGCGGTCGGGGCGGGAGCGGGCCCGGCGGCGGCCGACCGACCGGTCGAGGCTGGCCGGGGCGGCGTCCGACGGGCGGCAGCCGTGGCCGTGCGCGCGCGCCGCCGGGGCGTCGCGGAGGTGCTCGTCGGCGCCGGCGTCTCGGGCGCGGACGCCGCGGGCGCCGAAGCCGCGGCCGGCGGCGCGGCGGGCGCCGGCACCGCCGCCGGGGTGATGACGACGGGCGGCTGCGGCTCGGGTGCGACCGACGCCGACCGCTTCGCCTTGGCCTTCGCTTTCGCCTGCGCGGGGCGAGCCGGCTTCCCGGTGTTCCTCGACGTGCCCTTCTTCGTCTTCGTCTTCGTCTTCGTCTTCGTCTTCGTCTCCCGCGTCGCGATCTCCGTCGCCGGCTCGGCCACCGCGATCCGCTGCGCGGCCTGCGCGATGACCGCGACCAGCGCGGCCGCCGCCGCCCTCGATGCCGCGGCCTTCTTCACCTGGCCCGGCGCGCCCGCCTTGCCGGGCTGCGCCGCAACGCGGCCGGCCTGCTGCTTGCCGCTCGGCTTCGCTGCCACTGCCACTGCCTGCGGCGCGCCGCCGGTCGCCAGCAGCACGAGAGCGACTCGCGCGCAACGCACCGCGCACCGCGCATGCGTGACACTGCGAATCGGGGGCGGCCGATGCGGTCTCATGACGTCCTGTCGCCGGCTGGAATCCCGAGCAACCTGCTCGCGGAACTGAGCGTGGATCGTGCCTGCCGATCCGCTGGCGCCATAGCGTCATCGACGAACGTATGACGCCCGGGCGGCACCGGTCTCGTCGATCGTTCACATTCGGTGCGCTGCGCGCGGGTACCGACGCTGCGCCTCCGCCCGACCATCCGACATGGATCCCGCGCCCGAACACCCCGCCAGCCCGAGCTCGCGCCTGCGAGCCCGCCCGCCGCACCCCGCGTCCCGGGGCGCGCTGCCCGCGGGATGCACCGCCCTCGGCCTGACCGAGGGGCGCGACGGGCTGCTGCACGTGCCGGTCGCCGCCGCGCGTCAGCCGTGCCCGCTCGTCGTGCTGCTGCACGGGGCCGGCGCGTCGGCCGCCGTGACGATGATGTTGCTCGCCGACGTCACCGAGGCGCACGGCCTGGTGCTGCTCGTGCCCGAGTCGCGCGCGTCGTCGTGGGACTTCCTGCGCGGTGGCTACGGCCCCGACGTCGGGTACATCGACCGCGCGCTCGCGCACGTCTTCGCGCGCTGCCCGATCGATCCGGCCCGCATCGTGCTTGCGGGATTCTCCGACGGCGGGTCGTATGCGCTGTCGCTCGGCATCGCCAACGGCGACCTGTTCACGCACCTGATCGCCTTCGCCCCAGGATTCGCCGCGCCACCGATGCAGGTCGGACAGCCCCGGATCCTCGTGACCCATGGCACCCGTGACCGCGTCCTGCCGATCGACCGGTGCAGCCGCCGCCTCGTGCCGGTCCTGCGCGCGGGCGGTTACGACGTCGAGTACGAGGAGTTCGACGGCGGCCACGGCGTGCCGCCCGACGTCGTCCGCCGAGCCATCGGGTGGGTGACGGACGGCTGACGCGGCCGGCGCCCCGGCCCGAGGCGGGGCTCGCTGGCTCTGGCGAACCGTTTGGACAAAGAAGATCGCACACAGACACGCCCGAAGGTGTTCAATGCGCAGTAAACCGGTGGCCGCCGCGAGGGGAACGTCGGCGCACCCGATCATCACTTTCAGAAGCGGGGACACATGAGGCGCGCCATGCACCGTCCGAAGCAGTTGCCACCTTCGACGCGGGGCCTGCGGGCGCTCGCGCTCGCCTGCACCGGGGCGGCGCTCGTCGCCGCACCGGCAGAGGCGGCGATCAACCAGAGCGTGGAGGCGGCCGCCGCCGTGGACCGCTCGTGCCATGCCGGCTACGCCGACGGGGCCGCCGGCACCCAGACGGTCACCGCCACCGCACCGGAGACCGGCCTCGTGCGTGCCCGCCTCTCGGGTGAGGGCGACTGGGATCTCGGCGTGTTCGAAGCGAACTCCGGTCGGGCCGTCGCCGGATCCGCCGGCTTCGGCTCCAACGAGCTCGCCGAGGGCTTCGTCAAGAAGGGTCAGAAGCTGCGCATCCAGGCGTGTCGCTTCCGCGGCGACGCGTCGAGCGCCAACCTCTCCGTCGGGTTCGCCGCGGTCGCCGCGGGCTCCAACGGCAAGGTGCAGATCGTCAACGTCAACACCGCCTCGCGCAAGGACATGCGGCGCCTCCAGGGCCTGGGCCTCGACCTCACCGAGCACGGCGACGGCAACTCCGTCGAGGTCGTGCTGCACGGCACGGCCGACGAGCGCACCCTGCGCGACGCCGGTTTCACCTACGACGTGCGGATCGCCGACCTCGAGGCACGGGCGAAGGCCGACCGTTCGGCCGACTCGAAGTTCGCTGCCTCCAACCCCAAGACGCAGCTTCCCAGCGCCAGCAACCAGTACCGCCGGCTGGCCGACTACGAGCTCGAGCTCAAGCGGCTGGCGATGCGCCACCCGGCCCTCGTCAAGGAGCTGACGCTCAACCACCAGACGGTCGAGGGCCGCGACGTCAACGGCATCGAGATCACGCAGAACCCCACCGCGCAGGACGGCAAGCCGATCTTCCTGCAGCTCGGCGTGCACCACGCGCGTGAGTGGCCGTCGTCGGAGCATGCGATCGAGTTCGCCTACGACCTGCTCAACAACTACGGCACGAGCGCCCGCACGACGCAGCTCGTCAACGCGACGCGCACGATCGTCGTGCCGCTCGTCAACCCGGACGGCTTCAACCTGTCGCGCGAGGCTCCGCACGCCGGGTTCAATGCATCCTTCGGACTGTTCGACTTCGAGATGAAGCGCAAGAACTGCAGGATCTCGGTGTCGACGCCGGCCCAGTACGCGACGGGAACCTGCGGCGACAACCCCGCCGGGCGCCTGCGCGGCACCGACCCCAACCGCAACTACGGCGGCCTGTGGGGTGGCGCCGGCGCGAGCACGGACTGGTCCAACGACACGTTCCGTGGCGACGCCCCGTTCTCCGAGCCGGAGGTCCAGAACATCCGCGAGCTGCAGGCGACGCGGTCGATCACGAACCTCATCACGAACCACACGTTCTCGAACCTCATCCTGCGCCCGCCGGGGGTGTTCGACATGGGAGCACCGCTGGAGGAGGCCCAGTACAAGGCGCTCGGCGCGCGGATGGCCGGGCACAACGGCTACGACAACATCCCGGGCTACGGCCTCTACGACACGACGGGAAGCACCGAGGACTGGACGTTCTGGACCGCCGGCTCGATCGGATACACCTTCGAGATCGGCACGGTCGGCTTCCACCCGCCGTACAACAACGCGGTCGTCGACGAGTACCTAGGTCGCGGCCAGGCCGCCGGCGCGGGTCGCGGCGGTAACCGCGAGGCCTATTACGAGATGCTCGCCTCCACCGTCGACCAGGAGCTGCACTCCGTCATCGCCGGCTCGGCGCCGGAGGGCTCGAAGCTGACGATCAGCAAGTCGTTCATGACCGAGACCTCGCCAATCTGGAACAACGACTACGGGACGGACATCGGCCCGGTCCAGATGTTCCCGGACACGCTCGAGTACTCGATGGTCACCGATGGCTCGGAGTTCGAGTGGAACGTCAACCCGTCGACGCGCCCGGTGGTCGCCGGCCGCGACGGACGCGACGCGCAGGGTCCGCCGCAGGCGACGATCGCGGTCGCCAACCCGGCGGGTCAGCCCGCCGAGAACACCGGCGACCCGCTGCGCGGCGCGCACGAGGAGTTCACGTTCGACGTCGACGGCCCGGAGGACGGCGTCGACAACGGCAAGTTCACGGTCCACATCGACTGGGCGGATCCGAACACCGACTGGGACGTCTACGTCCTCAACTCCGCCGGCACGCTCGTCAGCCAGTCGGCGTCCTTTGGTGACAACACCGAGGACGCGGTCCTGGTGGACCCGCCGCCCGGGACGTACACGGCGGTCATCGTCAACTACGACCAGGTCGACGGCGCGGCGTACGACGACTGGGGCAACGGCCGGGTCGAGTTCGCCAGCCCGCGGCCGCGCACGGAGACCGGCGTCAAGGAGGCGTGGATGCTCACGTGCGAGCGTCCCGACGGCCAGGCCACCACGCCGCAGGAGGTCATCGTCGACCGCGGCGAGGTCAAGGACGTCGGCGAGGCCTGCGCGACGACCTCAGCCGCGCGCTAAGTGCCGAACCCCGGTGAGGGCGGCGAGCGGCCAGCGGGCTGCTCGCCGGCCCCCGCGCCGGATCAGCCCAGCTTCGCGAAGTCCGCGCGCAGCCGCTCGAGCACGATGTCCCGCGCCACCCGCGCGCCGGCCTCGTTGAGATGGATGCCGTCGGAGTCGCGCACGAGCGTCTCGCGGCCGTTGACGGTCATCGCGGCGCGGTAGCGCCCGCCGGGCGTGAACACCTCGGTCATGTCGAGCACCCTGATCTGGGAGCGGTAGGGCTGCGCCGCGACCTCGATCGCGGCGTTGACGGCGCGCGCGATCTGCTGACGGCTGCGCTCGCGCGGCAGCGGCAGCGTCAGCCAGTACACCCGCGCGTCGCCGTCACGGCGGTAGGTGTCCATCATGCTGCGCGCGCGCGTGGCGTAGATCGCGGCCCACTCACGCGTGCAGCACAGCTCCTCGTCGCCGCCCGCGAGGGGGAACGAGAAGCCCTCGTTGGCGCCCATGAACATGACCACCGCGTCGGGCTCCCTGTCCTCGACCTGCTTGTTGGAGAGCAGGCCCCAGTCGACGAGGTCGGACTTCGAGATGCCGGTGCCGAGGTGCACGTCGCGGGTCGTCGTGACGCCGTCGTCGGCCAGGTTGCGGGCGAGCTGGACGTCGAGCGGCTGGGCCAGCGAGTCGCCCGTGACGAGCAGGTTCCTCAGCGCCGGCAGCGGCTTGGGCTTCTCGCCCAGGTCGGCGGGATCGAACGCATCGGCGGTGATCGGCGCCGCCGCGGCGTTTCCGGCGCCCGCGCCCGCGGCCTGAACCGGTCCGCCGCCGACCGGCGCCGAGTTGAACCCGCCCGGCCCGCCGCTGAGGTCGTCGTCGGGCGACAGCGCCGCGGTCAGCTTGTCGGCCGCCGCGGCGAGCGGCAGCCGGTCGGCGAGCCAGCCCGCGGGATGACCGACGGCGAGCACGACCGTGCGCTGGACGCCGGCCTCCATCTTGTTGCCCGAGTTGCGGATCGAGGCGCCCTCGAGGACCAGCAGCAGCACGACCGCCACGAAGACGCAGACGAGCGCGTCGCGGGCGCGCATCGTGCGGCCCGTCCCGCCCTCGCGGTCGAGGATGAAGCGGTTGCGCTGGCGGGGATCGGATGGCGGCTCTGTCATGAGGTGGTCTCTCTAGAACGAGAAGTAGATGAACGGTGGCACGCCCTGGCTGGACACGGTCGCGGCAACGAGCAGGATGACGCACGCCATGCTTGCCCCGAGCGCCACCGGGTGAAGCTCCTCGAAGCGCACCCGGAGGGCGTCCAGCGGGCGCGCCGGCAGCAGCTGCAGGCCGATGACGAGGAACGTGAGGATGACGATCGGGGCGGTCCACAGCGTCGCGGGCCCCCAGTCGGCGAAGCGGGAGATGAACGACCCGGCCAGATCGAGATCAGGCGCCCGGAACGGGATCCACGCCAGACACACGACGTTGAACACGACAAACCACGCCACCGGCTTGGGCAGGCGGATCTTGCCGCGGAACTGATGCTCGACGACCAGCGCGATCCCGTGGATCGCCCCCCACAGCACGAAGCCCCAGGCGGCGCCGTGCCACAGTCCGCCCAGCAGCATCGTGATCATGAGGTTGCGGATCGTCTTGAGCTTGCCCTTGCGGTTGCCGCCGAGCGGGATGTAGAGGAAGTCGCGCAGGAAGCGCGACAGCGTCATGTGCCAGCGCCGCCAGAACTCGCCGAACGACGCGGCGCGATACGGGCGGTCGAAGTTCTGCGGGAACACGAAGCCCATGAGCAGCGCCAGGCCGATCGCGATGTCGGTGTAGCCCGAGAAGTCGCAGAAGATCTGCACGGCGTAGGCGTACGTCGCGAGGATCGCGTCCGGCGCCGAGTAGGCCTGCGGCACGCCGAAGACCGGATCGACGATCTCGCGCGCGAGGTAGTCGGCGATCGCCACCTTCTTGACCAGGCCGATGAGGATGAGCGCCACGCCCGCGCCGACGGCGACCGTCTTGGGGTCGCGCGCGGACTGCAGCTGCGGGATGAACTCGCGGGCACGCACGATCGGGCCGGCCACGAGATGGGGGAAGAAGCTCAGGTACAGGCCCACGTCGATCGTCGTCGCCGGCTCGATGAGGCGCCGGTACGTGTCGACGGTGTAGGAGATCGCCTGGAAGGTGATGAAGCTGATGCCGACCGGCAGCGCGATCGCCGCCAGCGGGATCGGCAGCCCGTGGCCGGCCTTCTCCAGCAGCGCGTTGATCTCGGTCGCGAAGAAGCCGTAGTACTTGAAGACGCCGAGCGTCAACAGATCGGCGGCGACCGCGACGATCACGATGAGCTTGCGCCGGCGGGCGTCCTCGGAGCGGAAGATGAGCTGCGCGGCGGCCTGGTTGCCCAGGATCATCCCGGCGAGCATGATGCAGAACAGCGGGTCCGCGGCCGCGTAGAACACGAAGCTCGCGGCGAGCATGAACGGCTTCCAGATCCGCTGCCGTCGCATGAGCGCCCACGAGAGCGCGAGCACGATCGGGAAGAAGACTGCGAACTGGACCGTGGGGAAGACCATGCGGGCGCCCGCGTGTGACCGACCGCGGCGGGAGGAACTTAGCGAAGGCGCCCGCGGGTCACGCGCGATAGCGGGGCTTTGGCCTCGGGTACCCCCGCCAACATGGCGCGCTCACGGCTTCAGGCCGACTGCCCCATCTGTCTACACTCATAGGTCACATGGCTCTCCCGCCGCTCCAGAACCGTCCTTGCGGCGGTCGCTACGGGGACATCGTGCAGGCGATCGGCAACACGCCGCTCGTCGAGCTCAAGCGTCTGAGCCCGAAGCCGGGCGTGCGCATCTGGGCCAAGATGGAGTCGATGAACCCGACCGGCTCCGTCAAGGACCGCGTCGCGCGTTCGATGATCGAGCACGCCGAGGAGCACGGGCTCATCCGGCCCGGTCACACGATCCTCGAGCCGACGTCGGGCAACACCGGCATCAGCCTGGCGATGATCTGCCGGCGCAAGGGCTATCCGCTGAAGGTCGTCATGCCCGACAACGTGACGCCCGAGCGCACCCAGCTGCTGGAGATGTACGGCGCGCAGATCGTCACCAGCCCCGGCGACCAGGGCTCCAACGGCGCCGTCGCGATGGCCAACGAGATCGCGCGGGACACCGACGCGTACTACATGCCCTACCAGTACGGCAACGAGGCCAACCCGCTGGCGCACTACAACGGGACGGCGCTGGAGATCCTCGAGGAGCTCGACGACATCGCGGCCTTCGTGGCGGGCCTCGGCACCGGCGGTACGCTCATGGGCAACGGCCGGCGCTTCAAGGAGGAGCTCGGGGACGAGGTGAAGATCGTCGCCGCGGAGCCGATGCAGGGCGAGCCCGTGCAGGGGCTGCGCTCGCTCGAGGACGGCTTCATCCCGGAGATCATCGACCTGAGCCTGCTGGACCGGAAGATCTTCGTCACGAACTCCGACGCGATCATCTGGACGCGCAAGCTGCTCGACGAGGAGGGCATCTTCGCCGGCGTCTCGTCGGGCGCGATCGCCCGCGTCGCGGTACGGATCGCCAACGAGATCGACGAGGGCAACGTCGTCTTCATCGTCGCCGACGACGGCTGGAAGTACCTCTCCTCCGGCATCTACACCAAGCCCGTCGAGGAGATCGCGAACCTGGATTCCACCGTCTGGTGGTGATCCGGCGGGCGCCCGCGCCCGCAGGCAGTCCCTGAGCACCTGCGCGCCCGCCGCACGCCGCGAACGGCGCCCCCAGGTAGGTAGCGTGCAGTGCCCCCTACAGGAGACTGAGATGGACCTCGACCACTTCCTGCGCGATCCGCAGTCACGCAGGCGTTTCTTCCGCACATCGGGCGTGAGCGTCGCCGGTGCGTCGGCGATGTTCCTCGCCGCGTGCAGCGATGACACGAAGAACCCCGTCAAGCTCGGCCCCGACGAGTCCGATCAGGCGGATGTCGAGATCCTCAACGGCGCGCTGGACCTCGAGTTCATGGTGGTGGCCGCCTACAAGGTGGGGGCGGGCCGGCTGCGCGGCGAGCGGCTGGCGATCGTCAAGGGCTTTCTCGAGCAGGAGCAGGAGCACGCCGACGGGCTGGCCGGATCGATCGAGGACCTCGACGGCACGCCGAACCGGGCCAAGAGCACCTACGACTTTCCCGTGCTGCGTTCCGAGGCCGACGTGCTGCGGTTCGCGATCGACCTGGAGAACACGGCGATCGCGGCGTACATCGACGCGCTGCCGAAGTTCTCCGACAAGCCGCTGCGCTCGATGGCCGCGTCGATCATCACCAACGAGGCCGAGCACGTGAGCGTGCTGCTCGAGGCGCTCGGCCGCGAGCCGGTGCCGGGCGCGTTCGTGATCGGCCGGGCGGCGTGATGCTGGGGCCTGCTCCTGCTGCGGGGGTGGTGATCGCCGACGGCGGCGTCGCGTCGACCGCCGAGATCGTCGAGTTCGAGCGTGACCGGCGGGCGCTGCTGCGGCGGGGGTTCGGGCTGGGCGGCGCGGCACTTGCGGCGTCCACGATCCCGCTGCTGTGGTCGGTGCGCAGCGCGTTCGCCTCGGCCGCGGGCGACGAGGACGGCGACGCGCCGGTGCTGGCGCGGGCGATCAACCTCGAGCGCGTGACGGTCATCGCGTACGACACCGTGATCGGGGGCGGGCTGCTGACGCCGGTGCTGCGCGAGACGCTGGGCCGCTTCCGCGCCCACGAGAGGGAGCACGAGGACGCGCTGGTGACCGCGCTGACCGGCCTCGGCGGCACCCCGCCGGCGCCGCCTGCGGGGGTGGCGGACGTCGACAAGGTCGTCGAGGGGCTGCGCGACGTGCGCTCGCGCGCCGACGTCCTGGCGTTCCTCATCGAGCTCGAGACCGCCGCGGTGGCCGCGTACCACGACGCGCAGGCGACGTTCGGCGAGGCCAAGCTGCTGCAGACCGGCGCGTCGATCATGGCCAACGAGGGCCAGCACCTCGTCGTGCTGCGCCGGGCCGCCGGCCAGGACCCGATTCCCAACGCATTCGAAACCGGTGAGCAGTGATGCTGCCGCGTACTCAGCCACAGAAAGGCCCACTGAGCCATGCCATTCAACCTCGGGCCGGGAGAGCTGCTGCTCATCCTGGCGATCGCCCTCGTCGTCCTCGGACCGAAGAAGCTGCCGGAGGCCGGCCGCTCGCTCGGGCGCGGCCTGCGCGAGTTCAAGGACTCGGTGTCGAACATGTCCGTCAGGGACGAGGACGACGAGAAGCCGAGCCTGAAGGCGAAGAACGGCGGGTCGGCCAGCGCGTAGCCTCTAGGCGGTGAAGATCGACCGCGCACTGCTCGACGAGATCGTCGCGCACGCCGTCCGCGACGCGCCGAACGAGTGCTGCGGCCTCGTCGTCGGTCGCGACGGGGCGGCCCGCGCCGCGCACGCCCTGGAGAACCTCGCGGCCAGCCCGTTTCGCTTCGACATCGACGGCCGCGAGCTCATCAGGTTCGCGTTCGCCGACGAGGACGCGGGCGAGGACGGGTTGGTGGCCATCTACCACTCCCACACCCGCTCGGATCCCTATCCGTCGCAGACCGACGTGAACTTCGCCGCCGGCTGGCCCGGCGTGGAGTGGCTCATCGTCGGCGTGCCGAAGGGATCGGGCGCGGAGCCCGCCGTGCGGTCGTACCTGATCGAGGACGGCGTGATCCGGGAAGTCGATGTCGAGGTGAGCTAGATGGCTGATTTCACGACCCGCACCGCCAGCTGCACGCGCCTCGCGGCGTGGAACCGCCACGGACCGAAGGCACCCGTGCCGCTGGCACTGTGTACCTTCGCCCCGCGGCGCCCTGCATCCACGAGCCGCGCACATCTGACCGCACGGGCCGCCGAATCAGCCATCTGATGGCCTCCGGCGCGCTCGTCTGCCCCACGTGCGGGGAACCCCACCCGCCTGACGAGCGCTTCTGCCGGACCTGCGACATGCCGCTGGTGATCGAGAGCGCCACGGACGTCGTGGAGCCTGTCGACGAGCGTCACGCCCGCGCCCGCAAGATCGACCCGCGCTACCTCGAGGGCAACCTCGTGCGGGTCGCCGGCGCGATGAACCTGGCCGAGGCGGAGTTCATCCAGGGCCTGCTGCTGGAGGAAGGCGTCCCGTCCACGCTGCGCCGCACCCGCGGCTTCGACGTGCCCGAGATGCTCGCCGCCGGGCCGCGCGACATCCTGGTGCCGCAGTCGGGCCATACGGCGGCGCGGGAGGTACTGCTGGAGGCCGAGATCGTGCGCGACGAGCCGGCGCAGGAGACGCCGGCGTGGCGGGTGCTGGCGGTCCTGCTGGCGGTGCTGGCGGTCGGGGCGCTCGTCATCTGGCTGGGGACCGAGCTCGGATGAAGCGTCTCAGTCCTCTGCGGGGTTGGAAGCTTCTCCGACCTCTCGCTCGTCTGAGGCAACGAATGGCGGCGGGTCGGGCTGTGGCGACTCCGGTACCTCGTCGGCATCCGGGGTCTCCCGGAGCTTGGGCGGCCGGGCCTGCCACGACTTGAGGGCTTGAACCAGGTCCCGGTAGAAGTCGAACGTCTGCGCACGGGTCTCGCGTACGAATGAGCCCTCGGCTTTGCCGCGCTTCGACCCCATGGGGCGGGCGAGCGTGAGGATGAAGCTGCGTGCTTCACGCTTCGGATCGGGCGCGTAGAGCAGCCGATTGGGATCATCGCGCGCCTCTTTCAGAAGGGCGCTGGTCGTTTCGCGTGCGTTGGGGAAGGCGACCTCTACGCGAAGATCATCTGGAGCCTCGCGCAGTTGGCGCAGCAGCCAGTTGATGCGCGGCTTGGCGCGACCCTCACGTGGAGCGTCAACGGCGACGCTCGTCAGTGTCTGACGGGCACGCAGGTCAGCTCGGAGCCGTAGGTCGCCGATGGCATCGGGCACCCGCAGCACGGCTTCAAGCACACCCTCGGCCGCGAGGAGCTTGGTCAGCTCGTCCAGTCGGTTGGCCGTGGTCTGCCCACGCGGTCGCGGGGCTGACACCGAGCGTCCTAGGTCCTGCGAGAGTCCGAGACAGAGGTACTGCGTGAACTGCTCCCACCGTTCGGCGACCGCTCTCGTCTGCTGGTCGGACTGGCGGAGAGTTCCGTCGTGCGCGGCCTTGCGCACGCTCACCCATTTGTCGCCCATGTCTTCGAAGCCGGCGGCGCCTGATGCCTCGTTGTCGAGGTAGGCGATCAGTTCACCGAGGATCCATGCCTGATCTGGATCGGTGACGCCGCGATAGCGGCTTTGAACGATCGCCTCGGTAAGGATCCTCCACCACGAGAAGTGCCAAAGACAGGTCCTTCGGAGCTTGCGCCCGTCGACGGATACCGGTGTCTCATTCGAGTTCGCAGTGATCTGGTTCGAGATCGTCAGGACGCCGTCGAAGCCGTGTTCGCGAGCGATGTCGAGGTAGCTACCAACCTGCTCGTCCTTCAGTGGCGCCCCGCCGGTCTTGACCTCCACCAGGCACGTCCAGCGCTTCTTGCCTCGCTGGCACACGATCGCCCCATCGGGAATGACGGTCTTCCCGGCGGCGTCTTTGAAACGTACTTCGGCAAAGGTTTCAATCACAGGCGCCTTCGGCGCGCCGAGTTCTTTCAGGAGGGCGTGGCCAAACTCGGGAACGGCGTGCATCACCGCGAGCAGGCAGGAGGTCGCGCGCTTCTCCTGCTCATCCTGGCCTCTGATGCCCGCCGTGGGGATGAGGCGGGCTCGGTGCCAGGTGTCGGTGTCTGAGACGGCGGGCAACCTCCCTGTCGTCGCGGTGCCCATCAGTTGAACCTACCGGCGATCCGCGGTACACGCGAGGTGCTGCCCGGCTCGGGTGACCCGCGGCACAGGACTCGAACGACAGCTGCTCTGAGTTGCGAAGAGGTCTGAGTCCTTCAGCGCGTCCTCGCGGCGCAACGCGTTGATCCAGGAAGCGGGAACCACCCACTCGGGGGCGGTCGCGCTCAGCGCCCCGCCATACGCGCCAGGTGCGCCCGCCACGTCCCCTCCGAGTGCACCATCGCGCGTCCCCCGAACACCGCGACCAGCGCCTCGCGCGGCCCGCCGCGGGGCAACGAGCAGACAAGCTCCGCCGCGCGCTCGACCCCCGCCTCGCGCGCGATCAGGTCGATAACCGTCCCGCCGAGCAGCGCGGCGTCGCGCAGCGACGGCGGGAAGTCCGGGCGCGCTCCCTCGCGCAGGCGCCGCGCGATCGCCGGGCGCGCGTGCGCGGTCTGACCCGAGAACCACTGCGCCGAGCCATAGATGAGCCAGGCCCAGTGCGCCGCGCGCCACGTCGCGCGCGGCGACCACGGCGGCGGCAGGTCGCGGTTGCACTCCGCCACGACGAGCTGGACGTACAACGCGGCCGGAGTGAGCGAGAGCATCTCCCGTGAGCCCTCGACGTTTGCCGCGCGCATCGCGAGCCCGCGCGGGGTGAGCGTGTGCAGCGCGCTGCCGCCGGCCCAGCCGGTGACATAGCGGCGCGCGGCGGGCGTCGTCAGGCGCCGGACCACGGGCAGCAGCGGCTGCGCCAGGTCGAGCTCGGCCCGGCTCGTGTGCAGGACGATCGTCACCTCGCGCTCGGGCAGCTGACCGAACACCGCAGCCAGCCGCTCGCGGGTGTCCTCCAGCAGGCCCAGCACCGCCCCGACGTCGTCGTCGTCGCGCTCCTCGTGGCGGGCCACGAAATGAAGAGACGAGCTCTCGACCCAGGCGCACATCGCCCGCCTGCCCTTCGCTACCGCGGCCGGTGGCCCTGCACCTCGACGGCCTGCTGGTAGGTCGGGCGGTTCTGCCACGCGATCATCGGCTGCGTGACGCCGCCCGTCGCCTGGAAGGCGATCTTGTCGAAGCACGCCTGGTCGCCGGCCTTGCCCGCCGCCGCGCAGGCCTTGTCGGCGTAGAGCTTCGAAGCAGGGACGTCGAGCGCGCGCGACAGGGCGTCGCGCAGCAGCGTGGCGCAGCGCGCGCGCTTGCCTCCGCCGCAGTAGCGCTTGGAGTACGGCGCGGCCACCTTGCGGCCGAGCACGCGGCGCAGGTCCTTCGCGGCGTAGCCGTACCAGCCGTCCTGGTACGCCGAGCCGCGGTGCGAGCCGTTGTCGTTGGGGTTGTTGTCGAGCTTGTGCGCGGCGACGAGCTCGTCGAAGAGCTTCGAGCCCAGGGACGGCTCGAACTGCGCGCGCATCCACAGCGGCCAGAACGCGTCGAGGATCCGGATCGCGGTGGCGTGCTCGTACACGCCGTTGCCGTCGCGATCGCGGCGGTGCGAGCCCGAGGCGACCCAGTCGCGCAGCTCGGCGACCGCGTCGGCGAGCTTGTCGTCCTTCGGCGTCCCGATGACGTCGAGCGCGAGCGGCAGCACCTGCTCGGCGCGCAGGTCGGTCGTCGCGGCCTCGCCCATCGCCTCGACGAGGCCCGCCAGCGTGAGCTTGCGCTGCCCCGCGATCCGCGCCTCGATCTCCTCGTCGAGCATCTGCGAGCGGTAGACCGACGAGAAGAGGTTCGTGTCCGCGCCCGCGTAGCCGCGCGCCTGCTTGTTGTTCCACGACGTGATGTACGGCTGGCCGTTGATCGTCTGCGGGTGCTTGGCGA
>JAUXSD010000268.1 GCA_030681525.1 Solirubrobacteraceae bacterium
TGTGCGTGAGCTACCCGGGGGCCGCGAGGCCCGGGACCTGGCGGGTCCGGCCGCGGAACTCCGCGATCACCGCGTCGCCCGCTCGCACCGTCACGTCGTAGAGGCCCGAGCGGCCGGCCAGGACCCGCTCCACCGCCGTGGCCACCAGCTCGTCGCCCAGCGCGCCGGGGCGCAGGAACGCGATGTCGGCGCCCGAGGCCACCGCCGAGACCCCGTGGCTGTTCGACGCGTAGGCCAACGCGGCGTCGGCGAGCAGGAACACGTACCCGCCGTGGCAGATGCCGTGGCCGTTGAGGTGCTGCTCGGCGACGGTGAGGGCGACGGCGGCCGTACCGGGCCCGACGTCGACCAACCGGATCCCCGCCCCGCGGGCGGCGGCGTCGGCACGTTCCATGGCCGCGGCGGTGCGGCGGGCGATCTCGCTGGGGTCGTCCATCGTGCGCGGATGCTATCCGGAGGGCCGGGATAGGGTCCGGCCATGACGACCCCCGCGCCGACCTCGCCGCCCGCCCCCCGGGTGCTGCTGGTCTGGGACGCGCCGAACATGGACATGAGCCTGGGATCGCTCCTGGGTGCTCGGCCGACCGCCGCCTTCCGCCCCCGATTCGACGCGGTGGGCCGCTGGCTGCTCGACCTCGCAGGCCCGGACGCGCTCGCCGAGGCCACCGTGTTCACCAACGTCGTGCCCGGCAGCACCGAGGTGGTGCGGCCCTGGGTCGAGGCGCTGCGCAACGTCGGCTTCGCGGTGTTCGCCAAGCCCAAGATCACCGACGACTCCGACGTCGACGACGACATGCTCGCCCACATCCGGCTGCGCGCCGACGAGGGCACGCTCGAGCACGTCGTCGTGGCCTCCGGCGACGGCCGTGCGTTCCGCGAGCCGCTGGAGGAGCTGCGGGCCAAGGGCGTCTACGTCACGATCATCGGGTTCCGCGAGCACGCCACGTTCGCGGTGGCGTCGGACGTTATGGAGTTCATCGATCTCGAGGAGATCGACGGCGTCTTCCGCGAGCCGCTGCCGCGCATCACGCTGGACTCGCTGCCCGACACCGGCGCGTGGCTGCCGCCGTTCCGCTCGCTGCGATCGCTGCTGGAACCGCGCCGGTGATCCGGTTCACCGCGCCGGTGATCCTGCCGTGCGACGCTCAGTGCTCCGTGCTGCGCGACGGTGTCGTCGACGTCGACGACG
>JAUXSD010000269.1 GCA_030681525.1 Solirubrobacteraceae bacterium
GGTGCGTCGCGGCACGCAGCGTCAGCCGATCACCCGGCGACCGCCCGCGGCGGCCCCGACGCCCCCGCCGCCGCCCGCGACCGCGCCGACACCGCCGCCGCCACCGGCCGGCGAGCCTACGGCGCCGGCTCCACCCGCCCCCGTCCCCCCGCCCGCTCCGCCGCCCCGCCTCCCCGCTCCGTCTCTGTCCGCGCCCCCGCCACCGCCGCCTCCGCGGCGTGAGCCCACCAGGCCGGCCCCGCGCTGCACCGACCGGGACGGCACGGTGACGCCGTGTCCGTCCGGGTGAGCCGGCCGAGCACGATCGGAGCCGGCAGCCTCATGGCTGGTGGCCGGCTCGCAGCCAGGCCATGGAGCCGGTGCGCCGGATGTCGACGCGTGCGCCGAACACGTACTGCGCGGCGTCGGCGAGGTGCTCTGCGCGTCGTGGCTGTGCCACCTCGCCGGCACGGTGCAGAGCGTTGAGATAGGCGCGGCCGGCGGCGCGATCGGCCACGAGCATCGATGCGAAGAGCTGCCCGCCGGCGGCCAGCTGGTCGCGCAGCGCTGCGAGCGCGGCCGGCGCGTCATCGAGGACGTGCAGCACGCCGAAGCACGCCACGGTGCTGAACTGACCGGGCGAGAACGGCAGGTCGAGGAGGTCTGCCTGCACGAAGGCCGCGGGTGCGTCGGCGAGTCGCCCGGTGGCGCGCTCGAGCATGTCCACAGACCGATCGATGAGCACCAGCGGGCGGCCGGTCTCGCGGTAGGCGGCAGCGGTGAACGTCGCCGTGCCGCTGCCGGCGTCCAGCAGCGGCCCACTGCCGGCGGCGACCGCTTCGGCGGCGAAGGCGGTGTACTGCGACGGGCTGGTCCCCCAGGCCAGCCGGTTGTACAGGCGGCTGCCGATCAGGCGGTCGTAGGTGGCGGCCCGCCGGTCATAGCGTGCGCCCTCGTCGCCGGCGGGCAGGGCGCTGACCACCGGCCCGCGCGACGGGCGCAGCGTCCGGCCTGGCGCGAGAAGTGATTCGACGTCGGTCCCCGCGTCCATCCGTCGATTATCTCGCCATCCGACGCTGCTCGGCCGAGCCGCGCTGCGAGAACGGATCCTGGTGGAGGAGCGCGAGCACCCTACGGCCACGAGACCGGAACATCGTGCGCGGGCGGCCGGCGCGCGGGAGCTACTTCGCGACGGCTTCGCGCTTGGACGCCCGCATCGCCTTCACGCGGCTCGTCTGGTCCAGCGCGACCTTGCGCAGGCGCACGACGTTCGGCGTGACCTCGATGCACTCGTCCTCGCGCAGGAACTCCAGCGCCTGATCGAGCGACAGCTTGCGCGGCGGGACGAGCCGGACGAGCTCGTCGGCCGTCGACGAGCGGTGGTTGGTGAGGTGCTTCTCCTTGACGGCGTTGACGTCGAGGTCGTCGGAGCGGGCGTTCTCGCCGACGATCATGCCCTCGTAGACCTCTTCGCCGGGCGCGACGAACATCGTGCCGCGCTCCTGCAGGTTGAAGAGCGCAAACGACGCGACCTTGCCGCGGCGGTCGGCGACCAGCGCGCCGGTCGGGCGGGTGCGCAGCTCGCCGAACCACGGCTCCCAGCCCTCGAAGACGTGGTGCAGCAGGCCGGTGCCGCGCGTCTCGGTGAGAAACTCCGTGCGAAAGCCGATCAGCCCGCGCGCAGGGACGATCTGCTCCATCCGCACCCAGCCGGTTCCGTGGTTGACCAGCGACTCCATGCGGCCCTTGCGCAGCGCCAGCAGCTGGGTGACGACGCCGACGTACTCCTCGGGGACGTCGATCGCGACGCGCTCGACGGGCTCGTGCAGCTTGCCGTCGATCTCCTGGGTGAGGACCTGGGGCTTGCCGACGGTCAGCTCGTAGCCCTCGCGGCGCATGATCTCGACCAGCACCGCGAGCTGCAGCTCGCCGCGGCCCTGGACCTCCCACGTGTCCGGACGCTCGGTGTCGAGCACGCGCAGGGCGACGTTGCCGATGAGCTCGGCGTCGAGGCGGTTCTTGAGCTGGCGGGCGGTGACCTTCGAGCCGTCCTGGCCCGACAGCGGCGAGGTGTTGATGCCGATCGTGACCGACAGCGACGGCTCGTCGACGCAGATGACCGGCAGCGGACGCGGGTCGTCGGGATCGGCCAGCGTCTCGCCGATCGTGATCTCCGGGATGCCGGCGATGGCGATGATCTCGCCCGGCCCGGCCTCGTCGGTCTCGACGCGGTCGAGGTTGTCGGTGACGTACAGCTCGGAGATCTTCGCCGACTCGATCGTGCCGTTGGCCCGGCACCAGGCGACGGTCTGGCCGCGCTTGATCGTGCCCTGGCGCACGCGGCACAGCGCCAGGCGGCCGACGTACGGAGAGGCGTCGAGGTTCGTGACCTGCGCCTGCAGCGGGTGGCCGGGCTCGTGAGCGGGCGCGGGGATGCGATCGACGAGCAGGTCCATGAGCGGGCGCAGGCTGTCGGACAGGTCGTCGGGATCCTCCAGCGAGGCGTGGCCGGCCTTCGCGTTGCAGTAGACGATCGGAAACTCGATCTGCTCCTCGTCGGCGTCGAGGTCGAGAAACAGCTCGTAGACCTCGTCGACGACCTCGGCGATGCGCGCGTCGGGCCGGTCGACCTTGTTGACGACGAGGATCACCGGCAGGCGCGCCTCGAGCGCCTTGCGCAGGACGAAGCGCGTCTGCGGCAGCGGGCCCTCGCTGGCGTCGACGAGCAGCAGGATGCCGTCGACCATGAACAGCCCGCGCTCGACCTCGCCGCCGAAGTCCGCGTGGCCGGGGGTGTCGATGATGTTGAGCTTGACGTCGGTCGCCGAGCCGGTCGGCGTGTGGCGCACCGACGTGTTCTTGGCGAGGATCGTGATGCCCTTCTCGCGCTCGAGATCCATCGAGTCCATGACCCGGTCGTTGACGTCCTGGCCGACCCGAAACGCCCCGGATTGCCACAACATCGCGTCGACGAGGGTCGTCTTGCCATGGTCGACATGGGCGACGATCGCGACGTTGCGTAGGTCTTCTCTGAGCACGGGCATGGCGCACCAGGGTAGTGACCCGCTACATTCCCGATTTGAAAGGCCGGAACCAGAAGGATCCGGCGCAAGAAGTGCCAGCGCCCAGTGTTGTTGCCTGAACAGCATCCTCGGGGTTGCAGCACGACATCCGAGGAGAATCGGTATGCCTACTGGCACCGTGAAGTGGTTCAGCGACGACAAGGGGTTTGGCTTCATCAGCCCCGACGACGGTCAGAAGGACCTGTTCGTCCATCACACCGGCATCGTGGGAGAGGGCTATCGCTCGCTCGCCGAGGGCTCGAAGGTGAGCTACGACGCCGAGGCCGGCGACAAGGGTCCCAAGGCGGTCAACGTCCAGCCGATCTAGGCTGAACGCGCCTTCTGAACCATCGGGGCGGTCGCGCGAGCGGCCGCCCCTTTTTTTGCGCCCGCTAGGCGCCTAGGGCGCCTTGGCGAAGTACGTCGTGCGCCGCGTCTTGGCGCGCAGGCGGATCGTCTTGCGCAGGCGGAAGTCGCGCACGTCGACGCGGCCGACCTTGACGCGCGTGATCGTGGCGTCGCAGCGGTCCTGCACGAGCCACCACGTGCCGCGCACGGTTGCCGAGGAGCGCTTGCCGCCGGTGCGGAAGCTGCCGTTGCCGCGGCCCCAGAGCTGGCGCACCTTGCGCTTGGAGCGCTTGCGCTTGGCCGCCGACTGCGCGCGCAGCTCGCCGGCGGCGGCTGCGACCGCCGCGATCGAGGACGGCGAGAACGCGGGGACCGACGCGGAGCGCGCGCGACGCGGTGCGCAGCCGCGGAACGAGCCCTTCACGAGCCGCGCCTCGGTGATCGGCTTGCGTCCGCTCGTCTGCAGGATGCGGAAGAACCAGTCGTAGAACAGCGAGGACTGCGTGCGGCCCGTGCGCGCGTCGACCTCCGTCGTGATCCGCGCGCGCCCCTTGCGCGCGTCGATGATCGAGCCCAGCGGGATCTCGGTGAGGCTCTCGATCGGCACGTAGCGGCGGCTGCCGGGGACGCGGACGAGGATCCTCCCGCGCTCGGCCGCGACCGTCACCGAGCGGCCGACGTGCGGGCGCGGCGGCGGGCCGGGCGCCGCCGCGGCCGCCACCGTGAAGCTGCGCGCCGCCAGGGCCGAGGGCCCGCCGTTGCGCAGCGCGCGGGTGCCGGTCCACAGCGTCGCGGTCGACGTGCCGTCGGCGTCGGTCACGGCCAGCAGCGCAGTGCGGACGCCGGGTGACGCGTAGACGTGGGTCGGCGTGGGACCGGCGTTCAGCGCGACCGCCCCGTCGCCGAAGTCCCAGTCGTAGCGGGCGATCGCGCCGTCGGCATCGCTCGAAGCGCTGCCGTCGAACGCCGTCGCCTGGCCGGCGGGGGCGGGCGCGACGGCGAACGTCGCCACCGGCGCCTGCGACGGCGACAGCGCGAGGCCGGCGTTCTGGCGGCCGCCGACGGGTCCCGGCGGGACGTTCGCGCGGTGTGCGAGCACGCCGCCGGGCCCGATGTTCCACTCGCCGACCGTGCCGTCCTGGCCGAGGTACAGCGTGCGGCCGTCGGGGCCGGCGACGAGATCCCGGGCCGGGCCGGCCACGACGTAGTTGACGGCGGGCGGGGCGAGCGGGGCCAGGGCACCGCCCGCGCCGATCGCGAACTGGCGGATGCGCTCGGGGGCGGCCGAGGTGCCGCCGCCGCTCGGCGCCCACAGCGCGTCGCCGGCGACGGACGTCGCGACCGCGGCCTCGGCGTACGTGTCCGACGCCGGCGCCTGCACGCTGCCGGCGGTCAGCGCGCCCGTCGCCGGGCCGATCGCCCAGCGGCCGATGCCGCCGGCCTGGGATTCGGTGGCGAGATAGAGGTGGCTGCTCGACGGCGTGATCGCCATCCGTCCTGCTCCGATCGGGGGAGCGCTCGGCCCCGGCACGCCGGGCCAGGCCACGGCGGGCGGGTTCTTGAACGCGATCGCGCCGGTGGCGGGGTCGACGTCGAACTGCCAGACGAGCGGGGTCGCCCCGCCCGCGTCGGCGGCGTACAGGCTGCGCCCGTCGGCGGTCATCGCCAGCGACTGCACGGAGGCCGCGAAGGTGCCGGCGGGAAGCGGTGTCGTGGCCGGCGCGCCGAGCGTGCCGTCGGCGTTGATCGCGCGCGTGACGACGTTCGCGCCTTGCCCGTGATGGACCCGCGTGCCCTGCGGGTTGACGATGATCGTGGTGGCGCCGCCGCCGACCGCTCCCGGCGAAGGCTCGAGGCGGCCGTTCGCGGCGACGCGCGCGAACGGGATGATCGACGCGGTCGTGGCGACGTAGGCGAAGCGTCCGTCGGGCGTGACCGTGATGTCCTGGGGCGTCGCCGCCAGCGCGATGTCCGGCGCGGAGGCGACGAGCGCCCCGCCGGCGCCGACCGTGTACTGCACGAGCGATCCGCCGGCCGTGGCGACCGTTGCCTGCAGCGCGTAGACGCTGCTGATCGCGTGGGCGGGCGCCGCGGCGATGCCGGCCAGGAGCGCGGTGCAGGCCAGGACCCACGCGCATCGGCGGCGTCGCATGGGCGCACTCTAATGCGCCGCACGGTGACGAGCGTCCCGTTCAGCCGCCAGACTGCCGCTCGATGCGCAGACGCCGCAGGACGCTCGTCGTGACGCTGTATGCGGCGGTCGCGCTCGCGACCACCGGAGCGGTGCTCGCGCTCTGGGCCGGCGACGTGCTGCGCTCGAGCGACCTGCGGACCGTCGACGCGCGCTTCTCGATCCGCGGCGAGCGCGCCGCGCCGGACGTCGTCGTCGTCGGGATCGACGCACGTACGAACTCGACGGTCGCGCAGTTCCCGTTCCGGCGCACGGTGCACGCGCGGCTGATCGACCGCCTGCGCCGCGCCCGCGCGAAGGTGATCGTCTACGACATCGAGTTCACCGCGCCCAGCGGCGACGTGCGTGCCGACAACGCGCTCATCCGCGCCGTCGGCCGCGCGCCGCGGATCGTCCTGAGCACGACCGAGATCGGCGCGGGCGGGGCGACGAACATCTTCGGCGGCGACGACGTGCTGCGCGAGATCGGCGCCCGCGCCGGCAGCGGCAACCTGCCCAACGACCCCGGCGGCGTGCTGCGCCGCTTCGCCTACGACGACCTCGGGCTGCGCGGCCTGCCCGTCGTCGCGGCCGAGCTGGCGCAGGGGCGACCGGTGGCGCGCGACCGCTTCGCTGCGGACGGCACCGCCTGGATCGACTTCCCGGGGCCGCCGCGGACCGTGCGCACGCTGTCCTTCGGCGACGTGCTGCGCGATCGCGTGCCGGCCGCGACCCTGCGCGACAAGGTCGTCGTCGTCGGCGCGACGGCGCCGGTGCTGAAGGACGTCTTCCCGACCTCGACGGCGAGCGAGGACCTCATGGCCGGGCCCGAGGTCCAGGCCGCCGCGATCCAGACGGTGCTCGACGGCTTCCCGCTGCACGGCGCGCCCGGCTGGCTCGACGGGCTGCTCATCGCGGTCCTGGGCCTGGCCGGCGCGCTGCTCACGGCCCGGTTGAGCCCGCTGCGCGGAGCGGTCGCCGGGCTCGCCGCCGCCGCGCTGTTCCTCGTCGCCGCCCAGCTCGCCTTCGGCGCCGGCCTGATCGTCTCGGTACTCTACCCGCTGGCGGCGCTGCTGCTGGGCGTCGTCGGCGCGCTGGGCGTCTCGGTCGCGGTGGGCGCGTTCGAACGCGAACGCGTGCGCGACATGTTCGCCCGCTTCGTGCCGGAGGCCGTCGTCGACGACGTCCTCGCGCGCGTCGACGACGAGCTGCGCCTCGGCGGCGAGCGGCGTGTCGTGACCGTCCTGTTCAGCGACATCCGCGGCTTCACGAGCTACTCCGAGGACCGCACGCCGGAGGAGGTCATCGACGTGCTCAATCGCTACCTCACGACGATGAGCGACGTCATCCTCGACCACGGCGGGACGCTGATCGCCTACATGGGCGACGGGATCATGGCGACGTTCGGCGCGCCCACCGAGCAGGCCGACCACGCCGACCGGGCGCTGGCGGCGGCGCAGGAGATGGCCGGCCCCGCGCTCGAGGAGGTCAACGCCTGGCTGCGCGCCCGCGGCGGGCAGGACTTCAAGATCGGCATCGGGCTGAACTCGGGGCCCGTGATGGCCGGCAACGTCGGCAGCCAGCGGCGCATGGAGTACACGACGATCGGCGATACGACGAACACCGCGTCGCGGCTGGAGTCGATGACGAAGGGCAGCGAGCACACGATCTTCCTCGCCGACTCCGTCAAGCAGATGCTCACGCGCGACCGCGCGGACCTCGTGCGCGTCGACGCGATGCGGGTGCGCGGCAAGGACGAGCCGGTCGTCGTGTGGTCGGTGGCGTGAGCGTCAGCCGGCGGGAAGAGCGGGCTCGGATGGCGCGGCTCGTACAAGCCGATCTCGCCGCCGCCGGGCAGCCTGATCGCGGTCAGCAGCCCGAACCCCTGATCGCTCACCTCGCGCAAGCGAAGCCGTGCTCAAGCAGTCGCGACGAGCTTCGCCGCCTGGCGCTCCTGGCTGATCTTCACGACGTCCCACACGAGGCCCATCCGCTCCATCGCCCCGATGGCCAGCGCGCTGGGGTCGAGCATCCGCTCGTACCAGCGCAGGCCGTGCGCGGCCGAGGTCGGGAACGCGTGGTGGTTGTTGTGCCACGCCTCGCCGAACGACAGCGGCGCCAGCCACGCGAGGTTGCGCGACTCGTCGTCGCTCTCGAAGCGCTTGCGCCCGAAGAAGTGACACAGCGAGTTGATCGAGTACGTGACGTGGTGCAGCAGCACGACGCGCACCGCGCCGCCCCACAGCAGGCCGGTCAGCGCCGCGGTCAGCGTGCCGCCGAGCGCGTAGCCGAGGCCGAACGGGACGGCCAGGCCGAGCGCGATCCACCACAGCGTCGTGCGGTCGATGAAGCGGATCAGCGGGTCCTTGACCAGGTCCGGCGCGTAGCGCTGCTTGTTGCCGCGCTGCGTGTGCAGAAACAGCCAGCCGACGTGCGCATGGGCCAGGCCGCGCAGGGCGCCGCGCAGACCCTTGCCGTGGTCGACGTGCGGGCTGTGCGGATCGCCGAACTGATCGGAGAACGCGTGATGCTTGCGGTGGTCGGCGACCCAGGCGGTGATCGGGCCCTCGATCGCCGCGGTGCCGAGGATCGCCAGCGTCGCGCGCACCGGCTTGCTCGTGGCAAACGCGCGGTGCGTGAAGTGGCGGTGGAAGCCGACGGTGATGCCCAGGCCGGTCAGCACGTACATGACGCCGAAGACGACGACGTCATGCCAACCCAGGAGGCTCTGCCAGGCCTGCCAGACGGCGACGCCGAGCAGGAGGAAAGGGACGACGGTGACGGTTCCCGTCACGATCCGGTCGAGTCGCTCGTTCGCGCACGGCTCGATGTCCTGCGCGCTCACAGCGCTTGCCATGGGTTGTCCTTTCGTGTCACGCGGCTGCCGGTCCCTTCGGCGTCCGCGTCTCTCCGAGAGTCTTAAACCGTAGCTGCCAAAAACCTCTACCCGATTCCCCCGCTCGTGCGACCCTTCAGCTCGGCGATCTCGAGCGCCATCGCGTCGATCACCGCGTTGAGGTCGCCGACCGCCGTGATGTCGCCCTCGCGCATCACCTCGGTGGCCATGCGGGCCTCCGAGATGCTCTCCTCCAGGCGCCCGAGCGCTTCCTCGATCTGGGTGACGTCCACGGTGCGCGCGAGATTACCGCCGCCGCGCGCCACACGCGTGCCCGCCTACGCGGCGCCCACGGCGGCGTGCAGATTCGACCGCGCGCGGATGATCAGCGACTTCGTGGCGGGCACCGTCGTGTGCAGCCGCTCGGCGGTCTCGATGTGCGAGCAGCCGTCGAACTCGCGTAGGACGAGCGCCATGCGCTGGCGCTCGGGCAGCCGGCCGATCTCGGCGACGAGTTGGCGCATCTCGTCGCGCTGCTGCACGCAGTGCGCGGCGTCCGCGGTCGGCACGGCATCGAGGGCGAACTCGTCGTCGAAGGCGCCGGCGCGCTGCGGCGAGCGCAGCTCGTCGAGCGCCCGGTTGCGGACGATCATGTACAGCCATGGCCGCAGCGCCATCGGGCGGTCGGTGACGCGCAGCGCGCGGTAGGCGCGGATCAGCGCGTCCTGCACGACGTCCTCGGCGTCGCAACCGCTGGCGTTGAGCATGCGCCGCGCGAACGCCAGCAGCGCGCCGTGGTAGCGGCGGTGGATCTCGTCGAACGGCGCGTCGTCGCCCGTGCGGAAGCGGGCGACGAGCTCCTCGTCGGACAGCGAGGTGAATGACAGCGGGGAGGGGGAGAGGCGCATCGCGGTGGGGCTCCTTGCCGATAGGCGTTGTGAGCAAGATCACGCCGCGGCCCCGTCGCGCGGGCACCCCCGGGGTCACACCTCGCACCCTCAGGTGTGACGTTCGGCCACCCAGGGTGGTTGACGTGGCGATCTGCCAAGCTCAGCGGCGTGGCACAGCAGGCCGATCAGTCCCCGCTCGCCGCCCACGCCGCCACGCCCGCCGAGCTGCGCGAACGCATCGAGGCCGAGCGCGCGGGCACCCCGTTTCTCGTCCTGCGCGACGGCGCCGGCGACCAGCGGCTGCTCGTGCTCGAGCCGTCGCGCGAGCGTGTCACGATCGGGCGCGGCACCGCCAACGACGTCGCGCTGGAGTGGGACACCGAGGTCTCGCGCCTGCACGCCGAGCTCGAGTCGCTCGGCGGCGAGTGGACCGTCGCCGACGACGGCCTCTCGCGCAACGGCTCGTTTCTCAACGGCCAGCGCGTCTCGGGGCGCCAGCGGCTGCGCGACGGCGACGTCCTGCGCGTCGGCCGCACGCTCATCGCCTACCGCGTCCCGGAGTCGGCGGAGTCCAGCCCGACCGCCGCCGCCGGCAGCCGGCCCGAGCTGCCCGAGCTGAGCGCCACCCAGCGCGCGGTGCTGGCGGCGCTGTGCCGGCCCTACAAGGGCACCGAGCTCGCCACCCCCGCCACGAACCAGCAGATCGCCGACGAGCTGTACCTGTCGATCGACGCCGTCAAGGCGCACCTGCGCACGCTGTTCGGCTACTTCGGCGTGCAGCACCTGCCGCAGAACCAGAAGCGCTCCTACCTGGCGATGCGCGCCCTGCAGGACGGCGTCGTCTCGCGCCGCGACCTCTGACCCGAGACCTCAGCCCCGCGGCGCGATGCGCACGCGCTGCAGGCCGTTGTCGTCGAGGATCGACACCCACACGGCGCGCCCGCGCGTGACGTCGAGGGCGTACGGCCGCGGACCGGTGTCGATGCGCTCGAGCACGCGCCGCGTGCTCGGGCGGATCCGGATGAGCCGGCCCGCCTCCTTGGCCGTGACCCAGACCGAGCCGCCGCCGACCGTCACGCGCTCGGGGATCGCGCCGAGCGCGATCGAGCGCGTCCCCAGCGTGCGCGGGTTGATGCGGGTGATCTCGTCGCTGCCCGACGAGGCGACCCAGACCGCGCCCTCGCCGACCGCCAGGCCCTTCGGCCCGGCGCCGACCTCGACGACGTCCTGTGCGCCGTCGCTCACCCTGATGCGCGTCACCGTCGAGCCGAAGCGGTTGGACACCCAGACCGCGCCCTCGCCGACCGCGAGGTCCTGCACGCCGCCGGGGACAGCGATCGTCTGCTGCTCGCCGGTGCGCGGGTCGATGCGGACGACCGCCTCCGGGCTGCGGTCGGCGTCGCGCTCGTTGCGCACCGCCACCCATACGGCGCGCGCTCCCGTCACCACCGCGACGTTGCGCCCCGGGCGCCCGACCCTGAGCGAGCCGCCGGCGGCGCGGCGACGGCTGCGCGCGTCGAAGCGCAGCACGCTGCTCGTGGCCTCCTTGGTCACCCAGACCGAGTTGAAGCCGGCCGCCAGCGAGCTGCCGCTCTTGCCCACGTTCAGCCGCTCGCGTGGCGCGCCGGTCTCGGCGTCGACGAGCACGACGTCGCCGGTGCGGTTGCTGAGCGCCCACACGTGGCCGGACGCGATCGCCAGCGCGTTGGGGCGGGTCAGCAGCTCCTTGCGCGTGATGTCGACCACCGACGCGGCGCGCCCACCGTCGCCGGCCGCATTCGTGGTATTGGGGTTCCCGGCGCCACCACCACTGCCGTCGTCGTCGCCGCCCAGCAGCCCCAGGCCGACCGCGACCGCGACGAGCAGCAAGGCGCCGCCGGCAAGCGCCGCCCGCCGCCGGTCGCCGAGCAGCCGGCCGCCGGCGCCGCCGGTCCGCGCCGGCGCCGCG
>JAUXSD010000278.1 GCA_030681525.1 Solirubrobacteraceae bacterium
CCGCCCGCCTTCAGCAGCGGGGCGTCGTCGGGCCCGCTCTCCAGCTTGACGTCGAGGCGTCCGCCGAAGCGGCTGGTCAGCGACCGGAAGATCGCCTCGGGGTCCTCGGTCTCTTCGGGCTCGGTCATCGGGACGGTGCTACCCCGGTCGCGGCCCCGGCCGAACCCCCCGGGGACACGCGCGCTCAGAGTCGCTCCTGCGCCTCCACCTGACCGGCCGCCGCCGCCCGCTCCCACAGCGTCCGCGCCGCGTCGGGATCGTCCGGCTCGAGCATCCGCCCGAGGTTGAACATGGCGTCGGCGTCGCCCTTGGCCACCGCCTTCTCGTACCAGTCGCGCGCGACGGTGGGATCGGTCGTCTCGTGCAGGAGCCCGAGGTTGAACATCGCCACCACGCTGTCGCCCTTGGCCGCCTGCTCGTAGAGCTGGCGCGCCTGCGTGAGGTCGCCCGCCTCGTGCGCCTGCACGCCGAGCTTGATCATCGCGTCGACGTGGTGGGCCTTGGCGGCGCGCTCGAGCCACATACGCGAGCCGTCGGGGTCGGTCCGCTCGAGCAGCAGGCCGACGATGTACATCGCGTGCGCGTTGCCGGCCTCGGCGGCGCGGCGAAACCAGACGCGCGACGCCTCGGGATCCTCGGGCGCGCGGAACGTCGCGAGCAGCAGCATCGCCTCGGCGTCGCCGGCCTCCGCCGCGGCCTCGTAGCGGCGGTGCATCGCGCGGCGTCCGGCTTGGCGGAGGTTGAGCTTGGACCCGGGCTTGGCCATGGCCGTGCACGATAGATCGTGCCGGTCGGCGAGCCCTCCGCTAGCGTGCGGCGCATGGCCAAGCGCCGCGATTCCAGGGTCGTCTGGTCGACCACCGACGGCGATCTGCGCAAGGCCCGCGACCCGCGCCTGGCCGAGCTGCGCAGCCACGGCGGGCCGGTGAAGGTGCGCCGCGAGACCGCCGGCCGCCGCGGCAAGGCGGTGACCACCGTCTCCAACGTCCCGCTCGACGACGCCGCGCTGCGCGAGCTGGCCGGGCGGCTGAAGAAGCGCTGCGGCGTCGGCGGCTCGGCGAAGGACGGCGTCATCGAGCTGCAGGGCGACCACCGGACGGTCGTCGTCGAGCTGCTGCGCGCCGATGGCTACCTGGTCGTGCTCGCCGGCGGCTAGCCATCGCGGGCGTCGCGCTGCACCGCGAACCGCGCCCGCCGGCAGCGGCTGGAGGGTCAACCGCGCTCGATGATGACCATCGGCGACTTCACGACCGCCGTCGCCGTCTGCCCCGGTTGCAGGTCGAGCTCGTCGGCCGCTTCGCGCGACATGAGCGAGACGATCCGGAAGGGCCCGCAGGCGAGGTCGATCTGCGCCATGATCCCGTCGCGCTTGACGTCGACGATGACGCCGGTCATCCGGTTGCGCGCGCTCGAGCGGGTGTTCGTGCCCCGTTCGCGCAGCACCCGCGCCAGCTCCTCGGGCGCCAGCACGCGGGTGGTGCCGCGCCGCTCGAAGGTGATCCGGCCGTCGCGCTCCCAGCGGCGCAGCGTGTCGACGCTGACCCCCAGCGCCTGCGCCGCGACGCCGATCCGGATTCCCTCGTCCATGCCTCCAGCGAGCGTACTTGGCGCGCGGGTGTGAGGTCCGTCACAGGGCGGAGAACCGAACCACGATTGTGGTGAATGCCCGATGGGACCGCTCGCGGGGCCGCGGGACAGTTGCCCCACACCGTCCGACCGCAGGAGCGAATGAACGTCATGGCCGTCAGCCCGAAGCAGTCCTCTTCCCGGATCGACCGCGGCGCCCCGCGCGCCGGCGAGCACGCGATCGTCATCGGCGCCAGCATGGCCGGCCTGCTCGCCGCCCGCGTCCTGTCGGACTCCTATGACCGCGTGACGGTGCTCGACCGCGACCGCCTCCCCGAGGGCGTCAGCGAGAACCGCCGCGCCGTGCCGCAGGGCCGCCACGCCCATGGCCTGCAGCTCGGCGGCCAGCTGGCGCTGGAAGGGCTGCTGCCCGGCTTCCGCGACGAGACGATGGCCGAGAACGCGCCCGCGCTGCGTGCCGGCCTCGAGACGCGCTTCAAGATCAGCGGCCACGACGTCGCCCGCACCCCGGTCGGCAGCGAGCCGGGCTCGGTGGCCAGCCGGCCGCTGCTGGAGGGCATCGTCCGCCGCCGCGTGCGCGCGATCGACAACGTCACCGTGCGCGAGCAGTGCGGCGTCGTCGACCTGCTCAGCGCCGGCGGCCGGGTGACCGGCGTGCGCGCCAAGGACCGCGCGGCCGGCAGCGAGCCGGTCGATCTGCGCGCCGACCTCGTCGTCGCCGCCTCGGGCCGCGGCGGGAAGGTCCCGAAGTGGCTGGAGGCGATGGGCTACGAAGCGCCCGCCGAGGAGCGCGTCGACGTCGACATCATGTACGCCAGCCGCAACCTGCGCATGCGCCCGGGCGCGCTCGGCGACGACAAGATCGTGCTCGACGCCGCCCACCCCGGCCGGCCGCGCGGGGTCGCGATGCTCGCCGACGAGAACGGCACCTGGAACGTGACGCTGTACGGCTACGGCGAGGCGCACCGGCCCCCGACCGACGCCGCGGGATTCACTGCGTTCGCCGCGACGGTCACCGATCCCGACGTCGCCGCCGCGATCGCGCAGGCCGAGCCGACCAACGAGATCGCGACCCACGGCTACCCGGCGAGCGTGCGCCGCCGCTACGACAAGCTGCGCCGCTTCCCCGAGGGCCTGCTCGTCATGGGCGACGCCCTGTGCAGCTTCAACCCGATCTACGGCCAGGGCATGACGGTCGCCGCACTCGAGGCGGTCGCGCTGCGCGACGTGCTGCGAAGCGGCGACGCCAAGCTCGCCAAGCGCTTCTTCAAGGCGGCCGACGGTCCGGTCGATCACGCCTGGAAGCTGTCTACGGGCGGCGACCTCGCGCTGCCGGAGGTCGAGCAGACCGCGCCGCTGCCCGACCGCGTCATCGACCGCTACATGAAGCGCCTCGTGGCGACCGCCGCCCACGACGAGGTCGTCGCGCGGACGTTCTTCGAGGTCACCGGCATGCTCAGGCCGCCGACCGCGCTGCTGGCGCCGGCGATCGCGCGGCGGGTGCTGCGGCGCGGCGCGGTCCAGCGCCCGGCGGCGCAGCCGCCGCTGACGACGGGCGCCGGGGCGACCGCGCACGCCTGATCACCGCGCGCGACGACGCGCAGGCGCGGGGCACCTAGTCCTCGTAGGGCGTGAAGTCCTTCTTGCGCGCGCCGCAGACGGGGCAGAACCACGTGTCGGGGATCTCCAGGAACGCGGTACCCGGCGGGATACCGCCGTCGGGGTCGCCCTCTTCGGGGTCGTAGATGAAGCCGCAGGATTCGCAGATCCAGCGGGTGGTGGCGGTCTCGGTCGTCATGTGCAGGAGGGTAGCTATACCCTCGCAGCGTGAAGCGTCCGACAGTCCGCGAGCGCCTGCGGCGCGAGGGCGATCCGGCGATCCCGCGCCAGTCGGCCTCGCTGATCCTCCTGCGCGACGGCGACCGCGGCCCGGAGGTCCTGCTCGTCCGGCGCAGCCCGGCGCAGCGGTTCATGGGCGGCTTCTGGGTCTTTCCGGGCGGCGCCGTCGACGCCGGCGAGGATCATCGCGCGGCGGCCGTGCGCGAGCTCGCCGAGGAGGCGGCGGTGACGAACGTCGAGCCCGAGGCGCTCGTGGCGTACAGCCGCTGGATCACGCCCGAGCGCATCGAGATCCGCTTCGACACGCGCTTCTTCCTCGCCCGTGCGCCGGCGGGCGCGCGCCCGCGGGTCGACGGCCAGGAGTGCGTCGACGTGCGCTGGATCAGCCCGCGCGCCGCGACCGGCGCGTACGCCCGCGGCGAGCTGGCGCTGGTCTTCCCGACGCTGCGCCACCTCGAGGAGCTGTCGGCGTTCAGGAGCATCGACGCGCTCTTCGAGCACGCCCGCGGCCGCGAGATCGTGGCCGTGCTGCCGCGCGTCGTCGGGGCGGCGACCGCCGGCCAGGAGCCGCGCGTCGTGCTGCCCGGCGAGCCGGGCTACGACGACGCGTAGACGGCGGCGCTCACTCCGCGACGCGCAGCCGCCCGACCATCCCGCGCGCCTCGTGGTCGGCGATCGGGCAGTACCACTTGTAGCGGCCGGGCGGCAGGCGGATCGCGAACGTCGCGCGTTCACCGGGCCGCAGCGCGTCCGTGCTGACCCGGCCGGCCGGCGCGTCGACGGCCAAGGCGTGGCGCACCGTGCCGTCGTTGGTGGCCACGAAGCTGATGCGCCCCGCTCGCCCGACGCGGGTCTGGCCGACGTCGAGCGCGTAGTCGACGAGCGAGACGGCGGCGATCGCCACGGCGCGCGGATCGGCCGCCGGCGCCGGTCCGACACGCTCGGGCACGGTGCGCGTCGCGTTCCCGCGCTCCTCTCCGCAGCCGACCGCGGCCAGGCACGCGACGGCGATGGGCACGAGGCCGGCTCTCATGCGGCTCAGCGTACGTGAGCAACCACCGCGGGCGACGCCGCGCGAGCCGCGGGCGGTCTGAGCACAGATCAACGCGCCGAGCCGGCGGCCGACCCGCCGCCGCCCAGCTCCACCGGGGCCCGAGGGGCACGGGACGATTTGCCTGCGCAGCTGAGGCTACGGGAGGTCCAGCGCGTCGCGAGCACGTGAGCGCGCGGCGTTCGCGCCGGCGAGGCCGTCGGGCTCGCCGGCGAGGCGCGCGCGCTGCCGGGCCACCGCCGGCTCGCGCAACCGCGCGGGCAGCGCCATGAGCGCCGGCACCGCGTCGGCGCTGAGCCGGGCCAGGTAGTCGGTATCGATCCGGCCGGTCGCCTCGTAGCGCTCGACGTTGTGCGCCGCGATCCGCCGGTCGGGGTCGCTGACCCAGAACAGCAGCGCCGCCCCGGCGGCCAGCAGGACGGTCGCCCGCGCCAGCCAGCCGCGCCGGTCCGTCGCCAGCGCCACGACGACGAGCCCGAACAGCGCGCCGCCGAACAGCAACAGCCCGTGGACCGCGAGCCGCGCGCGGGTGAACCCGTAGGCCTGCTCGTAGAGCCCCAGCCGATGCAGCGCCGACGCGAGCACCACGAGCGTCAGCAGGCACAGCGCGCTCAGCAGGGCGCGCAGCAGACGCGCCTGCCCGACGCTCTCCGTGCGAGCCCAGCGCAGCGCGCCGGCCACGACCGCCAGCGTCAGCCCCGCCACCACCACGAGCTGCGCGAAGCCCGAGCGCGCGTACTCGGCGTAGGTCAGCCCGGCACTGTCGCGGACGTAGTCGTCGCCGCCGAACAGGACCGCGATCTGCACCGCGACGAAGAGCGCGAACAGGCTGTTGAGCGCGCCGAGCGCGAGCAGCCACTCGCCGCGGCCGAGGCGCAGCAGGGGCCCGCGGGCAGGCTCGTCGGCGATCGCCGCCGCCTGCGCGAGGCCGCCGGCCAGCGAGACGACGAGGCCGAGCACGAGCAGCCGCAGCGGCAGGTCGCCGAGCGGGACCTCGTCGGGCAGCACGTCGCCGGCGATCTGCGCGAACGCCCGGTCGCCGGTGGCGAACAGCGCACCGAAGATCGTCAACAGGACGCCCGTCAACAGCAGGCCGCGGCCGAGCGCGAACGCCTGCCCGCGCGAGCCGCGGGGCAGGGCGCGCACCGCGCCGGCAGCGACCAGCCGGGCTCCGGACGGCATCCGCAGCGGGGCCGCGACCGCGCCGAGGATCGACCCGCGCCAGGTGCGCGGCGCGCTCATCGCCAGCGAGCCCAGGGCGACCGCGGCCACGAGCTCGACGCCGACGACCCAGCCCGCGTCGCGCACCGCGGCCGACGCCGCCAGCGCCAGCGCCAGCCCGCCCAGCAGCGCCGATCGCAGCGGTCGCGCCGGCCGTCCGCCGAGCGCCGCGGCACCCGCCAGCGCCACGGCCACCACGACGAAGCCCAGCCCGGCGGGCGCATGCGGCAGCAGCATCGCCGCCAGCAATCCGGCGCCGAGGGCGGCGATCGTGAAGCGCGCGCGGGTGCTCCCGCGCTCGCGCGGAGCGCGAACGGCGGGGGCCGCCTCGCTCACGAGCGCGCTCGCGGGAGCGTGACGACCATGTGGCTGCCCTGCGGCTCGCGCCCCTCGGCGCGGATCGTGCCGCCGTGCAGGTCGACGATCCAGCGCGCGATCGCCAGCCCGAGCCCGGCGCCGCCGCGGTCCGCCCCGTCGGCGACCTGCTCGCGGCCGTCGCCGCGGTAGAAGCGCTCGAAGACGCGCTCGCGATCGCCCTCGGCGATGCCGGGCCCCTCGTCGTCGACCTCGAGCACGACGCGCCCGTCGGCGCCGCTCGCGCGCAGCGCGACGTGTCCCGGCCGCGGCGAGTAGCGCACCGCGTTCTCGACGAGGTTCGTCACGACCTGCTGGATGCGCTCGGAGTCGCCCTCGACGAGCAGCCCGGCCGGCGCGTCGATCGAGAAGACGACGTCGTCGGGGGCGTGCAGGCGCGCCTCGCGCGCGGCGTTCTGCATGACGTCGGCGATCGCGAAGGGGCGGATGTCGAACGGCTGCTCGCCGGCCTCCAAGCGCGACAGATCCAGCAGCTGGGTCACGAGCCGGCCGAGCCGGCGCGTCTGCGCGAGCATCGTGCGCAGCGTCTCGGGATCGGGCTCGCTGACGCCGTCGACGACGTTCTCGAGCACCGCCTGCAGCGCGCCGAGCGGCGTACGCAGCTCGTGCGAGACGTTGGCGACGAGGTCGCGGCGCAGGCGGTCTGTCTCGGCGAGCTCCTTCGTCATCCGGTTGAACGCGCGGGCCAGCTCGCCGACCTCGTCGTTGGAGGTCACGGCGACCTGGCGGCCGTGCTCACCGCGCGCCATCGCCGACGCGGCCCCGGCCATCTCGCGCAGCGGCTTCGTCGTGCCGCGGGCGAGCAGCTGCGCGCAGGCCAGCGCGAGCGCGATCCCGGCGCCCGCGCCGACGATCGACGGCAGGTCGAGCCAGCGCACGGCGACGATCGTCGCCGCGGCGGTGATCCAGACAGCCGCCACGATGACGATGCCCAGCTTGAGCTTCAGCGACGACAGCGACTGCAGCGGCCTCATGGCGCCGGCGTTCCGAACGCGTAGCCGATGCCCTGCACCGTGCGCAGCACGTCGGCGCCGAGCTAGCGCCGCACCGCCGCGACGTGCGAGTCGACCGTGCGCTCGCCGGCGGTTCCGTCGGCGTAGCCCCAGACCTCCTCGAGCAGCTGCTCGCGCGTGAAGACGATCCCCGGGCGCTGGGCGAGGCGGTGCACGAGGTCGAACTCGGTCGGCGTGAGATGCACGAGCCGGCCGTCGAGTCGGATCTCGCGGCGCGCAGGGTCGATCGTCAGCGGGCCGGCGGTGATCGCCCGCGTCGCCGAGCCGTCGGCGGCACGCTGGACGCGGCGCAGCAGCGCCCGCACACGCGCGACGAACTCGCGCTGGCTGAACGGCTTGGTCATGTAGTCGTCGGCGCCCACGCCGAGCCCCACGAGCAGGTCGGTCTCCGCGTCGAGCGCGGTGAGCATGAGCACCGGGACGGGCCGGTCGCGCTGGACGCGGCGGCAGACCTCGTGGCCGTCGATGCCGGGCAGCATGACGTCGAGCACGACGAGGTCGGGCTCCATCCGCGCGCACAGCTCGACGCCGCGCAGCCCGTCGTGGGCGACCTCGACGGCGAAGCCCTCGGCGCGCAGGCGGGCGGCCAGCGCATCGGCGATCGCCGGCTCGTCCTCCACGATGACGATCGTCGCCGTCGGCGAGGTCTCTCCCATCGGTCGCATGCTAGGTCGCGCCGGTGCTCGCGTGGCGAAGATCGTGTGTGGATCGTGTGGAGGTGGTTCTAGCCTGCTCGGATGCCGCGTTCCGCGCCGCCGGCCGAGCCGAAGCCCGGGCCTGCGCCCGCGCCTGAGCCCGCCGGTGTCACCGACCGCCTGCCGCCGCAGGCGCTGTTCGTCCTCGGCGCGATCTCGCAGTACGTCGGCGCCGCGCTGGCCGTGCTGCTCTTCGCGGTCGTCCCGGCGGCGGGCGTCGCGTGGCTGCGCGTCGTCGCCGCGGCCGCGGTGCTCGTGGCGTGGCGGCGTCCGTGGCAGACGCGCTGGAACGGTGCGCGCCTGCGGGTGACGGCGGCGTTCGGCATCGCGCTGGCGCTGATGAACCTCGCCTTCTACCTCGCGATCGACCGCCTGCCGCTCGGCACCGCGGTCGCGATCGAGTTCGTCGGGCCGATCGCGGTCGCGGCGATCGGCTCGCGGACGCGCCGCGACGTCCTCGCGCTCGTGCTCGCGTGCGCGGGCGTGCTGGCGCTCGCCGACGTACATCTCACCGGCAGCCCGGGCGGCTTCGCGCTGGCGGTCGCGGCGGGGGCGTTCTGGGCGGCCTACATCGTCCTGGGCCACCGCGTCGCCGCCGACCCCGGGCTGCGCCCGGCCGACGGGCTGGCGCTCGCGATGCTCATCGGCGCGGTGGCGCTCGCGCCGTTTCTCGTCGTCAGCGCGGTGCCGGCGCTCGTCGACCCGCTCCTGCTGGCCGCCTGCCTGGCGGTCGGCGTGGCGTCGAGCGTCGTGCCCTACGGCCTGGAGCAGGTCGCGATGCGGCGGCTCGCGCGGGCCCGCTTCGCGCTGCTGCTCGCGCTGCTGCCGGCGACGGCGACGGTCGTCGGGGCGATCGTCCTCGCGCAGGTGCCCGGGCTCGTCGAGAGCGCCGGGATCGCGCTCATCGTCATCGCCGCCTCACTGCGCACGCACGCCGAGGTGTGACAGCCGTCACCTCCGGCGGGCTAGGTTCACAACTTTCGACCCCCGCTGCGGTTACAGTCCACCGGGATAGGGACATGGAGGCCGGAGCGCTCAGAGCACCCGCCGCACGCAACCGGATCTCGGTCACGGTGCCGTTGCTGCGGCTGCGCTCCGACGAGCAACTCGTCGCGCTGTTCCGGGCCGGCAACGACGCCGCCTTCAGCGTCATCCACGACCGCTACCGCCAGCGGCTCTTCGTCTACGCCCGCCAGATGCTCGGCGGCTCGCGCCAGGACGCCGAGGACGCGCTGCAGGACGTGTTCCTGCGCGCCTACTCGTCGCTGCGCATCAGCGACCGCCCGGTCTCCCTGCGCGCCTGGCTGTACCGCGTCGCGCACAACCGCTGCATCGACCACCTGCGCAAGCCCGTCCCGCCGGCGATCGACCTCTTCGAGACGTCGCGCCGGCCGCTGCACGACCCGACGCTCGAGGCCGAGCGCCGCGAGGACCTGCGACGGCTGATCGAGGACGTGCGGCGGCTGCCCGAGCAGCAGCGCTCGGCGCTGCTCATGCGTGAGATGGACGGGCTGAGCTACGCCGAGCTCGCCGAGGTGCTGGGCGTCTCGCTGCAGGCGGTGAAGTCCCTGCTCGTTCGGGCCCGGATCGGTCTCGTCGAGGCGAGCGAGGCGCGCGACACCGCCTGCGCGCAGATCCGCAGCGACCTGACCGACGCCTTCGACCGCGGTGTGCGGGCCAGCGGGCTGGCCCGCCGGCACCTGCGCGACTGCACGGCCTGCAGCGATTACCGAAACCAGCTGCGCGGCGTGCGCGCCGGGCTGGCGGCGCTGTCGCCCGGCCCGGGGCCGCTCGCCGCCGCCCTCAAGCTGCTGGGCCTCGGCGGTGCCGCCGGTGGCGGCGCGGCCTCCAGCGGCGCGGCCGCGGGGGGCGGCGCGCTCGTCGTGGCCGGCGGCGGGACAGCGGCGAAGGTCACCGCTGTCGTCTGCTGCGCCGCGCTCGCGGCGGGCGGCGCGGCCGAGGTGACGCACAAGATCATCGAGCCGTCCAAGCGCGGCGGCGCGGGCCCCGGCGCGGCCGCGGCGTCGCCGAAGGCGCCCGCCACGGCGGTAGCGGGCGCGATCCCCGCACATCGCACGGGCAGCAGCGCGGCGGCGGCTGTCGCGTCGGCGACCGCCACCGCGGCCGACCGCCTGAAGCGCGACGCCGCCGCGAGCCCGGACGCCGGCGTGGCCGAGCTCGCGCGCAACACGACCTCGCCCACGCGCGCCCCAGAGGGCGCTGCGGGGATCGCGACGGGCGCCGGTGGCGCCGACGAGGTGACGGGCGGCGTCGTCGCGCCCGACGAGGAGACCGGCTTCGGCCACGGCATCGACGGGCTGACCCCGCGCACGGAGATCCCTGCGGGCGGCACGCGTCCGCCGCCGTCGCCGCCGTCGAGCGGCGGCGCGACCGCCCCCGGCGACACGCCGTCGGCACCGACGAGCCCGTCCCCGGGCTCGGCTGCGGCAGCCGAGGCCACGCCGGGGGCGTTCAAGTAGCGTCGTAGGCATCGACCGCTACCTGGCCACACTCGACCACGAGACGCTGCTCGTGCGCCGCGGCCGGCGCTCGGGATGCTTCACGATCGTCGCCGTCCACTCGACGGCGCGCGGCCCGGCGCTCGGCGGCTGCCGGCTGTGGCACTACGTCGACTCGCGCGCGGCGGTGCGCGACGCGCTGCGCCTGTCGCGGGCGATGACGTTCAAGTCCGCCGTCGCGGGGTTGCCGCTGGGCGGCGGCAAGGGCGTGATCATGGCGCCCGATCCGGTGGTGGCGGGCGAGCGCGAGTGGCGGTCCGACGCGCTGCTGGACTTCGGCGACACCGTCGAGTCGCTCGGCGGCGACTACGTCACCGCGGAGGACGTCGGCACGTCGTCGCGCGACATGGAGACGATCGCGCTGGCGACGCGCCACGTCACCGGGCTGTCGCGTCGCCTCGGCGGCTCGGGCGACCCGAGCCCGTGGACGGCGCTCGGCGTGCAGGCCGGTATCGAGGTGTGCTGCGAGCGCGTCTTCGGCACGCGATCGCTGGCGGGCCGCACGATCGCGATCTCCGGCCTGGGCAACGTCGGCGGGCGCGTCGCGACCGCCTGCGCCGAAGCCGGCGCGACGCTCCTGGTCTCCGACATCGATCCACGCAAGCGAGCGCTGGCGGAGGGGCTCGGCGCACGCTGGGCCGAGCCCGACGCGGTGCTGTCGGCGCCGGCCGACGTGTTCGCGCCGTGTGCGCTGGGCGGCCTGCTCGACCACGAGAGCGTGCTGCGCCTCGGGGCGCCGATCGTGGCGGGAGCGGCGAACAACCAGCTCGCCGGCGACGAGGTGGCCTCGCTGCTCATGGAGCGCGGGGTCCTGTGGGCGCCGGACTTCGTGGTCAACGCGGGCGGGATCATCAACATCTCGGTCGAGCTCGAGGCAGGCGGCTACGACCCGCGCCGCGCGGGCGAGCTCGTGCGCGGGATCGGCACGACGCTCGAGCGGATTTTCGACGACGCCGCCGCCGGGGGTGTGTCGCCGCTGGAGGCGGCGATGGTGCTGGCGCGGGCCCGGCTGGCGGAGGCTGCGGGCGGCTGAGGGGTTGGGTTGGTGCGCTTTCGCGCTGCGCGGGTGGGGCTGTCGGCGAACGGCATGTCTGAGGTGTGCGAGCTGCGGTCGTGTCGCCGTTTGGGCCAGGGCCGGCGGGGGCGGGTGCACAACTGCCGGATAACCGTCGCTGGTCAATCGTGTCGGCAGTTGTGCACGCCATACATGCACAACTGACGGATCGATTCGGCGCCGTCATCGATCCGGCAGTTGTGCATGGCTGGCTCACACGATCGGCCGCAACCCGCCCTCCGGCGGCCACGGCACGCGCTCGACGCCATCGGGCAGCCGGTCCTCCTCCTCGAGCTTGCCGAGGTGGGCGGCCAGCGTCGCGGTGGCGGCCAGGCGCAGGCTGGCGGGCGCGTCGTCCCAGACGCGGTCGAGCAACTCGTCGGTGCCGCGCAGCCCGTCGGCCAGCGCCGCGACGAGGCGCCGCTCGCGGTCGGCGCGGTGGGCCAGGTAGCGGTCCAGCAGCCCGTCGGGATCGGTGACCGGTGGGCCGTGGCCGGTGCACAGCAGCTCCAGGCGCATCGCGCGCAGGCGCCGCAGCGCCGCGAGGTAGCCGCGCAGCGCGCCCGGGTCGGGCGCGACGAAGACGCTGCTGCGGGCGAGCACCGCGTCGCCGGTGAAGCAGACCGGGCCGGTCACGAACGCGAGGTGGTCGGTGGCGTGGCCGGGCGTCGCGACGACCTCCAGCGGGCCGAACGTGTCGCCGTCGCCGAGCACGACGTCGGCGCCCTCCCAGCGCGCGGCGCCGACCGGCACGCCGCCGGCACCCGCGCGCACCGCGCCGGCCGCGCCGGCATGGTCGCCGTGGTCATGCGTCACGACGATGCCCGCCGCCCCGCCGCGCCGGCGCGCCTCCTCCAGCACCGCCGCGACGTGCTCGTCGAGCATCGGCCCCGGGTCGACGATCCAGCACGGGTCGCGCCCGACGACCCACGTGTTCGTGCCGTTCAGCGTGAACGGGCCGGGGTTGTCGGCGGGCACGAGCGCGACGTCGAAGCGCTCCAGCGTCATGCGCGCAGCGTACGCGGCGGGCGGCGGGTCAGCCGGCGGCGAGCCGGTAGACCGGCCCGTTGAGCGACATGACGTAGACGCGGCCGCGCGCGTCCTCGCCGAACGAGGAGAGCTGCTCGACCTTCGCCACCCCGGGGACCGCGCGATCGCCCTGCGCCGAGCCGGCGGACAGCCGCGCCGAGCGCAGGCGGCCGACGCACAGGTCGCCGTAGACGTAGCGGCCGGCCAGCGCCGGCAGGTTCGGGTCGCGTACGACGTGGCCGCCGGTGATCGAGCAGTTGCCGTCGCCGTGCGAGAGCTCGAGGACCGGCGCGACCGCGTTCGGCGCCGGCTCGTCGAAGTTGCGCCGCGTGCCCTCGAACGGACGCCAGCCGTAGTTGACCCCGCGCGCCTTGCCCTCCTTCGCGAAGTTCACCTCCTCGACCGCGTTCTGACCGACGTCGGCGATCGTGAGGTCGCCGGTCCGGCGGTCGAACGAGAAGCGCCACGGGTTGCGCAGGCCGTAGGCGTAGATCTCCGGCCGCGCGCCGCCGCGGCCGACGAACGGGTTGCTCGGCGGCACCCGGTAGGCGCGCCCGCCGGAGCGGCGCGGGTCGATCCGCAGCAGCTTGCCGAGCAGGCTGTCGAGGTTCTGCGCGTTGCCGCGCTCGCCGTGCTGGTCGTTGGCGCCGCCGCCGTCGCCGGTGCCGATGTAGAGCATCTTGTCGGGCCCGAACGCGACGAGGCCGCCGTTGTGGTTGGCCTCCTCGTCGTCGTAGCGCAGGACGCGCCGGGCGGTGCCCGAGTCGGCGCGGTCGCGGCTGGACTTCGAGCGGCGGTACTCGACGACGCTCTGCGTGCCGCTGCGGTCGGTGTAGTTGACGTAGAAGCGTCGCGTCCTGGCGTAGTCGGGCGCGAACGCCATCGACAGCAACCCCTGCTCCCCGCCCGCAATCACCCGGTTGCGAATGTCCAGAAACGGTCGCGAGCGGCGCTTGCCGCCGGTGATGACCCGGATCGTGCCGCCCTGCTCGACGACGAAGATCCGGCGCGTGTCGCCGGGCGGCGCGGTGACGTGGACCGGCGCTTCGAAGGTGCCGATGCCGACGAGGCGCACGCCGTCTGCGGCGGTCGGCCTGGCCTGCGTCGTCTCGGTGGCGGGCTCCGAGCCCGACGCGCCGGCGGGTGGCGTCGTGGTCGCCGTCGCCTCGGCGCTCTCCTCGTCCGAGCCGCACGCGGCGAGCAGCGTGATCGTGGCGAGGCAGGCGATCGTCAGCGTCGTGCGAGGCACGCCCGGAGGATCGCACGCGCGCTCGTCGGGCGGTGCAGTTGACTAGCGTGCGACGCGTGCCCGCCGCCCTCGTCGTCGTCGCCAAGGCCCCGGTCGCCGGCCAGAGCAAGACGCGGCTGTGCCCGCCGTTGGAGCCGGCGCAGGCCGCGACGCTCGCCGAGGCGGCGCTCGCCGACAGCCTGCAGGCGGTGGCGTGGACGCCGGGCGCGGCGCGGCGGGTGCTCGTGCTCGACGGCGCACCGGGTCCGTGGCTGCCCGACGGCTTCGCGGTCGTCGCGCAGCGTGGCGACGGCTTGCGCGAGCGGCTGGCGCATGCCGTGGCCGACGTCGGCGAGCCGCTGCTCATGATCGGGATGGACACGCCGCAGGTCACGCGCGCGCAGCTCGCCGGCGCGCTCGAGCGGCTCGGCGACCCGGCGGTCGATGCCGTCCTCGGCCCGACGCCCGACGGCGGCTACTGGGCGATCGGCCTGTCCGCGGCCGATCCGGCGGTGTTCGACGGCGTCCCGATGAGCACGGACCGGACCGGCGCGGCCCAGCGCGCCCGCCTGAAGAAGCTGGGTTTGCGCACGGCCGCGCTCGAGACGCTGCGCGACGTCGACACGTTCGACGACGCGCTCGCCGTCGCGACGCTCGCCCCCTGGACCCGCTTCGCCGCCACGCTCGAGCTGCTCGGCGTCACAGGCTGACCAGGCGCGTCGCGGTGGCCTTCCAGGTCGCCGCGACCCGCACGCCGGGTGCGAGATGCAGCCCGCCGAGCGCCGCGCCCGTGATCTCCGCGACGAGCGGCTGCGGGGCCGCGAGGCCCACGCGCACGCGGTTGCCGACCTGGGTGACGGTCAGCACCTCGGCCTCGAGGCGGTTCTGCATCGAGCTCTCCTCGTGCGTCCCGGCCGGCTCGAGCGCGATCTCCCAGGGGTGCACGCTCATCGCCACCGGCCCGGTGCGCCGGTCGGTGCTCGTCGCGGTGCCGCCGCCGTCGAGCTCGACGACCGTGAGGTCGCCGGGCCCGTCGTGCGCGACACCGGTCAGCACCACCGCGCCGGTGAAGTCCGCGACGAACGCCGAGGCCGGCGAGGCGGCCAGCTCGCCGGCGGTGCCCGACTGGACGATGCGGCCACCGTCGATGACCGCGACGCGGTCGCCGAGCACCGCGGCCTCGGTGAAGTCGTGCGTCACGAGCAGCGCGGGGACGCCGCTGTCGCGCAGGACGGTGGCGAGCTCGCGCGAGGCGCTCGCGCGGGTGCGAGCGTCGAGCGCGGACAGCGGCTCGTCGAGCAGCAGCGCGCGCGGCTGGGGCGCGAGCGCGCGGGCGAGCGCGACGCGCTGGCGCTCGCCACCGGACAGCGTCCGCGGCCGGGCGTCGGCGAGCGCGCCGATGCCGAAGCGCTCGAGCAGCTCGATCGCGCGGCGCCTCCGCTCCGCGCGCTTCATGCCGCGCAGCCCGTAGGCGACGTTCTGCCAGACCGGCATGTGGCCGAACAGCGCGTAGTCCTGAAAGACGTAGCCGCAGCGGCGCCGCTCGGGCGCGATCTCCTGATCGGTCGTCGTGTCGAGCCAGACCTCGTCGCCGCAGGTGACGCTGCCGTGCGCGGGGCGCAGCAGGCCGGCGGCGATGCGCAGCAGCGTGCTCTTGCCCGCGCCGGACGGGCCCGCGAGCGCGAGGCAGCTGCCGGCCGGCGTCTCGAGGACGGCGTCGAGCGTGAAGCCCGACGTCGCGCCCAGCGTCGTGCGCGCCTCAACCCGCAGCACGCAGCACCCGCGTCTCGTCGCGCCCCAGCAGCTTGGCCGACAGCAGCAGCGTGCCGGACACGATCACCAGCACGGCCGACAGCGCGAGCGCGGCGTCGAAGTCCGTGCCCAGCCGTTCGTAGATCGCCAGCGGCGCGGTCTGCGTGCGGCCGCGAAAGGAGCCGGCGAAGATGAGCGTCGCCCCGAACTCGCCGACCGCGCGGCCCCATGCCAGCGCGAGGCCGGCCAGCATCCCGGGCGCGGCGGCGGGGATCGCGACGCGCACGAACGTGCGCGCCTCGGAGGCGCCGAGCGTGCGCGACGCCTCCAGCCACGAGCGGTCGACGGCGGCGAACGCCGTCTGCGCCCCGCGGATGAAGAACGGCGCCGCGACGAACGTCAGCGCGACGATCACGCCCGCCGTCTCGAGCGCGAGGCGCACGCCCGCGTCGGCGATGGTGCTGCCGATGATCCCCCCGGGCCCGAGCGCGGCGAGCAGGCCGACGCCGGCGACGGCGGGCGGCAGGACGAGCGGCAGCTCGACGAGCGTCACGACGAGCGCGTGGCCGCGGAACGTGCGCGTCGCCAGCAGGTAGGCGGCGGGGGTGCCGACGAGCACGATGATCGCCAGCGCGACGAGCGTCGTGCGCAGGCTCAGCCAGAGCGCGTCGAGCACGCCGGGGTCGTCGAGCGCGCCGATGAGGCTGCCGGGCGTGGAGCGCACGAAGATCGCGACGACCGGCAGCGTGAGGAACGTCACCGCGACGGCCAGCGCCATGACGAGCGCGGGAGTGAACCAGCGCCCGCGCTTCATGGGTGCGGCGTGCCGAGCGCGGTCGCGTCGTCGCGCTCGCCGGCCGGAGGCGGTTCGAAGCCGGCGGCCTTCAGGGCATCCGCGCCGGCGCCCCCGGTCAGCCCCGCCACGAACCTCAGCGCGGCGGCCCGGTGGGGCGCGCCCTTGACGATCGCGACGCCGTAGGCGACCGCCGGCTGCAGTGCCGCGGGCAGCCTGATCGCCTTCAGCCGTCCGTTCGTGGCGGCCACGTCGGTGACGTACAGAAAGCCGGCGTCCACGGCGCCCTGGCCGAGCTTGGCCGAGATGCCCCCGACGTCGGGCTCCTCCGAACGGACGTTGGCGAGGATCGCCCGGCGGTCCGCTGCCGCGAGGCGGCCGAGCACCCTCCGCGTATACGCGCCGACCGGCACGCCCGGCGATCCGATGGCGATCGTCACACCCGACTTCTTCAGGTCGCCGAGGCTCGCCACCTTCGCGTCCTCGGCGGGAACGGCGAGCACGAGCCGGTTGGCCGCGAAGACCCGCGGCCGCTCGACCAGCCCCTGCTCGAAGAGCTGGTCGGGCAGCTTCGTGTTCGCTGACGCGAACACGTCCGGTTTGGCGCCCGTGCGGATCTGCGCGGCCAACTCGTCCGATCCCGCGAACGAGAACTGCGCCTCGGCGTCCGCGAACTGCTCGCCGTAGCTCGTGAACGCGGTCTTCAGCGACGTGGCGGCGGACACGAGCACCTCGCCGCGGTCGTCACCCGATGATCCGCAGCCGGCGAGGGCGAGCCAGCCGCCGAGCAGGAAGGCAACGGCCATGGAGCGCATTGCCTAAGCATTGCATAGGTATGCGTCGCGGGGCGTCCTTGTCCCGCCGGGACTACCTCACACCCGGGGCAACGTCCCCGCCACCCACTCCGGGGGCCCGTCCTCCGGATGCTCCTTCTTCCACACCGGCGCCTGCGACTTCACGGCATCCAGCAGCGCGCGCGCTCCCGCGAACGCCTCCGCGCGGTGCCCCGCCGACGCCGCGATCACGATGCTCGGCTCCATGAGCTCGACCGTGCCCGTACGGTGCGCGCAGGCGATCGCCGCCAGCCCGTGCTCGGCCACGACGGCCTCCGCCAGCTCGCGGATCTTCACCTCGGCCATCTCGACGTAGGCCTCGTACTCGAGGCTCGGCACCTCGCGCGTCGTGCCGCAGAACACCACGGTCGCGCCGGTCGAGGGATCGGCCACGAGCCGCCGCACGGCCTCGACGTCCAGCGGCTCGCCGGTGATCTCGGCCAGGCGCACCCGGTCGGAGCCCACGCTCGGCCCGGCGCCGCCGCTGACCGGCGGCACGAGCGCCAGCTCGTCGCCCTCGCTCAGGGGATGGTCGCGCTCGACGTACTCGCGCGCGACCGCCGCGACGAACGGCGCGTTCTCGGGCAGTCCCGCCAGCGCGCCGCTGCGCAGCTCGGCGATCGCGTCGGCGACGGTGGCCCCGTCGCCGAGCTGCAGCGCCAGCGTCCCGGCCCCCGCGTGCTCGCGCAGGCTGGCGAAGAGTCTCACGGTAACGTCCACCGTCCTGATGCTAACGGCCGCGATCCTCACGATCTCCGACACCCGCTCGGCGGGCACGCGCGAGGACACGACCACCGCGCTCATGGTCGAGCTGCTCGAGGCCATCGGCCTGCAGATCGGCACGACGCGGCTCGTGCCCGACGAGCAGGAGCTGATCGCGGACGCCATCGTCGAGCTCTGCGACGGCGCCGACCTCGTCCTCACCTCGGGCGGGACCGGTCTGGCCCCGCGCGACGTCACGCCGGAGGCGACGCGCTCGGTGATCGACCGCGAGGCGCCGGGCATCGCCGAGGCGATGCGCGCCGAGACCGCGCAGTTCCAGCGCCTGGCCTGGCTGTCGCGCGCCGTCGCGGGCACGCGCGGGCGCACGCTGATCATCAACCTGCCCGGCAACCCGAAGGCCGTCCGCGAGTGCCTCGGCGTGCTCGAGCCGATGCTGCCCCACGCGCTCAAGCTCAGCTCGGGCGCAGACGCGCACTGAGATCGAACGCGCGCTACTAGCGCACGAAGCGATCCGACGAGAGCCCGACGCGCTTCGTGAACGGGCTGTCGAACACACCGTCGGGATCCAGCCGCTGACGGACCTCCATCCAGTCCGCGTAGCGCGGGTACATCTTCTCGACGAAGCCGTGGCTGCCGGTCAGCGTGTTGATCTGCCCCCAGTGCGGCCGTCCGCCGAACTCGTAGAGGGCCTTCTCGTAGGCGTTGAGCAGCGCGTAGCCGCCGTCGTTGCCCGACAGGCCGATGAGCTCGATCATCATCGTGTCGGACTCGTGCATCATCGACAGGTACGCCGTCGAACGCCGCACGAAGCGCAGCGCGATCGGCGAGCTCTGGTAGACGCGGCCGAGCCGCGCGTACTCCTCGGCGACCTCGAAGATCCGCTCGACGGCGGCGATGTGGCGGCCGTCCATCGGCACGGCGATCTCCGACGAGTAGGCCGGCAGGAAGTTCGCCAGGCCGATGTTGAAGACCTCGTGGCTGATCGCCACGTACTCGTCCTTGACGAGCGACCTCATCGCCCGCTCGAGCAGCCGCGGGGCCAGGCTCGGGCGCGTGTCGAGCAGCACGTTGATGATGTGCGGGGTCAGCGGAAACAGCGCCGCCGCCTCGACGAGCCAGTTGCGCATGCGCTTGTCCCAGGGGCGCGTGCGCGCGTCCGGCGCGATGTTGCGCGTCGTCACGAGGCAGTTCTGCTCGCCGTCGGGCGCGTAGGGGCTGAAGATCAGCTCGTAGTGGCGGTTGGCCTCGTGCACGCCGCCGTCCACGAGATCGGCGCGGACCTTCGACCACGGGTGCAGCTCGCGCACCTCGCGCAGGAAGTAGCGCTCGCGCACCTCGATCATCACCGTGCAGATGATCCCCATGCAGCCGATGCCGACCGCGACGGCGTCGAAGACGTGGTCGTCCTGGATGAGCTGGCGGCGGTCGCCGTGATGCGCCTCGTAGGCGGCGCGATCGGTCGGCCCGTCCTTGGGCTCGATGCGCCGCACCGCGCCGCCCGCGACGACGATGTCCAGCGAGCGCACGAAGTCGCTCAGCGAGCCGAACCGGGTCCCGCTGCCGTGCGTCGCCGTCGAGATGACGCCCGCCACGGTCTGGCCGTCGTAGCCGCCCATGTTCACGAGGCCGAGGCCGTTGCGGTCGAGGTGGTCGTTGATCGCGCGCACGCGGGCGCCCGCCTCGACGCGCGCGAGCGGCCCCCCCGCCCAGTCGGCGCGCACGAAATCCGGCTCGGGCGCGGGCACCCGCGCCAGGCCCTCCGGCCGCAGCAGGAAGCCCTCGGTCAGCGCGGCGTCCGACCAGGAGTGCCCGGAGCCGACCGCCCGGACCGTGACGCGCATCTGCTCGGCCAGCCGGACGATCTCGGCGACCTCGTCGATCGTGCGCGGCGTGTAGATGCGCAGCGGGTCGATGCGCTGGTTGCCGAGGTGGTTCTTCCAGGTCTTGCGCGTCTCGAAGTCCATCAGCGCCCGGCCGCGCGCCCGCGCTCTTCGAGCAGCTTCTCGACGCCGCGCTCGGCGAGCGCGGCGATCGTCTTGGACGGGTTGACGCCGATCGCCGTCGGCACGATCGCGCCGTCGAGCACGTAGAGGCCGTCGTAGCCGTGGACCTTGCCGGCGTCGTCGACGACGCCGGTCGCCGGGTCGTCGGACATCGGGCAGCCGCCGAGCGGATGGACGGTGATGTAGTTGCCCAGCGGGCCGGCGTCGAGCGCGAAGAACGCCGTCGCGCCGGCCGCCCGGCACAGCTCGGTGACCGTCTCGCGCATGCGATCGAACAGCGCGGCGCTGCGGGCACGGTCGAAGCGGATGTCGAACTGCCGGAACACCGGAGTCAGGCGCATCTCGCCGTCGGCGGCGTCGCGGCCGATGCACAGGAAGATCAGCGAGTCGCCGATCGGCGTGCGACGCTTGACGCGCATGTCGGCGGGTGCGAGCGCGCGGTCCGACAGCCCCAGGTTCGACGCGACGTTCTTCATGCCGACGCGGATCCGGCCCAGGCCGGTCAGCAGCCGCACCCCGCGCAGCACCTCGAGCACGTCGTCGAAGCTGCGCGGCAGGCCGCCGTCGCCGATCATCAGGCCGCGCTCGGCCAGCTCCTCGATGCGGCTGGTCATCACCGGCCCGAACTCCGTCCGCGCGCCCTTGACGCCATCCGCGGTCGGGTTCAGCGCGAGCGCGAGCGCGTCGCCGTTGCCCGAGTAGCGGCTGCCCAGCGCGCGCGACAGCCGCGGCAGCCGCCGGCGGTTCTCGAGCAGCAGGCGCGTCGTGCCGACGGTGCCCGCGGCGAGCACGAGCAGCGGCGCGCCGACCTCGCCCTTCGTCTTGTACTGCAGGTCGCGAAAGCCCACGCGCCAGGGGTCGCCGTCGCGGCCGGGCGGATGGATGTCGTGCACCTCGTGCAGCGGGTAGACCTCGGCGCCGAGCGTCTCGGCGCGCGCGATGTACGTGATGTCGATCGTGTTCTTCGACATCCGCGGGCAGCCGACGTCGCAGCGGCCGAGGTTGTCGCAGCCCTGCTGGAAGACGCCGCTGAACGGATGATGGCGGTCCGGGCCGAAGTGCACGGCGATCGGCAGCGGCAGCGGCTCGCGGCCGGCGGCGCGGGCCATCGTCTCGAAGGCGGTGACCTTCGGCAGCAGCGGCGTGCGCGGCGTCGTCCGCGGGTCCAGCGCCTCCTCCGTCCGCGCGTAGAAGCGGTCCAGCTCGCGCCCGTCGATGGCCGCGGGCCAGGCGGGGTCGTCGAAGATCTCGTCGGGCGCGCGCAGCTGGACGTTGGCGTACACGAGCGAGCCGCCGCCGACGCCCGCGCCGGTCACGACCGCGACGTCGCGCATGATCCGCACGTCGAACATGCCGCCGGGGTTCCTGCGCGCGTGCCACAGCGCGTGCGGGAACTGGGCGAGGCGGTCGGGGTAGTCGCCCGGGCCGAAGCGCCGCCCGCGCTCGAGCACGCACACGCTCAGCCCCTGCTCGGCCAGCCGGCAGGCGGCGATCCCGCCCCCGAAGCCCGAGCCGACGACGATCGCGTCGTAGGCGCGCTCCATGGCGGCCAGCCTATCCGGACCGGCGGCCCGCGAGGGTGGGCTTCGTCACGCAAGCCCGCGCGACGTGCCCCCGTCGCGGCGGCTTACCGCCTGGCGGACACCGGCGCGCGGTCCGGGTCGACGACGACGTGGGTGACCGGGATGTCGAGCTCGGCCTGCAGGCGCGCCACGATGTCGGTCTCCAGCCAGTTCGACATGCCCGGTGGATAGGTCGAGATGAGCACCTCGTCGGCCGCGAAGCGCCGCAGCTCGTCCTCGATCGCGCCGAACGCCACGTTGGGATCGCCGACCTTGCCGCTGGCCTCGATGCCCTCCGCCCGGGCCCAGACCAGGGCGGCGGCGAGCCGCTCGTGGGCCTCCTCGATCTCCCGGTCGACGTCCGAGGCCAGATAGCGCGCGCGGGAGACGAGGATCGGCGCGACGATGTGCAGCTCGCAGCTGTCGCGATGACGCAGCCGTGCGGCCAGCTCCTCCTCCTGCAGCGTGCGGTTGGCCACCACCAGCACGCGCGATCGCGGGGACGTCGCCGCGCGACGCCCCTGCTCGGCTGCCTCGCGCAGCGGCTGGCGGCGATCGGGATCCTTGCTGGAGAACTCCCACACGAGCGCGCCGATCAGCGCGCCGGCGAACAGCGTTCCGGCCGCGATCGCGTTGACGAGCGCGCCGACGGCCACCGAGGCGGCGATCAGCCCCGCCCCGCCGAGGGCGAGATGGAAGGCATCGGTCTCGTCGCGGATCGGATTGCGCATGGCAGTCAGCCCGCGACGCGGGAGTGGCGGTGCGTGCGCAGCTCGCGGACCGCCGCCGCGAGCGCAGCCTCGTCGAAGCGGCGGCGCACGGCGGCGCGCGCGGACGGGCGAACCCGGCGGGCGCGCTCCGCGCCGGCGCCGTGGCGAGGCACCTTGGTGACCGGACGGGCCTTGAGAGGGGACGGGTGAGCGTCGAACGCCATGTGATCTCCTTTTCCGCGCGTCCGTGCAGTGCAGTTCGTGGCTCGCGATCCGCCGGGGGATCCTGGGCGGACCGGCCTGCGCGACACGCGCGCGACCCCTGAGCCGAATGCAACAATCGTTACATAGAACACGGGATGTGGCAAGCCATAGGCTCCACGGCTCGTGAGCCTCGCCGACCTCCTCGACAACTCCGCGGCCGCCGGTCCGGTGCCGGGCCGGGCAGAGCCCCGCGCCGCGCGCTTTCACCGCAGCATGCCCGGCTACGCACCGACCGCGGTCGCCGAGGCACCCACTGCCGCCGCGCGCCTCGGGCTGCAGAAGCTCGTTGTCAAGCTCGAGACCGAGCGCTTCGGCCTGCCCTCCTTCAAGGTGCTCGGCGCGTCGTGGGCGACGTGCCGCGCCCTCAGCCACCGGCTGGGTTGCGGCGACGAGCCGATCGCGACCTTCGACGAGCTGCGCGCCGCGCTGTCGGGGCCGGACCGGCTCACGCTCGTGGCGGCGACCGACGGAAACCACGGGCGCGCGGTCGCGTGGATGGCGAGGATGCTCGGCCTGTCCGCGCGGATCCTCATCCCCGAGCACTCCGCCCAGGCCCGGATCGACGCGATCGCCGCCGAAGGCGCGCGGCTCGACCTGGTCGGCGGCAGCTACGACGATGCGATCAAGCTGTCGGCGGCGCTCGCCGACGCCGATCACGTCGTCATCTCCGACACTTCGTGGCCGGGCTACGAGGACGTGCCCGGCTGGGTCGCCGACGGCTACTCGACGATCTTCGCGGAGCTCGCCGCGCAGCTTGGCGACGAGCCGCTGCCGCCGCTCGTGCCGATCCAGATCGGGGTCGGCGCGCTGGCGAGCGCGGCCGTGCGCGCGCTGGCCGACGGCGAGCGGGTGATCATCGGCGTCGAGCCGGCCGACGCCGGCTGCGCTCTGGAGGCCGTGCGCGCCGGCGGCCGGCCGGTGCTCGTGCCCGGCCCGCACCGCTCGATCATGGCCGGCCTGAACTGCGGCCTCGCCTCGCAGGTCGCGCTGCCCGACATGGCAGCCGGGATCACCGCCTTCGCCCTGATCGAGGACGCCGACGCCGAGGACGCCGTGCGGCTGCTGTTCGTGGACGGGCTGCACAGCGGCGAGACCGGTGCGTCGGCGCTGGCCGGGCTGCTCGCCCTGCGCGCCGACCGCCCGCACGCCACGTGGGAGCGCTTCGGGCTGGGCCCCCGCCCCGCCGCGCTCGTGATCTGCACGGAGGCGCCGACCGACGCCCGCTCCTTCGAGCGGATCACGGCTGGCGTGGGGTGAGCGCCGGCGGGGTACCCGCCGGCCATGAGCCCACAACAGCCACCCATGGATCCGACCAGCTCGGAAGCCGATGCCAAGCAGCTCGAGCTCGCCCGCAGGCAGGGCGCGATGTACCGACAGGCGCTCGATCACATGGCGACGGAGGTCGCCCACGACGGCGGCACGAAGGAGGCCGGCGAGTACATCGTCGGATATGCCGTCGAGGAAGCCGAAGGCATGTACATGTGGGAGGACGGCCAGCTCGAGTGGCACGACCCAGACGAGGAGAACCTCCACGTCGAGATCGCCGTGCTCGACGCCTCAGACGAGCGCTTCGTCCCCGGCCTGAAGGTCACCGGCACGCTGATCGACCCCGACGGCAACGAGGTCGGCACGCACGAGCACGAGCTGCTCTGGCACCCGATGATCTACCACTACGGCCGCAACTGGAAGGTCCCCGCCGACGGCGAGTACACGCTGAAGGTGCACATCGATCCGCCGACGTTCATGCGCCACGACGAGATCAACGGGTGCCGCTTCAAGGACGCCGTCGACGTCACGTTCGAGGGCGTCAAGGTCGAGCGCGGGCAGGACTGACGCGCGATGGGCCGCTGTCGGCGAGCGCAAACGTGGCGGCACCGACGACTGCCGCCACGAGCAACACGGACGGCCAGGCGCCAAGCGTGTCGGCGATGAGGTGCGACACGACGAAGCCGCCGGCGTAGAGGATCACGAGCCCGGCTGTGCGCCCCGCGCCGGCGGCGCGCAGCCAGCGCAGCGCGCACCACACGCAGCCGGCGACGAGGACGATGCCGCCCAGCGGGCGGATGCCCGTCAGCTGCGCGACGGCGAAGCCGAGCAGCAGCGAGCCGGAGGCCACGGGCCAGGTCATGGCGCAGAACGCTAGCGGCCCCCGACCGTCCCACGTCGCTCGGACCCGACGGACTACGATCCCACCGCGTGATTGACGTTCCGGGGCGGGAGGACGATCTCGCGCGGCTGACCGCGGGCTACGCGCGTGTCGCGCGCGGCGCGGGCGGCCAGACGCTCTACGTGACGGGCGCCCCGGGCAGCGGCCGGACGGCGCTGCTGCGCGCGTTCGCCGGCGAGCTCGCGCGGCGCGACGACCCGCCCACGCTGATCACCGGCGCGTTCGAGAACGGCCGCTTCGTCTCCTGGGACGACAGCGGCCCGCCACCGGAGCGCGTCACCGCGGTGGTCGAGAAGGTCGTCTCGCTGCCCGAGGCGCTCGTGCCCTACGCGGCGCTCGTCGGGCTGGCGATGTCGCGCGGCGAGGCGGCGATCGCGCTCGTGCGCGAGCTCTTCGGCCAGAGCGGCCGCATCGCGCCGACGGAGTTCCTGCCGCGGCTCATGGAGGCGCTGTGCGGCGAGGGCCCGGTGGTGCTGCTCGTCGACGACGCCGATCGCGCGCCCGGCGGGCTGTGGGGCGATGCCGTCCTCGAGCTCGCCGAGCGGGTCGCGCGCGACCGGCCGCTGCTGTTCGTGCTGGCCATCGAGCGCCCGGCGCAGCTCGACGGGCACGAGGACGACGAGCCGGAGAGCCTCTACCTCGCGCGGCGCCTGCGCGGCCGCGGCCGCGCGCGCTGGGTGACGCTCGACGCCGTGGCGCTCGAGGCGCTCGCCGAGTGGACCGGCCCGGCCGCGCCCGACGTGCTCGAGCGGCTGTTGGACACCACCGGCGGCCGCGCGGCCTGGGCCGGCGACCTGTGGCGCCACTGGCAGGCCGGCGGCGTCGTCGTCCCGGCGCCGGGCTCGGAGGACGACCCGGCGCCGTGGACGTTCGCCGAGGGCGGCCGCGAGCGCACCCTGGACGCGTACGACGACGTGCTCGGCCGCCGCCTGGCCGGGCTGGCCGGCGAGGAGCGCGCGCGCGTGCGGGCGCTGCTCGCCCACGCCGCGCTCGAGGGGCCGGTGTTCACCGCCGATGCGGCGGCGCGCGCGCTGCAGCGCGACCGCGACGAGGTCATCGACCTGCTCGACGACATGCTCCTGCACGACGACGAGCATCCCGACGGTGTCGTCCACGAGGCCGGCTCGATCGACGTCGAGGACGCGCAGGGCGGCGCGCGCCACCTCTGGCTGTACCGCTTCGACGCCGAGCTGGACTGGCTGACGCTCGCCCACCGCGGGCTGGAGGAGGCGCAGCGGCGCGCGGCGGCGCGCACGCTGGCGCAGGCGCTCGTCGAGGTCTACGGCGGGCCGCACTACGTGGCGGACACGCTCGCGCGCCTCTACGAGCTGGCCGGCGACGAACCCGCGGCGCGGCGCCAACGCCGCCTCGCCGAGGCGGGCGCCAACCACGCCGTGCTGCTCTGGCGCGCGGAGGCGCTGCTGGCGCGGCCCGATCCGCAGGATCGCCCGGATCGCCGGCGCGCCGCGGAGGTCCTGCTCGGCGCCGCGCGCGGCCTGTCGAGCAGCGGTCCGCACGACGACGGGCTGCGCTACGCGCAGGCGGCGTACCGGCTCGCGCCGCTGCGCGAGGACCGCGCCGAGGCCCTGCACCTGGCCGGCGTGCACGAGTTCAAGCTCGGCGAGTACGACGCCGCCCACCACGCGCTGAACCTCGCGCTCGCGCTGCACCGCGAGTCGGCCGACGAGAAGGGCCAGGCCGACGCGCGCGCCGCGCTCGCGCTCATCGACAGCCGCCGCGGCGCCCACGAGCAGGCGCGCAGCGAGCTGGCGTTCGTGCTCGACGTCTACCACGCGCTCGGCGAGCGCGACGCGGAGGCCGCCACGCGGCAGAGCCTGGCGAACGTCGACATCGCGCTCGGCGCGATCGACGACGCGCGCGCGAACCTGACCGCGCTCATGGCGCTCGAGCAGGAGGACGGCGACCGCCGGGGGGAGGCCGGCACGCGCCTGCGGATCGCCCGCCTGGACACCGAGCAGGAGCGCTTCGACGGCGCGCGCGGCCAGCTCAACGCGGCCCTGGACATCTACCGCGAGCTCGGCGACCGCCACGGCGAGGCCGACGCGCGCCACAACCTCGCCCGCCTCGGCATCGAGCTCGGCTCGCTGGACGACGCGCGGCGCGAGTTCATGCGCATCCTGGCCGTCTATCGCGAGCTCGGCGACCTCGTCGGCCAGGCGGCCACCCGCCACAGCCTCGCCTCGATCGCGATGGAGCAGGGCGTCTACGAGAAGGCGCGGCGCGAGCTCACGCACGTACTCGAGCTCGGCCGCGAGATGGGCGACGAGGAGGTCGTGCAGACGGCGCTGGAGGGGCTGGAGGTCGTCAACACCGTCGATCCGCCGCCGCTGGACGACTGACGCGGCGGACGCTCACCGCACGCGCAGCTCGTACTGGGTGACCGTCATCGCCGGCCGCCAGCCAGTGCCCGCGCCGAGCGGCTCGGCGTGCGCGATCGCGATCCGTGTCAGCCGCCCACCCTGTTCGGCCTGCGCGCGGGCCACGAAGCCCTCGCCCTCGACCGTGACGACGTTGGCGACGAGCCGCCCGCCCGGTCGCAGCGCCTTGCGGCAGAGCGTCAGCATCGCGTACCCGGTGAGGCCGCCACCGACGAAGATCGCGTCCGGTGCGGCGCCGAGATCGTCGAACACCGCGGGCGCCTCGCCGGTCACGACCTGCAACGACGGGACCCCGAGGGCAAGCGCGTTGCGCTCGATCCGTGCCGCCCGCTGCGCATCGCGCTCGATCGCGATCGCCCGCGCGCCCGGCGCGGCCCGCAGCCACTCGATGGCGACCGCGCCGCTGCCGGCGCCGATGTCCCACAACAGCTGGCCCGGCACCGGGACGAGCGCCGCCAGCGTGGCCGCGCGCACCGCCCGCTCCGTGCCCGGGCCGCCGGGCCCGTAGGCGGCGTCGGGCAGGCTCGCCGTAGGGCCCAGCAGCGGGCCGTCGCCGCGCACCTCGAGCGCGACGAGGTGCAGCGCGGCGGCCTCGCGCTCGCCCCATCCGCCGGCGGTCGACTCCTCGATGCGCTCGGCTTCGGCGCCGAGCTCCTCGAGCACGACGAGGCGGCTCGCGCCGAAGCCCCGCTCGCGAACGACGCGCGCGACCTGCGCGGCGGTCTGCGGGCCGAAGCCGAGGACGACGAGCCGGCGGCCGGGCTGCAGCGCGGGCGCGACGACCTCCGCGATGCGACCCGTCGCCGAGACGAGCTCGACGTCGCCCTGCGGCCAGCGCAGGCGCGCGCAGGCCAGCGCGAAAGACGAGATCGCGGGGAGGAAGCGGATGCGCCCGTCGTCGCCCAGCCGGCGCAGGATCGTGGCGCCGACGCCGTGCAGCAGCGGGTCGCCGCTGGCCAGCACGACGATCTCGGCGTGGGTGTGCTCGAGCGCCGGCAGCTCGTCGACGAGTGTCGTCAGCCGCTCGGGCCACGGGCGCCGCTCGCCGCGCGCCTGGGCCGCGACGAGGCCGAGCTGGCGCTCGCCGCCGAGCAGGAGGTCGGCCCGCAGGACAGCCGCGCGCGCCTCCTCGCCCAGGCTCGCCCAGCCGTCGGCGCCGATGCCGATCACCGTGATCATCGCGCGACCGTACCCGGGAACGCGCTCGAGGACGTCCTTCGCAGCGGCCGGCGACCCTTCGCCCGTCTCTTCCGCGCGCCGCTGGCGTTGTCTAGCAGTGGGCTAGACATCGCTAGCGTCTACGCGAAGGAGTCCCCGCACTCACCCTGTGGCGCGCACCCGTTCAGATGCCGAAGTTCGGCAACTCGTCGCGGCGGGTCCGGCCATCGTCGAACGTCGTCGTAACGATCGTCGGTCCGGTCGGGAAGCCCCCCGCGTAGACGATCAGGAACGCGTGCGCGGGACCGCTCGGCGCGATCGTGCGCACGTCGCTGGGCGTCGCGAACGTCAGGTAGCGGACGTTCGGCTCGGCGGTTCCGCTGAAAACAACGCGGCCCGGCAGCGAACGGCGGGCTATGCGTCCCGCACGGGGGTCCTCGCCCGGCTCAGCGCCGATCCCACCGCCCCACGACGTGCTGAGCGAGAACGGCGGCAACGGTCGCCCGTCCGGCAGGCGCGCGCCCGGCCTGCCGCGATTGGCCGGGCAGTGGGACATGAAGCCGCCGCCGTCGCCGCGCAGGATGTCCAGCGCGTAGTCGACGTGCCCGACGCGGTCGCCGACGACCCGGCCGCCCTGGCCCACGCAGAACCCGCCGCCGCTGGCCTTCTTCGCATCGAGGCCGTGCGGAAGGCCGCCGTCGGGGTCCGGCGCCTGCGCGGCGAGGAGCGCCTTCGCCCCCGGCGCCGGGCGGCCGGCGCGGTGGGCGAAGCGGCGCGGCAGCGGTGAGTCCACGCGGCGCGCCGGGATGATCGGGATCGTCCCGCGGCCCGGGTAGCGCACGGTCAGCCGCAGGTCCGAGCGCATCGTGTCCGCCGGCAGAACGGCGAGCAGCGTTCCCGCAGCGCCGCGCTCGAGCGCCGCGGGCTGGCCGGCGACCGTCAGGCGCGGGTCGCGCGCCGCGGCTCCCGCCAGGCCGAACACGACCGTCTGCACCGGCTCGGCCGCGGGCCGGCGCGGGTCGGTCATGGTCGTGATGCTCTCACCCCACGGCCGCCCCCCGAGGTCGGGCCGGCGCGAGAGGCACTGCGTGGGCGCGCCCGAGAGCGACAGCCCGATCGGGCGAAAGGTGCCGTCGGAGGTCAGCCAGCCGAAGCGACCGGCGTGCAGGCGCCCGAGCTGGACGCAGCGGTTGCGCCCGATGACGTGACCGGCGCCCGTCCCGCCCGGATCGTCGGGCGCGAGCCGGTCGGCGCGGAACTGGCGCACCGCCCACGGCGGCCCGCCGCGCGGATCGGGCACCGTCACCGCGACGCGCACGGGGCCGGCGGCGCGCAGGTGCACGAACCCGCCCTCGCGAGGGGTTTCGCGAGCGCGCGCAGTACGTCGGACGCCGACCGCGGCAGGGGGTACGGGCGCCGCAACCGCGGCCTGCGGCAACCCCGGAGACCTCGTCTGCGGAATCGCCACCGAGGCGATCACCCCGGCGCACACGCCGACGCCGAGCCCGCACGCGATCAGCTGCTTGACAGGGCGCATCACGGGCCGCCCCTTCGCAGGCCGGGCGTCGGGACGATGCCGGTCGAGCTGTCGCGGACCAGCGTGCGCCCGTCCCGGAATCGCACCGTCACGGTGACCTCGCCGGGCCGGACGTCCGGTCCGAACATGTGGGCAAACGCTCCGTTGGGCCGGAAGAACGTCCCGGTCCGGCGCGCCCCGCGCGGCCCGCGCACGGTGATCGACGCGACGTCCATGCCCGCGGCGCCCCAGACGAGAAGTCGGGGCGGCGTGCTGCGCCACCACCCGCCGAACGGGGAGGCGAAGGAGGGCTTCGTGCCGGGCGTGAGGCGGCGGATGGCGAAGAACACGCCCCGCTGGCGCCGCCCGTCGCCGAGGCGACCACAGGCCGCCGGGCTCGATGGCGCATCGCGCCGTTGGCGCGCCGCGCGCAGCGTGACGCATGTCCTCGTGTCGCCGCCGACCATCCCGTTCTGGATGCGCCAGGCACGCCCGCCGTCGGGGTCGGGCAGGACGAGCGGCGCGATGCCGAACGGGTGGCGCTCGGCATGGCCGTCGGCGAAGCGCAGCCGCACGTCGAGCCCAAGGTCCTCGGGCAGGCCCGCGAACACGGCCAGGAACGTACCGCCGGTGTGAACTGCAACTCGCCGCGTCCGCCCACCCGCCGCAACGGTCACCGCGCGCAGGCGGTCGCCCGCGACACCCGACACGACGGTGCGCACGTCGCCCGGCCGCCCGGCGTCGAAGACCCGCGCGCCGACCAGCGACGACGCGTTCGTGCGCACGATGCTGCACGCGTCCGCCGCCTCCCCAGACAGCCGCCGGAAGCGGCCGTCGAGGCCCACGAGCCCGAACTCGCCACCCACGAGCTGGCCGGCCGTCGAGCAGAGCAGACCGGTGCGGCTCGTGGCGAGGCGCATCGTCCACCGCGTCGAGCCGCTGCGCGGATCGGCCACCGTGAAGCCGGTCAGGCGCGCCGTGCCGGGCGCCGGCGTCTGCTCGGGCGGCGTCGCGCGCGGCGCCGGGATGACCGAGCCGCGCAGGACGAGCAGCGTGGCGGCTGCCGAGGCCGCGCCGGCGGACAGCACGAGCAACGATGCGAGTGCCAGCACCCGCGGCGGCAGGCGTCGCGCGAGCCGCCTCGAGCCACTGCGTCCGGGGCGCCGGCGTCCACGGCGCATGCCGGCGGCGTCGGCCTGCTGCGCCGCTGTCGAAACGCTCTCGCCGAGGCGCTCGAGGACGGGCAGGTCGCGGAAGTCGTGCTCAGACATGGCCTGCGCCCGTCGCCGTCCCGCCGCGTGCGGTCCCGGTCTCGACCTCGACGCCGAGCGACCCTGCGAGCGACCGCAGCCCGCGGGAGACGCGGGCGCGGATCGTCTGCTCGCTGACGCCCAACGTCCGGGCCATCTCGCTGTAGGACCGCTCCTCGACGACGCGCATCCTCACCGCGGTGCGCGCGTCGACCGGCAGGCGTTCGAGCAGCGCCGCGACCCGTCTGCGTTGCTCGCGCAGGCCCGCGAGCTCTTCGATGCGCTCTACGTCGGCGTCCACGAGCGGCGGCCGCTCGAGGCCGACCCGCTCCAGCGCGCGCCGCTCGATCGCGCCCCGCCGGTACCACCCGTGAAGCTGGTTGCGCGCGATGCCGTACAGCCACGCCGCCCGCTCGTCGACGTCGGCGGCCCGGCAGGTCGCTCGACAAGCGATTGCCACCGCGAACGTCTCGGCTACGAGATCCACCGCGGCGTCGGCGTCGAAGGTTCGCTGGCCGAAGAACGTGACCATCGCGCGGGCGTGGCTGCGGTAGAGCGCATCGATGTCATCGGCTGTCAAGGTCACTTCGGGCGGTCGCCGTCGGGCGTGAGCGAGAGCCGCCATCGACTAACAGTGACACTCACCCCGCTTGTTGTGACTGCGGGCCCAGCGGCGCGCAGAAGGGTCGGCTTCGTCCGTACGCCACCGTTCAGCTGGTGCGGTTTGCCGCACCACAGGTCTCGTGGCCACCCACCTTTCTGCGATGAGGCCGCCGCGAGAGAGTCCCGACCATGACGACCGCGCTGCTCTCCCTCCCGACGCACCAGCCGATCCTCTGGTTCGAGGATGCCGCGGCCGCCGACCCCGCCCGCGCCGGCGGGAAGGCCGCCGCGCTCGCCACGCTCGCCCGCCACCGTCGCGTCCCCGACGGCTTCGTCGTCGCCGGCACGCCGGACGCCGACGCCGTCGAAGAGGCCTACGCCGAGCTCGCCGCCCGCGCCGGCGAGGACGAGCCGCTCGTCGCCGTGCGCTCCTCGGCCACCGACGAGGACGGCCAGAGCAGCTCCTTCGCCGGCCAGCACGAGACGATCCTCGGCGTCCGCGGGATCGATGAGCTGCTCGCCGCGATCACCACCTGCCGCGCCTCGGCGCACACCGACCGCGCCCTGCAGTACCGCCGCGCGAACGGCCTGGCCCGTCCGAGCGCGCCGCTGCCGGTGCTCGTCCAGCTGCTCGTCCCGGCCGACGCGGCGGCCGTCGTCTTCAGCGTCAACCCGGTCACGCGCGGCGGCGAGGTGCTCGTCAACGCCGCCTTCGGCCTCGGCGAGAGCATCGTCGGCGGGACCGTGACGCCCGACGAGTGGGCGCTCGCCCGCCCGTCGCTGCACGTCACCCGGCGCACGATCGCCGACAAGCGCCGCATGACCGTCCGCGCGCCGGGCGGCAGCCGCGAGGTCGACGTGCCCGCGCCGCTGCGCCGCCTGCCCTCGATCACCGACGAGCAGGCCCGCGCCGCGGCGACGCTCGCGCTCGAGCTCGAGGCCGAGCTCGGCTTCCCCGTCGACCTCGAGCTGGCCTGGACCGGCGACGAGCTTCATCTCCTGCAGTGCCGACCGATCACGACCCTTGCCCAGGAGGCAGCATGACCCCCCAGACGACGACCCAGCCCGCCCCCTTCGCACTGGCCGACCCGGCCGACGAGGCGCTGTTCTGGCAGCAGGACAAGATGCACTTCCCCGACCCGCTCGCGCCGATGGAGTCGGCCATGATCCAGGACGCCATCGGGCACGGCTTCAGCCACGGCATCCGCGCCTACGACGCGCCGCTGGAGGGCATGCAGGTGCGCACGATCAACGGCTACCAGTACCAGGCGATGGTGCCGATGACGGGCACGCCCGAGCAGATGGCCGCGCAGGGCGCGCTCGCCGAGGCCGCGGTCCGCGGCGCCATCGGCCGGCTCGACGAGCTGTGGTCCGAGCAGATCCTGCCCGAGGTCCGCGAGCACCTCGGCTTCTGGGACTCCTTCGACCTCGAGGGCGCCACGCGCGACGCGTTCGCCGCGCACGTCGCCGAGACCTGGCAGCGCCTGCGCCGCGTCTGGGAGCTGCACTTCGAGATCGTGCTGCCCGCCTACCTCGCCGTCAGCGAGTTCGACGAGCTGTACCGCGGGCTGTTCCCGGAGGCCGGTGCACTGGACGCCTATCGCCTGCTCGAGGGGCTGCCGAACCTGACCGTCGAGGTCGGGCAGGCGGCCTGGGCGCTGAGCCGCCGCGCCGGCAGCGAGGTGCGCGAGGTGCTCGTGTCCCACCCGGCCGCCGACGTTCCCGCCGCGCTGTACGCGACCGCCGCGGGCCGCGCGTTCCTCGCCGAGGTCGAGCAGTACGTCGACCGCTACGGCCGCCGCGCCGACAAGTGGACGATCGTGGCACCGAGCTGGACCGAGGACCCGACGCCCGTCATCGAGCGCCTGCAGGACTTCGTCCGCCGCCCCGACTCCGAGGCGCCGGACGTCACGACGCAGGCCGCGGCCGGCGCCCGCGAGCGCGCGATCGCCGAGGCCCGCGAGCGCCTGCGCGACTACCCGGCCCAGATCGCCGGGCAGTTCGAGGCGATGCTCGCCGCCGCCCAGTCGGGCCTGGTCATCTCCGAGGACCACAACTTCTACATCGACAACATGTCGATCCACCACCTGCGCGCCGTGCTGCTGGAGGCCGGCCGCCGGCTCGCCGGCGACGGCGCGATCGTCGCCGCCGACGACGTGTTCATGCTCACGCCCGACGAGCTGCGCAGCGCGCTCGAGGCACCCGGCGCGGACCTGCGCGCGGCCGTCGAGCAGCGCCTCGCGGCGATCGCCGAGCAGCGCACGATCACGCCGCCGCCGGTGCTCGGCGCGATCCCGACGGCGCCGCCGCCGGACGACCCCTTCACGCGCTTTGCGATGAAGTTCAACGGCGTCCCGCAGGCGCCGGAGAACGAGCGCGAGGTGCGCGGCTCGGCCGGCTCGGCGGGGATCGTGCGCGGCACGGCACGGGTCATCTCCTCGATCTCGGAGTCCGGCCGCATCCGCCCCGGCGACATCATCGTCGCCGAGACGACCGCGCCGCCGTGGACCCCGCTGTTCGCGACGGTCGCCGCCGTCGTCACCGACACCGGCGGCGTGCTGAGCCACTGCGCCGTCGTCGCCCGCGAGTACGGCATCCCCGCCGTCGTGGGGACCGGCATCGCCACGACCGTCATCGCCGACGGCCAGACGATCGAGGTCGACGGCGATGCGGGCATCGTCCGGATCGTCTGACACCAGAGCGGTCCTCGCCGCGGTGGCGTTGAGCGGGACTCTGCTCCCGCTGAACTCCACGATGATCGCCGTCGCCCTGCCCGACATCGCGTCGGACACGGGCGGCGGCGTCGCCGCGTCGAGCTGGCTCGTCACGTCCTACGTCGTCGCGATGGCGGCGCTGGGCCCGTTCGCGGGCCGCCTCGGCGACCGCCTCGGCCGCCGCCGCGTGCTGCTCTGGGGCCTGGCGGCGTTCGCGCTCGCCTCGGCCGCCGCCGGCGCGGCGCCGTCGCTCGGCCTGCTCGTCGCGGCGCGCCTGGGCCAGGCGATCGCGGGCTCGCTGGTCTTCCCCAACGCGATCGCGCTGCTGCGCGACGCGCTGCCCGAGGGCCACCGCGCGCGTGGCTTCGGCCTGCTCGGCTCGGCGGTCGGCGCGGCCGCCGCGGTCGGTCCGGCACTGGGCGGCGTGCTCGTCGGCACGGGGGGCTGGCGCGCGATCTTCCTCGTCAACCTGCCGGTCGTGGCGGCAGCGGTCGTCCTGACGCTGCGCTCGCTGCCGGCCGCCGCGCCGGCGCCGCGGCCGGCCTCGGCCCGCGGGCAGAAGCCCGCGCGCTGGGACTGGGCGCAGCCGCTGCGCGTCCCGGTGTTCGGCGCGGCCAGTGGCGCCGTCGCCCTCAGCAACCTCGCCATGTACGGGACGCTGCTCGCCGTGCCGGTGGTGCTCGCCGACCGGCCCGGCTGGTCGGCCGCCGACGCCGGCGTCGCGCTCGCGATGCTGTCGGTCGCGATGATCGCGCTCGCCCCGATCGGCGGGCGCCTCGCCGACCGCCGCGGCCATCGCCTGCCGGCCGCCGCCGGCCTGGCCCTGCTCACCGCCGCGACGGCCATGCTGGCGGCGATGGGCGCCGCGCCGTCGGCCGCCGGCCTGGCCTGCGCGCTGCTGCTGGGCGGGATCGGCCTCGGCCTCGCCAACGCCGCGGTGCAGACCGCCGCGCTCGAGGCGGTCGCGCCGCGCCATGCCGGCGTCGCGGCCGGCCTGTTCTCGACGGCGCGCTACGGCGGCAGCATCGGCTCGGCGCTGCTGCTCGCCGCGCTGCTCGGCGGCGGCGGCGAGCACGCGCAGGCGTTCTTCACGGTCGCGGCGCTGAGCGCCGCCGGCTCGGCGCTGCTGGCGCTGCGCCTCGGCGGCCCGCCGCGGCTGGCGGTCGGCGAGCCGGCGACTGCGGCCGCCGCCGACGCGCGCTGAGTCGCCCCCGGCCAGGGGTGTGGGTCGACGCGGCGTCGATTGCGCGGCGGCCGGGCATGCTGTGGGACATGGCCGCAGGAGAGTCCGTCCGCCACCCGCTCTTCGCGCGCCTGTACGTCCGCATGACCGAGCGCGAGTCGGAGGAGCAGATCGACCACCGCCGCCGGACGCTGGCCGAGCTGAGCGGGCGCGTGCTCGAGGTCGGCGCGGGCAACGGGCGCAACTTCGGCTTCTATCCCGCCGCGGTGCAGCAGGTCGTCGCCGTCGAGCCCGAGCCGACGCTGCGCGCGCATGCGCTCGAGGCGGCGGCGAGCGCGCCAGTCGCGGTCGAGGTCGTCGACGCCGTCGCCGGCGCGCTGCCGTTTGCGGACGCGAGCTTCGACGCCGCCGTGACGAGCCTCGTCCTGTGCACCGTCCCCGACGTGCCGGCGGCGCTCGGCGAGCTGAGCCGCGTCCTGCGCCCGGGCGGCGAGCTGCGCTTCCTCGAGCACGTCCACGCCGAGCACCAGCCCCTGCGGGCGATCCAGTCGCTGGCCGACGCCAGCACGCTGTGGCCGCGCATGGCCGGCGGCTGCCACGCCGCGCGCGACACGCTGCGCTCGATCGAGCAGGCCGGCTTCACCGTCGGCCACGTGCACCGCTTCGCGTTCACCCCGGGCCGGCCGGTGCCGGCCGTGCCGCACATCCTCGGCCGCGCGATCCGCGGCGGGGGAGGATCGGGCGCGGAGTCCGGATGAGCGACGAGCCCCAGAGCTTCGAGGCGGGCGATCGCGTCGCCATCATGCGCGTGGCGCCGATGACCGGCGACATCCAGATCATCGAGGCGCGCGTGGTCGGGATGGTCGACGAGTACCAGGTCGTCGTGCGCTTCCCCGGCGGCACCGACCTGACGCTCCCGGTCGGCGAGGTGACCCGCATGCCGCCACGCGGGTCCTGAGCGACGGGCTACCGCGCCGGCAGCGGCGGGCAGGCGAGCTGGAACGCGTCCCAGTCCCAGCTCGCGAGAAACCGCTCCGCGGCGGCCGTCCCGTTGGCGATCACCGCGTCGCGCTGCGCCGCGGAGGCGTCGAACTCGACGATGCCGACCGCGCTCGTGTCGACGTTGATCGTGCGCCGCCGCACGCAGGGGCGCTCGGCGTAGGTCTGGTCGTTGCCGACGATCGCCGTCGCGACGACCTGCTCGAGCAGCTTGACCGGCGCGAGCGCCGGCAGCGCGATGCCGGGGAACAGCTCGGGATCGCCGGCCGGCAGCTCGGGCACGATCTTGACGCCGAGCGTCGGCCAGCGCGGCGGGCGCAGGTCGGTGCGATCGAAGGTCTCGATCGGATAGTTCGACAGCACGCCGCCGTCGACGAGCGTCGTCGGCTCGCCCGTCACGCCGTCCCGCACGATCACGGGGTCGAAGTACAGCGGGATCGAGATCGACGCCCGGACCGCGTCTGCGACGATCTGCTCATCCGGATCGAGACCCAGCAGCCCGTAGTCCCACGGCAGCCGCAGCAGCCGCCCGCGGGTGACGTCCGTCGCCGTGACGACAAGCCGGTAGCGGCGCTCGGGCGGCAGGTTGACGTCGTCGCCGCCGTCCGTGCGGCGCAGGTCGGCGAACGTCCGCACGCCGACGCGCTCGAGCTGGTCGCGCACGAAGCCGTGGATGTAGTCGCCCTCGTAGGCGCCGGCGGAGTGCAGCAGCGACAGGCCCTCGCTGAGGATCGGCAGCCTCGGCGGCCCGCGGTCGGGCACGCGCTCGTAGCGCAGGCGGGCCATCGCGTCGCTGAGCCCGCGCTCGCCGACGCCGGCGGCCAGCAGGGCGCCGACGATCGCGCCCGCCGAGGTGCCCGCCACGCGCTGGAAGGCGTAGCCCGCGCGCAGCAGCGCGGTGACGGCGCCGGCGAGCCCGATTCCCTTCATGCCCCCGCCCTCGAGGACGAGGTCGGCGTCGGGCATCAGCGGGACCGGCCGAGCGCCGGCGGCGCGAGGGCGAACGCGGGGCAAACGTGGGGCATCGACCCGGACTACCCGCTCGGCGGCAGATCTCGCCCGCCGGGCTTGCAGGTGTGGTCGGGCGGGTGGCGGGGCAGATGTGTCTGCGTGACCCGCCATCCGACGAGGTACGCCGCGCGATGAGCCCCTTCTCCGCGGTGATCTGCGGGGCCGGCATCGCGGGCGTCGAGGCCGCGCTGCGGCTACGGCGGCTGGCCGGCGCCGACGTCGAGGTCACGCTCGTCGACCCGGGCGAGAGCCTCGTCTACCGGCCGCTGGCCGTGCGCGAGCCGTTCGCGCTCAGCGGCGTGCGCCGCTATCCGCTGCGCGCGATCGCGGACGCGATCGGAGCGCAGTGGCGCCAGGACGGCGTCGACGGCGTCGACCCCGCGGCGGGCAAGGTCCACCTCGCCGGCGGGACCGAGCTCGGCTACGACGCGCTCCTGCTGGCCCTTGGCGGCCACGAGGCGTCGCCGCACGAGCACGCCCACGTGTTCAACGATCGCAACGCCGGCGAGACGTTCCACGGCATCGTGCAGGACATCGAGGACGGCTACATCACGAGCCTCGTGCTCATCGAGCCCGACGGGCCGACCTGGCCGCTGCCGCTCTACGAGCTGGCGCTCATGACCGCCGAGCGCGCCTACAGCATGAACGCGTCCTGCGAGATCACCTTCCTCACCGCCCGCCAGCGGCCGCTGGACGCGTTCGGCGGCGGCGCCGCGGAGGCGGTCGAGCGGCTGCTCGCCGATGCGGGGATCGTGCTGCACGCCGGCGCCACGCCGCGCGTCGAGGGTGCGCGGCACGTCGTCGTCGATCAGGACACCGAGCTTCGCCCACAGCGCGTCGTGACGCTGCCGCGCATCACCGGTCCGCAGCTGGCCGGGATCAGCGGCGTCGAGCCGTACGGCCTGCTGGCGATCGACGACGTGTGCCGCGTCCGCGATCTGGACGGGCGCGTCTTCGCCGCGGGCGACCTCACGGACTTCGCCGTCAAGCACGGCGGGATCAGCGCCCAGCAGGCCGACACCGCCGCCGCCGGAATCGCCCATCTCGCCGGGATCGGCGAGGCACCGGGCCCGTTCAAGCCGGTCGTCCGCGGGATGCTGCTGACCGGCCGCAAGCCGCTGTTCATCTCGGCCCATCTCGCGGAGGGCCGCGGCTGGCACTCCGAGGTCCACGACGAGCCCCCGTGGCAGTCCGACGAGAAGGTCGTCGCCGAAGAGCTCGGTCCGTTCCTGCGCGAGCAGGACCAGGCGGCCCCGCGCCCCTGATGCCCGCGGCACGCAGCATCGTCATCGCCGTGGACGCCGACGAGCGAACGCTCGACGCCCTCGCGCTCGGCCACCGCCTCGCCGACGCCACCGGTGCTCCCGCGGTCCTCGTCACGGTGTTCGCGCACCACCCGCTGCACGACCCGGCGGATCCCGAGCTCGTCCGCGTGCGCGCGGAGGCCCGCGTCTCCCTGCTGGAGCTCGCCGAGGCCGAGGGCCTCGACGTCGCCGACGCGCGCGTCATCCCCGGCAACTTCGCCGCGCGCGAGCTGCAGCGCGTGAGCGAGGACCCCGCGACCGGCCTCATCGTCGTCGGCTCCACGGCGCGTGGCCCGCTCGGCCGGCTGCTGCTCGGCGGCGTCGGCGAGCGGCTGCTGAGCGGCGGCGCCTGCCCGGTCGCGGTGGCGCCCCGCGGCTACGGCGACCGCGAGGCGGCCGCGCTGCGCTGCATCGGCGTCGGCCTCGACGGCTCGCAGGAGGCCCGCCTCGCGCTCGACGCGGCGGTCGCGCTGGCCGCCACCTCCGGGGCGAGGATCCGCGTCATCACGGTCTTCCAGCGGCTGGCGTTCGGCGGGGCGGCGACGGCCGCGCTGCCCGGCGAGTCGGCCAACGACGCGATGCGCGGCGGGCTGCGCGCCATCCATCACAGCGCGATCGCCGACATGCCGGGGGAGGTCGAGGTGGAGAGCCGCTTCGTCGACGGCGCCGCGGACGAGCTGCTCGTCGCACAGAGCGAGGAGGTCGACCTGCTCGTGGTCGGCTCGCGCGGATACGGCCCGGTCGGCGCGGTGCTGCTCGGCAGCGTGAGCACCGCCCTCGCCCGCGCCGCCGCCTGCCCGATCATCGTCACGCCGCGCGACAGGCCGTTGGATCTGTCGCCGTGAGCGCGGGCGCCCCGCGGCGCACGCGGACCTATATTGATCGCACACCTACTGTGCCGTAGGCTCGGGCGATGAAAGTCGCAATCGCCGGCAAGGGCGGAGCAGGGAAGACCACGATCTCCGGGACGTTGGCGCGGCAGCTGGCCCGACAGGGCTACGAGGTGCTCGCCCTCGACAACGACCTGAACCCGAACCTCCCGCTGACGGTCGGGATCCCCATGGAGCAGATGACCGACCTGCCCACGATGTCGTCGGACATCGTCGCGGTCGTCGACGGTCAGCTCGTGCTGACGCAGACGCTCGACCAGATCCGCGAGGCGCACGCGATGGACGCCCCCGACGGCGTCACGGTGCTCGTCGCGCACGAGCCCAAGAAGGCCGATACCGGCTGCATGGGCCGCTACCACCAGGCGATGCGCGCGGTCGTCGGCGCCGCCCCGAACTCGCAGAACTACATCTGCATCCTCGACACCGAGGCGTCGACGGAGCACCTGAAGGTCGGGACCGCGAAGCACGCCGACGTGCTGTACGCGGTCGTCGAGCCCTACTTCAAGTCGCTGGAGTCCGGGCGCCGCGTCCTGGCCCTCGCGCGCGATCTCGGCATCGAGCATCTCGCGCTGCTGGCCAACAAGGTGCGCCCCGGAGAGCTCGAGGTCGTGCAGCAGTTCGCCGACGAGCACGACCTCGGCGTGATCGGCGCGATCCCCTATGACGAGTGCTTCCGCCACGCCGAGCAGGCTGCGGTCGCACCGATCGACTTCGCCCCGAACGCGCCGGCGGTCGTCGCGATCGGCAAGCTCGCCCGCAAGCTCGTGCGCGGGTAGCCCGCGCGGCGCGAACGCAGGTCGGTGGCGCGGTGACGCTGGACACCGGCTCACCCGAGCTTCTGCCGGCGCTGCTCGCCAGCGTCGGCGACGGCGTGTACGTCGTCTCCCCCGACGGCACGGTCGCGTTCGTCAATCCCGCGGGGCTGGCGATCCTGGGCTACGACGATGGGGCCGAGCTGCTCGGGCGGGCGAGTCACTCGACGATCCACGCCCACCACCGCGACGGCTCGCCCTATCCCGAGGAGGAGTGTCCCCTGCTGCGCCCGCGGGTGACCGGCGAGGCGGTGCAGGTCGACGACGACTGGTTCGTCCGCCGTGACGGCTCGATGGTCGCGGTGGCGTACTCCTCCGCGCCGTTCGAGACGAGCGACGGGCGCGCGGCGGTCGTCGTCTTCCGGGACATGACGTCGCGGCTGCGCGCCGAGGAGGAGCGGTTGCAGGCCGAGGCGGAGCGCGCCCAGGCCACCGAGCTCGCGGCGTCGCGCCGCCGCCTCGTCGAGGCGGCGGACGCGGAGCGCCGGCGCCTCGGGCGCGACCTGCACGACGGCGCGCAGCAGCGCCTCGTCAACGTCGTGATCGATCTGCAGATGGCCCTCGCCGAGTCGGACCTCGCCGAGGAGGGCCGCCCGCTCGTCGCCGCGGCGCTCGACGAGGCGCGCGCCGCCATCGAGGATCTGCGCGAGCTGGCGACGGGCCTGCACCCGTCGATCCTGGCCAACCGCGGGCTGCGCGGGGCGATCGTCGCGCTGACCGCGCGGGCGCCGCTGCCCGTGACGTTCGCCGTGTCCGACATCCGCTTGCCGGCCTCGGTGGAGGCCGCCTGCTACTACGTCGTCGCCGAGGCACTGACGAACATCGCCAAGCACGCCGCCGCGTCGGAGGCGCACGTCACCGTGGCGGTCGACGGACGGCACGTCGTGGTCGACCTGACGGACGATGGCCGCGGTGGCGCGCGGGCCGTCCCGGGCCGGGGGCTGGGTGGCCTGCACGATCGCGTCGCGGCGTTCGGCGGCAGCCTGGAGGTGCTCAGCCCGCCCGGCCGGGGCACGACCGTGCGGGCGACGATCCCGCTCGACGAGGCGCGATCAGGCCGCGCGTAGAACGCGCAGCACCGCAAGCACCCGGCGGTGCGCGGTGGGCTCGTGGCCGAGGTCGAGCTTGCTGAAGATGCCGGTGACGTGCTTCTCCACGGCGGCCGGGGTCACGTGCAGGGCTTCGCCGATCCCCTGGTTGGACAGGCCCTCGGCCATGAGCGAGAGCACGTCGCGCTCGCGCGGCGACAGCGTCTGCAGCGGGTCGTCCTTGCGCCGGCGCCCGAGCATGCTCGCCACGACGCGCGGGTCGAGCGCCGAGCCGCCGGCCGCGACGCGCCGCACCGACTCGATGAACGTCGCGACGTCGCCGACGCGGTCCTTGAGCAGGTAGCCGACGCCCGCCGCGTCCTCGCCGACGAGGTCCAGCGCATAGCTCTCCTCGAGAAACTGCGAGAGCACGAGCACGCCCGTCTCGGGCAGCTCCCGGCGGATCTGCACGGCCGCGCGCAGCCCGTCGTCGGTGTGGTCGGGCGGCATCTGCACGTCGGTCACGACGACGTCGGGCTTGTGCGCCCGGGCCTTGCGCAGCAGGTCGGTGGCGTCGGCGGCCTGCGCGACGACGTCGATGCCGCACTTCTCGAGGATGCCGACGAGGCCGGCTCGCAAGAGAGCCTGGTCTTCGGCGACGAGCACGCGCAGCGGTTCCATAGCCGGCAACGCTAGCGCCCGCCCGGCTCGGCGACGTCGGGTTTTCCCGACGCAGAACGGGGTCTAGCCCCCGCAGAAGGCGGCCCTCCCGCGGCCAGGATGGATGAGCAACCACAAGACCCGAACAAGGAGTCACCGTGTCCAGCACCCTGACCAGCAACCCCCGCGAATCCGACCGCACCGCGCCCACCGAGCGCAAGACGCTCGTCTTCTTCGTCGGCACCGACCCCGAGGTCGACCCCGGGCCGCTGCAGACCGCACAGCACTTTGCGGCGATCGCGGCCGGCGCCGGCCTTCCCGCGCAGCTGCGCCTCGCGGCGCGCTCGGTGCGCCGGCTCGCCGACGTCCCGGCCCAGCCGCAGGGCGTCGAGGTGACCGTCTGCCCGCGGGCGATCGAGAAGTACGACATCTCGCGCGACCAGGTCGACGCGATCGGCGGCCGGGTTCGCCCCCTCGCCGAGATCCTCACCGAGGTCGCCGAGGGCACGTCGGTCCTGATCCCGGTCACGCACAGCATCGACGACCCGAGGGAGGCGTGATGCGACGCTCCATGCGTGCAGTGACCCGACCGCTGGCGGCCGTCGCGGCCGCCGGCGCGATGGTTGCCGTCGCGGGATGCGGCGACGACGAGGCCGCGACCACCGAACGCGCCGCCTCAGGCCCGACGGAGGTACGGGTCTCGTACGTCCCGGCGACCACCGTGCTGCCGTTGCACGTCGCCAAGCAGCAGGGCTTCTTCGAGCGCCAGGGACTGGACGTGAGCCTGAAGGAGGCGTCGAACATCTCGGACATCCCGGCCACGCTCGGGCGGCAGTTCGACATCGCGCTCGGCACCGCGACCGACCTCATCAAGGCCGGCGGCGCCGGTGTCGACGTCGTGCAGATCGCCGGCAACACGATCGATACCAAGGACAACCCGTTCGTACAGCTCATGGTCGGCAGGAAGTCGAAGATCAAGAGCGTCGCCGACCTCGAGGGCAAGAAGGTCGGCACGCCGACGCTGGGCGGCGTGATCCACGCCGCGGTGCAGTACTCCGCCAAGCAGGCGAACACCGACCCCGCGAAGATCCAGGGCGTCGAGGCGCCGTCGCCGACGCTGCCCGACCAGCTCAAGGCCGGCCGGATCGACGCGGTCGAGGCGCTCGAGCCGTTCGCGACGACGATGAAGCAGAAGGGCGCCGTCTCGCTCGGCGATCCGTTCGCGGCCATCGGGCAGCCGCTGGCGACCAACTTCTGGATCGCCAACGGCGAGTGGGCGCGCGACAACACCGAGGTGGTCGACAAGTACGTCGCCGCGCTCGAAGAGGCGGTGGCCTACATCGAGGCCAACCCGAAGCCCGCGCGGAAGGTCCTCCAGGGCTACACCGGCATGCCCCCGAAGGTCTCGCAGATCGTCCCGCTGCCGACCTACGAGTTCGGCATCCGAGCCGACGACCTGGCCAAGTGGGTCGGCGTGCTGCGCGAGGTCGGCCAGTTCAAGGGCGACGTCGACCCGCAGAAGCTCGTCCTGGCGGACGCGAGCTGACGATGAAGCGGATGTCGACAGCGGTCGACGGCCCGCTCGCCGCCCCGGCCGGCCCGGATCGCCCCGGCGATCCGGGCCGCGCGGACGGCCCCGTCTTCGAGGCGCGCGGCGTCGACGTCGAGGTCGGCGCCGGCGCCGCGACGCGCCGCATCCTGCGCGACGTCGCGTTCGACGTGCGCGACCGCGAGCTCGTCTCGATCATGGGCCGCTCGGGGACCGGCAAGACCACCCTGCTCAAGGTCCTCGGCGGCCTGCGCGACGCCGCGCCCCACTCGGTCGTCCGCGCCAGCGGCGTGCCGGTCGACGGCCCGCCCGAGGGCGTCATCTTCCTCTTTCAGGACTACGCGGCCTCGCTGCTGCCGTGGCGCACGATCGAGCGCAACGTCTCGCTCGGCCTCGAGGGTCGCCTCGAGCGCCCGCAGGTCGAGCAGCGCGTGACCGAGGCACTGGACATGGTCGGCCTCGCCGATCGCCGCCGCGACTATCCGTGGGAGCTGTCGGGCGGGATGCAGCAACGCGTCCAGCTTGCGCGCTCCCTCGCCATGCGCGCCTCGGTGCTGCTCATGGACGAGCCGTTCGGCTCGCTGGATGCGATGACGAAGGCCACGCTGCAGGACGAGCTGCTGCAGGTCCACCGCGATCTGGGGGCGACGATCGTCTTCGTCACCCATGACATCGACGAGGCGATCTACCTCAGCGACCGCATCCTGATCCTGGAGGGCGGTCCCGCCACGATCGCGCGGAGCATCCCCGTCGACCTTCCCCGGCCCCGCGACCAGCTCGCCACGAAGGAGCTGCCGGAGTTCCTGGCGCTGCGCCGGACCGTCTACGAGGCGATCGTCGGCGATGCGTAGGCTCGCGAGCCTCAACTGGCTGGGGCTGCTGACGATGGTCGGGCTGCTCGGGCTGTGGCAGGCGCTGGTCGCCGCGGGCCTGCTCGACTACGAGTACATGCCCGCGCCCTCCGAGGTGGCGCAGGCGGCCGGGCGGCTGACGGCCAGCGGGGAGCTGGCCGAGACGGCCGGCCACACGCTGCGCGTCGTGCTCCTCGGCTGGCTCGCGGCCGGCACGATCGGGATCGCCCTCGGCCTGCTGCTCGGCCTGTCGACCCCGGCGTGGCGCTGGTCGATGGCGAGCTTCGAGGCGATCCGCGCGATGCCGCCGATCTGCCTCGTCCCGGTGGCGCTGCTCATCTTCGGCTTCTCGGTGCGGATGGAGCTGACCATCATCGTGTACGCGGCCGCCTGGCCGGTCATGATCAACACGATCGACGGCGCGCGGACCGTGCGCCCCGAGCTGCTCCAGGTCGCGCGCATGCTGGGCCTGTCGCGCCTGGAGACCGTCCGCAAGATCATTTTGCCCGCCGCGCTGCCGCTGACGATCGTCGGGCTGCGGCTCGCGCTGTCGTTCGCGCTCGTGCTCGCGATCGTCGCCGAGGTCGCGGGGAACCCGAGCGGCCTGGGCAACGCGATCGTCGCCGCCCAGCAGGCCCTGCGCCCGGACGAGATGTTCACGTACGTCATGGCGATCGGCGGGCTGGGGGTGGCCCTCAACGCCGCCTTCGGCCTGCTGGTCGCGCGCGCGCTTCCCGTGCTGGCCGGGGCCCGCCAGAGGAGCGCGACCTGATGGCCGTCAACGCGGCGACACCCGCCGGCCGGCGCCGCTTGCGGCCACGCCACCGGCGCGACCGCGCCGCCACAGCCTCCATCTTGATCCCGCCGGTCCGCGGGCTGGCGCCGCTCGCCCTCCTGCTCGGCGCGTGGGAGCTGACCGGCGCGGAGCGGTCGCCGTACTTCCCGCGGCCGTCGACCTGGCCGGCAGCGCTGGGCGACCTCTGGACGGCCGGCACGCTGCTGCCCGCCGCCGGCGCCACCATCACGACGTTCTGCCTCGCGCTCGGCGTGGCGATCGTGCTCGGCACCCTGCTCGGGCTGCTCGCCGGCGGGGTACGGACGATCGACCGCGCGCTGAACCCGGCGCTCGAGTTCGCGCGCGCCATGCCGCCCGCCGCGATCATCCCGATCGCCACGCTGCTGATCGGCTACAACGAGCAGATGAAGGTCGCGGTCGTCAGCTCCGCCGCGATCTGGCCGATCCTGTTCAACAGCCGGGCGGCCCTGCGCCGGCTGGACCCGGTGCTCATCGAGACCGCGCGGTCGCTGCACCTGACCAGGCTGCAGCGCGTCCGGAAGATCACGTTCCCGGCGCTGCTGCCGGGGATCTTCCTCGGCGTGCGCGTCGGCGGGCCGATCGCGCTCGTCGTCACGCTGCTCGTCGAGTTCCTCACCCAGGTCGACGGGATCGGCGGCCTCATCGCGACCGCCCAGCGCAGCTACCTGTCAGACCAGGTCTGGGGCCTCATCCTCGTCGCGGGCCTGTTCAGCCTGCTCGTCGGGGGCCTGATCGCCGCGCTGGAGGGCTACGTCCTTCGTCACCGGCCCACGCGCTAGTGGGCCCTGCATCCCGCGGCCCGGTCTCAGTCGTCGGTCCTGCCGTCGGGGCGGACGTACTTGAAGCGGTTCTCGGGCATGGCGTTCTTCTTGAGGCCGACACCGGTGTAGCCGGCAAGACCCGGGAAGCGCTCATCGCCGCCGGCGGTCGGCTTGGGCCAGCTCGGCTCCGACTTGAGGTGCTTGCCCGGCTTGCTGAACAGACCCATAGAAAGCTCCTTTTCGATCGTGCGCGTCTACCCGCCAATTTAGCGCGAATCGCCGCCGTCCGCCACGGCGGCCTGGCACTGCGGGCAGCGCATTCCCAAGACCTTCCGGGCGTCGTCCTTGACGACCTGCCAATCGGCGAACTCCGGCCGGTTGGACGGGGGCACCGGGCGCCCGCAGCGGTCACAGGTCGAGAGGTCGGCGGCCATGGGTCGGCGAGATCCTACGTCAGCCGGGCGATCGCCGTGCCGGCGTGCACCAGCAGCCGGTCGCCCTGCGCCACCGGGGCCACGAGGTCGGTCTCGACCGTCTCGGAGTTGCCGTCGTCGTCGGCGCAGAGCGCCAGGCCGCGGCCCTCGTCGAGGCGCAGGACGGTGAGCGGGATCGCGACGTCGCCGCACGTGATGCAGCCCGTCGTGTGGTCACACGTCGGCGCCGGGGCGGAGTCGACGCGTGCGATCGGATCGAGATCGTCGTCGTGGTGCAGGCTCATGCTCATCAGCATAGGGAGCCCCGCCGGTCAGGCGCGCCCCTGCCGCGCGAGCCCGAACGCGGCGGCGATGTGCTCGAGGCCGCGGATCCGCGCATCGGGGTCGGCCACCGGCGAGGTGATCATCAGCTCGTCGGCGCCGGAGCGCTCGACCAGCCGCGACAGCCCGGCGACCACCGTGGCCGGGCCACCCACGAACAGGCGGCCGATCGCGTCCCGCACGACGGCGAGCTCCGCGCCGCTCAGGCGCTGGACGGTGGCGTGCGCCAGCGACGGCGACGGCAGCGCCGCCGGCCGCCCCTGACGGCGCCAGAGCGTCGCCACGCCACCGGGTAGCGCCAGACGGGCAGCCTCCTCATCGGTCTGTGCGATCACCACGCCGGCGCACACGATCACCCGCGGCTCGCCGGCGAGGTCCGACGCCACGAAGCGCTCGCGGTACAGCGCGAGCGCGGGCTCCGTGAGGTGCGGGTGAAAGTGCGTCGCGAAGACGAACGGCAGGCCGAGCTCGGCCGCCGTCCGGGCCCCGGCCTCCGACGACCCGAGCATCCACAGCTGCGGGACGGCGTGCTCCCCGGCGACCGCCCGGATGCCCCCGTGGCCGGATCCGAGGTACGCGCGCAGCTCGGCGAGGTGCTCCGCGAACCGCTCGGGGTCGGCGCGGCGCAGCAGCGGCCCGACGCGCGCGTTGGTCCCGGAGTCGCGGCCGAGCCCGAGATCGATGCGGCCGGGATGCAGCGCCTCGAGCATCCCGAAGCGCTCGGCCACGGCCAGCGGGGCGTGGTTGGGCAGCATCACGCCGCCGGCGCCGACGCGGATGCGGCGGGTCCGGGCCGCGAGGTGCGCGATGAGCGTCTCGGGCGCCGTCGACGCGATCGACGGGCTGTCGTGGTGCTCGGCGACCCAGAAGCGCCTGCAGCCCAGCGCCTCGGCCCGGCGCGCGAGCGCCACGGTACCGGCGAGCGCGTGGGCGGCGGAGCGGCCCGCCGCCACGGGCGAGAGGTCGAGCACCGACACCGCGGGCGCCACGCTACGGCCGCCCCCGCCGGACCCCCGAGCGGCGCACGGCGCCGCTCAGCGGGTGAGCGTCGCGGCGGCGTACACGATCCGGACCGGCTCGCACCAGATCACGATCGAACGGATCCGCGACGCGCGCGCGGTGCGCGGGAGCAGGTAGTTCTGATCTCCCAGCGTCGACTTCAGGGCGGCGAACTCGACGTGACGCGCCTCGAAGGCGGCCCGCGTCGTGCGCGGGCGCCGCGCCTCGCTGAGCCAGACGAACAGGTCGATGTTCGCCTCCGTCTTGAAGCCCTCCATCCGCAGCGCGAGCCGCCCGTTCGCCAACCGGTAGAGGATCGCGCGCCCGCGGCTCTCGCGCTCGACCTTGTAGAAGTCCCCGCGCGCGAGCACCTCTGCCGCGGGCGACCGCATCGCCGCCAGCGGCGGCTCGCGCAGCGCCGTGTCGACCTCCTGCTCGACCTCGACGCGCCACGCGCCGGTGGCCTGCACGCGCAGCTCGCGCCGGCCGTTGGACACCCACGAATGCTCGCCGCGCCCGGGGCAGTCGCCGTCCGCCCGCGCCGAGCCGCTGCGCGGCGCCGGGCTGATGGCGACGGAGAACGTCCCCGGCTCGCAGCGCCAGCGCACGCGCCACTGGATGGCGGTCTTCGCGATGTTCACGGTGCGGGTCGCCGCGCCCGTCCCGCTGAAGGTCGTGACGGGCTCCCAGCGCGGCGCGGCCTTGTCGGCGGGTGCCACGACGGTGCCCTGCGGGACCGCCCGGAACGGGTCCTTCGCGGCGGCCGACGGCTCGTCGCCGTCCCCGCAGCCGGCGCCGGCCAGCGCGGCGGCCAGCGCGGCGACGCACGCCGGCGCCAGGCGCCGGCGTCCCGGCGAGCGAACGTTCATCGCTCGGCGCCGTCCTGCTCGGCGTGCCGCATGGCCAGCCGGCCGATCGCGCGCCCCATCCGCTGGCCGACGACGTTGTCGGCGCGGTAGTGGATCCCGCCGTACAGGCGCGAGATGCCGGCCTCCGCCGCCTTGGCGCGCCACAGCTTGGCGTCGGACGGGAACAGGTATGCCAGCACCTCACCGGCGGCACCCGAGTACGTCGCGTGACCCGAGACGTAGGCCGGAAAAAAAGGCGTGTCCAGCAGCGGCTTCCAGTTCTTCGCGATGCCGAGGTCGTCCATGACGTTCTCCGGGCGCAGGTTCCAGTAGGCGAACTTCGCGTCCCACGACGCCACGCCGGCGTCGTGCATCGCCGTGTTGAGCAACGCGAACACGCGCGTCTGCAGCGGGATGCTCAGGCGCTCGTCACGCACGTAGGAGAACATGACCTGATTCCAGACGCCAGGCGGCAGCGGGGTCCCCTGGCCCCCGGCCCAGAACTTCGCGATCCGCTCCTGCTCGGGTGTGAGCTCGGCCTTCATGCGGACGACCTCCTCGGCCTCGGCGCGGAACTTCGCCGAGTCGTACGCGGGCGGCGGACCCGGCCGCAGCTGGCGGCCGTTGCGCAGCAGCCAGGTGTCCCACGTACCCGCGAGCGGCTCGACGGGACGCGCCAGCGACCCCGGCGGCGGCTCCCAGTACCCACGGCCACGCGGGCGCTTGCCGTCCCACTCGCGCGTCGAGCCGTCGCGCTTGGCGCGTGCGACCACGCGCTCGCCGACCGCGCGGCCGAGCTCGAGCCCCGCCTTCGCATCGCTCGGGTAGGTCGTGCCGGCGACGACACGCAGCTGCGCGGCATCGTCGGCGTCCTCGTCGAAGCGCGCCTGCGGCACCTCGGGGTACAGATAGGAGAGCACGCGCGAGGCCGCGCCCGCGATCGCCGCGCCGGCCGACGGGTAGGAGGGGTCGCTGCCGGGCGTGACGAGCGGATCGCGCTCGGGCGCCTTGCGGTTGTACTCATACATCCAGTGGTAGGCCGACAGCGCGGCATCGTGCATCGCCACCGACACGAGGCCGTAGGAGCGAGAGGCGGCCGGCGGGTTCTTCTCGCGCTGCGACACCAGCGCCATCGCGCGGCCGAGCCATGGCTCGACGACGGTCTGCACGTGCTGTGCGCGGACCTGCTTCTCCTGCTCTGCGGTGCGTCCCTCGACCGCCGCAGCGAGCCCGCGCACGTCGGCCCGGGCCGCCGCCGAACCCGCGCGCGGCGGCGGCGGGACGGCGATCTCCGACGCCGACTCGAGCACCCAGGGCTTCCACGTCCCGGCGGTCGGTTCGGCATCGGCCGCGGGCGGGCGCGCCGGCTCGTCATCGGAGTCGCCGCACCCGCCGAACACCAGCAGCAGGGCCAGCAACACAGACAGAACGCGCGTGTTCATGCCACGAGCCTAGCTGTGGCCGACACCTACGTCCACGGGCAGCCGCGCCGGGCCCGGCCTCATTCCTCGACGGAGCGCGGGAACAGCGCGATGAGGACGTCGGAGCAGCGGGCCATCAGGCACGGCCCCTTCGGCGTCGCCTCCCAGTGCGCCGTCCCGAATCCCTCCTGCGGGATCGCGAACGCGCCGAACGTCCGGCTGTCGGTCCCGACGTACCAGACGTAGTCCGTCTCGCCGGGCGCCGCGTCGTCCTTCGGCTCGGCCTTCTGCAGCGCTCCGCTGAACATCGCGATGAGCGGGGCGCCCGGTCGCGCCGAGCGCACGGTGACGGTCCAGTAGTCGCCGAGGCGGCCTTGCAGCGCGGCGACGACGCCATCGTGGTCAAGGTCGGTCTGCATCGGTTCCCCGGGGTCCGGCTCGCTCATCCTACGCGGCATCCCCCGGGCCGGTCGGGTGCAGCCGGTCCATGTGACGGGCCTCGTCCCAGATCGCGATCAGCATCGGCACGAACACGATGAGGTTGTACGTGTAGTGCAGGTACGGGCGATCGAGGGGCGAGCCGATCATGCCCTCGTCTCCCATGATCCCGTTGAAGCCGCCCGACAGGTACATGTTGTTGTCGAAGATGTGCATCCAGAACAGGTACAGATGCTCGACCTCGTGCAGGCTCGCGGCGATGAAGGCCACCCACAGCCACGCGTTGCGGCCGCGCATGACGAGGATGAGCAGCCCGAGACCGATCCACAGGATGGTGTCGGTCACGAAGTGCACCGCTTCGAAGTCGAGCTGGCCGAAGAGACCGTGCGACATGCTGAGGTCGCCGGTGGTGGCCACGAGCTGCCCGACCTGCACCGAGTGCTCGACCATGTGCAGCATCTGCAGCAGCCCCATGAGCGCGAAGATCGCGAACACGCCGTACGTGGCGTACTTCCAGCGCACCTCGAGCGTGACCGGCGCGATCCACGGCGCCAGGATCGCGAGCCAGGCCAGCCACCACGGCGCGCCGACGGCCCACGCCACCGGCACCGCCGCCAGCGAGATCGCGCAGGCGATCCGCTTCGTGCGCCGCGACGTGATCTCGAGGCGCAGCGTGCGCGGGAACAACCGCCGCTCGCGCTCCGCGACCGTCGCCTTCGCCGGCGCCTGGAGCTCATCGGGGTGCAGGCGGCGCAGCCGCAGGGTGCGCACGATCACGTACGTCACGCCGACGGCGACGATCAGGGCCGAGCACAGCGCCACCAGCCAGTAGCGGTGCGCCTCGCTGTCGGTCAGCTGCGGGCCGGCGATGGGGACGGTCACCGCGATGTAGGCGAGCGTCATCGCGACGACGTCGACGACGATGGCCAGGCCGAGGAACCGGCGGTCGGGCGACCAGCCGGCCGAAGGTGGCGGCTCCGCGGGGGGCGTCTCGGCCGGGGACGTCTCTACGGCGGTCGCCATCGATCAGGCCGGTCGCAGGTTCGCCGCGCCGAAGGCGATCGTCACGGTCGGACACCAGATCACGATGCTGCGTATCTCGTCCACCGTCGCCTCCCGGGGCAGAAGCTGGTTGTAGGTCCCGAGCGTCGACCGCAGCTGGCCGGCGTTGACATGAGACGCGTCACGCGCGGCCAGCGTGGACCGCGGGTTGGCCGCCTGGCTGAGCCACACCTCGAGGCCGGGGCTGCCGGTCGTGTAGAAGTTCTCGAAGCGCAACGCCAGGCGCCCGCTCGGCAGCCGGTAGAGGTCCACCGAGCCCTCCGTCCGGCGCTGGATCGTCCGCATCTCACCGTGCGCGATGCGCGTCGCCGGGGTCATGCCCGGCAGCGGCGCTCGCATGAGCGCCGTGCTGACCTGCTGCTCGACGACGATGCGCCAGGATCCCGTGGCGCTGACGTGCAACCGGTGCGGGCCGGTGTCGGTGCGCGTCTCCACGCCGCTGTGCGGGCACGCGGTGTCGGCGAGCATCTCGCCCGAGTCCGCCGCCGCTGCGTCCGTCACGTGCATGCGCCCGCCGTCGCAGGCCATGCTGGCCTTCCACTGCGACGCCCCCGCGGCGATCCGAAACGAGGCGTCGGTCGAGCCGGTGCCGGTGATCGTCGATACCGGCTCCCAGCGCGGCTGCGCGGTGCGCTCCCGGCCCGCGGCGAGCGCGTCGACCGGGATGAACGGATCCTTGTCGGGTGGTGGCTTGCCGACCGCCATGACCACCAGGAGCCCCGCCGGCAGGCCGAACACGAGCAGGGCGAGCGGCAGCGCGAAGCGTCGCACCGCGCTGCGGCCGCCCTTCCGTGGGTCGCTCATGAAGCCGCCGGCCGCTCAGCCATGGTGAGTCGACTATATGACGACGACCCCTACCTGTCCAGATCGACCCCTATGACCGGCGGCCGGCGAGACTCCGGCGCGGACGAGACCGCGTCAGACGCGGTCGGTGGAGGCCGGCGGCTCGTGGTCGGTCTTCGGCGCTCCGCCGTGGCCGTGCGGGTCCTCCTGCGTCTCCGGCGCGCTCGGCACGCGCGGCATCTCGTCCTTCGGATCGCGACCGGCGTAGCCGCCGACGCCGGGATCGCCGGCATCGCCGGCGCCCCCGGCGGGGGGATCGTCGGCGCCCTCCAGACCCTGGTCCTCGGCCGTGGCGTCGCTGACGACGTTGGGGTTCGGCTCGTCCTGGCCGAACGGCGCCTGCGGCTCCTCCGTGCGGATCTTCCGGATGGGCGGCGGATCGGACTCGGGCTTCATCATGGGCTCCTCGGGCGGGCTCATTCGTGCCTCCTCGGTGGTTGGTCGATGGCGTGCGGAAGGTCGAGCACGTCCGCGGGCACGCCGTTGCGCCGCGCTCCACGTAGGTGTGTGCGACACAGAGCGTCTGTACCCGACCCCCGACCGGGGGAAACCGCCCGCGCCGCCGCCCGCAAACACCGAATCCGGGGCTTGACGCCGCTAAGTGTTTGCGTCATACATCTACGCGGTGGAACCTCTCCTCCACCGCCTGGCGCCGGCCTTGGCGTCAGGCCGGCTTCGCGGCCCGTGACCACGTCACGGGCCGCGTTGCCGATGACGCCTATTCGATGAAGCTGCGCTCGAGCTCAGCGAGCTCGTCGCGGTACGGGTCGCCGAGCTGCTCGAGGAATTCCCGCGTGGAACGGGCCTCCTCCTCGTCGATCTTCGACATCGCGAATCCGACGTGGATCAGGACCCAGTCGCCGATGTTGACGCTGTCCTCCGTCTCGGCGAGCAGGCCGACGTTGACGTTGCGCCGGACGTTGGCGACCTGCGCCTTGGCGATGTTCAGCTCCTCGTCGACCCATTCGACGATCTGTCCGGGTATCGCAAGACACATGACGTGACCCTTCTGTGGAAGATGCGTGGGCGGGGAACACCGGCCCGCCCGGCCGGTGAGCGTCGCCGCTCTCAGTAGTTTCTGAACGCGGACGGCGGCGGAGCCACCTCCGCGCTCGTCCCGATCCCTGCCGGCTCGCGGTCGCGATCCTCGTCGAACGCCGACGGCGGCTCGGAATATCCCTTGCGCACCTTGAGGCGCTCGACGGCATCCACGATAGCCGCCTCGCCGCCGGCGAGATCGGCCTTGATCTCGCCGATCACCGAGCCCAGCGGCTCGGTCTTATCGACGACCCCGCCGACGACGCCGAGGATCGTGTTGATGCGCGACCAGATCTGGCCGAGCAGCGTGACGACGACGATGAGGAACGTCGCGACGACGACGATCGCCAGGATGATGGCGATGAGCATGATGACTTGGGGGGTTTCCATTCCGGCCCTCCTCTAGAGATTGTCGACGGCGCGGGAGAAGCGGACGATCTCGGGACCGGCCACCTTGACCAGGTCCCTCGTCTTGAGCAGCTCGCCCGTGATCTCGTCGAGGTGCGGCCCGAACAGCCCGCCGGAGTCGATGATGTGGTCGGCGTAGCGCTTGATCTGCACGATCGGGATGACGACCTGAACCAGGATCGCCACCACCACCGGCAGGACGACGAGGATCAGGACCGCATCGGCAAGCCACCACCACGTCATGCGGTCCGCCTTCCGGTCCGGCTGTCGACGGTGTCCGACAGGCCCGGAAGAACCCCGGCCGCGTCGGTCAGGCCGGCGTTGACCATGCGCAGGTTCGCGGGAACCGCCCGCAACTGGCGCTCCACGGCACGCGCGCCCCAGGTCACCTCGGCCAGCGTCGCCACGATCGACTTCAGGCCCTGCGCGACGGCGAGCAGGTAGATCCCGAGCGCCCCCACGAGCGCGACGACGACCAGCACGCTGAAGAAGTACAGCAGTCCGGTGCTCATCTGTTTCCTCCCCTGAGCAGTTTCTCCAGGCGCAGGAGCTCCTCGCGCAGCGCGCGCACGATCGAACCGAGGCCTGCGACCTGGTAGAGCCCCGTGGTATTGGTCGCCAGGAGCTTGGTATCGGTCCACAGCTGGACCACGTTGCGATCGATTCGCCGCACGACCCCCAGCAGCAAGGTCAGCAGGCCGATGACCGCCACGACGATGATCACGCCCGTGACCAGCACGGCCTTCCAGAGCGTCGCCTCGTCCGGCGTCATGATTTGTCCTCCAGTAGTTTCCTTGCGTCCTCGGCCGCCCGCCAGATGTTCGAGGTCGAGCGGTTGACGTCGCGCAGTTCCCAGACGGCCATGGTGTTGGCGTATGCATCCAACATGCCGCGCGATCCCGCCTCAGCCTGACCAGCGATCTTGTGAGCCTGGGTGATGATCGTCATCACGAGAAAGACGACGACCGCCACGATGGTGACGCCGATGATGATCCCGGTCCACCAGCCACGTACCGATGCGAGTAGGGGATCCGCCAGCAATAGGTTGCTCATCGGCGGAGGGTAACACAACAGTGTGTGTGTTGTACACCTACAGCGGGTCTTCACCGCCCCTGCGCTGGCGATACGGCGTTTACCCTGCAAAACCGCCGTTTCCGGCGGCGTTGAGCGGTGGGCGCTAGCCCGTGGTAAACGGCGTCGGCGATACGATCTTGCGCGCCGGGCGGTCGTTGGCCAGGCCGCCGATGAGCTGGGCGAGTCCCGCGATGGCCCGCGGATCGTGGCCGGGCACGAAATCGTCGATGTACGGCATGGCGGCGCGCATGCCGATCGCCAGCGGCTGCTGGTCGACGCTCATCGGCCGCGGGTTGATCCAGACGAGCCGCCGCGCCTGCAGCTGGATCCGGCGCACCTCGGCCTCGAGGATCTTCGGGTCGCCGCGGTCCCAGCCGTCGCTGACGACGATCACGATCGCGCCGCGCGCGAACCCGCGGCGGCCGAACGTGGAGTTGAACTCCGAGAGCGCGTACCCGATCCGCGTCCCGCCGGACCAGTCCGGGATCGACGCGCGCGCCTTGTCGAGCGCCTGCTCGAGGTCGCGTCCGTCGAGCGACTTCGTCAGGCGCGTGAGGCGCGTGGCGAACACGAAGGCCTCCGCCCGCCGCGCGGCGCCGATCGCGGCCTTCAGCGTGGCCAGCAGGACGCGCGAGTAGCGCTCCATCGATCCTGAGACGTCGCACAGAAACAGCAGCCGTCGCGGTCGGAGGGTCGGCGCGCTGAAGCCGAGCCGGAACGGCTCGCCGTCGGTCTCCAGCGAGGAGCGGACGGTGCCCCGGACGTCGAAGCGGTGGCCCGCGGGGGAGGAGTGGGCGCGGCGCGAGCGGCGCGACGGAGCCTGGCGCTTGATCTCCTGGGCGAGGTAGCGCAGGGCCGCCAGCTCGTTGTCCTGGTACTCGAGGTTCTCTCGCTGGCTGAGGATCTCCTGGTCGCTCCAGGCGGCGAGGATTCCGCGCTCCTGGTTGCTCGCGCCGTCCTCGCTCTCCGCGGACGGGATGTCCTTGTCGCCGCGGGTGCGGTCGCCGTCGAGCGCGGTCTTCGTGTTCGCCTCGCCGCCGAACTGGGGCAGGGCCTCGCCACCGTGGTGAGAGCCCTGCATGCGGGCGTCGCTCTCGCCGTGCTCGGAGCCGCCCTCCTCGAGGATGAGCGAGCGGCCCTCCCAGAAGCGCTCGAAGACGGCGTCGAAGACCGGCTGCTCGTCGGGTGAGTGCACGAACGCCGAGTGACCGGTCCAGTACATCTGGGTGCGCTCGCGGACGTCGATCTCGGCAAGGCCGCGGATGAACGTGTGCTCGGCGTCGACGCTCGCCGACAGGCCGAACTCGCGCAGCGCGCGCCCGAACTTCACCGCGGCCATCATCACGGCCTGGTCGGGCGTGCTCTGTTGCGTGCCGTGTCTCATCGGTAGTAGTTCTGCTGGCGAAACTCCTGCGCGCGCTGCATCGAGCGGGCCACGGCGCCGTCGAGGTCGCCCGCGCGGATGCGCTCGAGGTCGTCGCGCTCCTTCAGCAGGGTCCCCAGCGTGCTGCTGGCGGTGCGCGCATCGAGCTGATGGTGGCCGAGCTCGTGAAACGCCTGCACCCAGTCGAGGGTCTCGCCGACGCCGGGCGAGCGGTACAGATCCAGCCACCGCAGATCCTGCACGAACGAGCAGATCTGGTCGACGAGGCTCTGCCCGACGTGCGGCAGCCGGGCACGCGCGATCGCCACCTCGCGCTGCAGGTCGGGGTGGTCGATCCAGTGATACAGGCAGCGGCGCTTGAGCGCCTCGTGCAGATCGCGCGTGCGGTTGGACGTGATGATGACGATCGGCGGCTGCTGGGCGCGCACGACCCCCACCTCGGGGATCGTGACCTGGAAGTCCGACAGGAACTCGAGCAGGAACGCCTCGAACTCGTCGTCGGCGCGGTCGAGCTCGTCGATCAGCAGCACCGCATTGGGCTGTGCCAGCGCCTCCAGCAACGGCCGGCGAAGCAGGAACTCCTCCGAATACAGCGGCGTGTTGCCGCCGGCCCGCAGCTGCAGGAGCTGACGCGGATAGTCCCAGTCGTACAGCGCCTGGTGCACGTCGATGCCCTCGTAGCACTGCAGCCGGATCAGCGGCACGCCCTGCGCGCTGGCCAGCGCCTTCGCCAGCTCGGTCTTGCCGACGCCGGGCTCGCCCTCCAGCAGCAGCGGCTTGCCGAGGCGGATGGCGAGATACACCACCGTGGCCAGCCCTTCGTCCATCAGGTAGCGCTGATTCGTCAGGGCGTCGTTGAGCTGCCCGATGGAGTTAAAGCCATGCATTGACGGTCTCCTCGATCTTTCGCACAGCGATGGCCAGCGCCCGCTCGACGCAGGGCGAGAGCCCCTGGCAGAGCTCCTCCGTGTCCTCCGGCTGGCAGCCGATGATCACGCACCGCTCGGGCAGCACGCCCATCGTCTTGGCCATCGAGAGCACCCGCTCGGGGTTGGCGAGATGGACGTCGGGAACGTGCACGGCCATCTTCACCTCGGGCTCGATGTAGAACACCGTGCCGGGCTCCGCCCCGCGGTCGACCGCGTCGATGAGGATGAGACCCGAGCAGCCCACCATGAGCTCCTGCAGCAGGGCGATGCCGCCGGTTCCGGTCTCGATGACCTCGGCCCCGTCGGGCAGCCCGCCCAGCAGCTCGGTGACGGCCGGACCGAAGCCGTCGTCGCCGCGCAGGACGTTGCCCACGCCCGCGACGAGGATGCGCTGGGACGGAGCCTCGACCGGCTCGGACGGGACCGCGGTGCTCACGCCACGTTGGCTGCGACCTGGAGGGTGCCGTCGATGACGGCGATCGGCAGGACCGCGAGCGCCGGCCCCGGCTCGTCGTCGACCCGCTTGCCCGAGCGCGCGTCGTAGGCGCAGTTGTGCCACGGGCACACGATGACCGAGCCGCTCAGCTTCGCCCCGTCGAGCGGCAGACGAGCGCCCGCGTTGGGGCAGACGTTCACGAACGCGTACGGCTCGCCGTCGAGCTTGTGGATGAGCACCGAGCGCCCGTCGACGTCGACGGCCTTCAGCGTGCCCTCGGCGAGGTCGTCGAAGGTGCCGACCTCGACGAAGACGGGACGGCGCAGCTTCTCGATCTGCAGCAGCTCGGTCGTCGTGGCGCCGTTCGTCGCGCCCTGCTGGGAGAGCGGTTCGATATGCAGCAGCGGCAGCGACGCCGGGGCCTCGTGCGGCTCGGCCGCGCCGCCCTCCGGCTCGAGCGCCACGACCTCCTTGAACCAGTCCAGGCGCTCGCGCAGCTTGCCCTCGATGCCGCGCCGCAGCGTCATCGCCGAGGCGGCGCAGCCGTTGCACGCGCCGCTCATCCGGACGCTGATGACGCCGTCCTGCACGTCGACGAGCTCGAGCTCGCCGCCGTGGCCCTCGATGTACGGTCGGATCTCGTCGAGCGCCTCCTCGGCCTCGATGCGCTCGTCGATCGGGGCGAGGCCGTACATCGACAGCAGCGCGAGCGCGACCGGATGATCGGGCTGTCCCTCGACGATGAGCTCCAGCGCCGGGCGATGGATGTCGTCCATCAGCCCGAGCAGCAGCAACGCACGGTCGTCACCCTCCCGCTCGAGCGTCTCGACGAGCGTCGCCAGCTGGGCTACAGCCGCGTCAAACTCCATACCGTCTCCATGATCTCCGGCAGTTTAGCCTCGATCTCGGGGCTGAAGCCGTCACCCCATGTCTCGTCGGCCGGCTCGACCTCGACGATCCAGACATCTTCGGGCAGCGCCTTGAACGCCTCGGCCACGATCACGAGGTTGTCCAGCGAGATCGATCCCGTGACCGAGTCGCCGACGCGCTCCTGCACCTCGGTGACGTCCGGCAGCACGTGGTCGTACTTGTAGGCCGTGATCGTGGCCGGCGGGCGCCCGCGGTCCACAGCCCCGACGAACACGATGCGGTCGTAGGTCGGTCGTTCCTCGAGGTTCTGCGTGAACCCGACCGGGTGGTAGCCGAGGTCCTCGAACTCGATGCCGTTGGTGGCCTGTGGCGCCAGGGTGTCGGTGATCCAGACCCCAACCGCGTTGTCGCGCAGGTAGCGATACCCCACGCCACAGACCAATATCCGCACCGGCTAGCTCGCTCTAGTGCTCATGCGGACCGTCAGCCCCGCACGCGCAGCTGATGATCTCGCGGGTGATCGTCCGATCGTCGGTGTGCATGTGCGTCGTGCACGGCATGCACGGGTCGAAGCTGCGGATCGCCCGCAGCACGTCGATGCCCTTGAAGTCCTCGGGCTTCTCGTAGTTC
>JAUXSD010000279.1 GCA_030681525.1 Solirubrobacteraceae bacterium
CGTCGGCGCAGGATCGCCTCCGCCGCGGCCTCGTCCTGGTCACCAGGCGGCGGATCTCGCCGTGATCGGGCCGCGCGAGACGCTTTCCACGAGCCGGCCGCCTGCTCGCTGGCGTCCTGGTACTCCATGACGCTCGCGACCTCACCGATCAGATCCTCGTCAGGGCCCGCCCGGCGCAGCAGATGAACGCCCAGCTCCTTCGGATCGTCCAATCCATGGATCAGGCGGCCAGCGCGCCGGCGGACTCGATCTCGAGGATCTCGACGCGATGCGTGCCGCCGGGCGCCTGGACATCGACGACGTCCCCGTGGCGCCGTCCGAGGATCGCCTGTCCGACCGGTGACCCGATCGAGATCCGGCCCTGGCCCGGATCGGCCTCGGCGGTGCCGACGAGCTGGAGGCGCAGCGCAGCACCGCTCGGCATGCGCAGGCGCACGTACGCGCCGATGCCGGCTGTGCCGTCGGCGTCGGGGACGATGACCTTCACGAGCGCGAGCGTCTGTCGCAGCCCGGCGATCCGGCGCTCGAGCAGCGCGTGCGCCTCCAGCGCCTCCGCGTGATCGGAGTTGGCGTCGGGCCCACCGCCACCGTCGCGCGCATCGCGCAGCCGGCTCGCCAGCTCGGAGCGCCGCGCCGTCACGAGCTCGTCGAGCTGAGCCTGCAGGCGCGCGTATCCCTCGCGTGTGATCGACCGCAACCCATCGGCAGCTGACACGACCGCTCCTTCGGTAGATGAAATGACCGGCGCCGCGCAGGGCTGCGCGGCGTCCCGGACACCATCGCCGAGCCGACCGCACGCGCCCATGCGGTCGTGACCCCATTTCCGCCCGCCCGACGACCGCGGCGAGCCCGCCGCCGAGCCCGAAGACGAACGCCCCGAGCAGGTTCAGCCAGAGGATGAACGTCCGTGGGCGTCACCCACGAGCCGTCACGCGCCTTGCTCAGTCAGGCGAGCGGCGGCGCCGGGCGGACGGCACCAGGAACTCGTCGAGCTCCGGGTGCCGATCGATGTAGGCAAGGGCGAACGGGCATGTCGCGATCACCGTCTTGCCGGCGGCGCGAGCCTCCTCGAGCGCGCGCCTCACCAGCACGCCGCCGAGACCTCGGCCTTCGTGTCCGTTCGTCACCTCCGTGTGCGCGATGATCGTGCTCGGGCCGGCCGGGCGATAGTCCAGCCAGCCGGCCAGCTCGCCGTCGACCCGCAGCTCCAGCCGGGATCGCTCCTCGTTGTCGGTGATGGAGGACGGGGAGCTCATCGATCCACTACGGATCGAGGATCTTCGTGGTGCGAGACCGGCGCATCGCGGCCACCATAGCGGCGGATGAACGCCCACCCGGCCCCGGTCACGGGTCGACCAGGCCGTGGCGGATCGCCCAGCGCGTGAGCTCGACGCGGTCGCGCATCCCGAGCTTGCCGAGGATGTTCTCGCGGTGGCGCTCGACCGTGCGGGGGCTGATCACGAGCAGCTGCGCGATCTGCTCGTTGGTGTGTGCCTCGGCGACGAGCTTGACGACCTCGAGCTCGCGTGGCGTGAGCCCATGCTGCGCGAGGGCCGCCGGATCGTCGAGATAGGCCCGCATGAGCGCCCGCACGGTCGGGGGCGACAGGAACGGCTCTCCGCGCATCACCGCGCGGCAGGCCTCGACGAGGTCGCGATCGGCGACGGTCTTGAGGACGTACCCCGAGGCGCCGGCCTTGAGCGCCTGGAAGAAGTAGTCCTCGACGTCGTGCATCGAGAGCATGAGGACGCGCAGGCCAGGCCGGCGCCGGGTCAGCTCGCGGGCGGCCTGCAGGCCGGTGCGCAACGGCATCGCCACGTCGAGGATCGCCAGGTGGACCTCCTCGCGCAGCCCCTGCTCGACGGCGTCGATGCCGTCGGAGGCCTCGGCGACGACGCGCAGGTCCGGCGCGGCGTCGAGGACGCTGCGGATGCCGCTGCGGATCAGCGGGTGGTCGTCGGCGATGAGGATGTTCGTCGTCAGCGGCGTGGTCATGGCGGGGAGGCCGTGGGGACGAACAGACGAACCTCGGTTCCGCCGAGGTCGCCGCGGCCGATCGTGAGCTGTCCTCCGACGAGCATGGCGCGCTCGCGCATCCCACCGACGCCGCCGGCGTCATGCAGCGCTCCGGGGCTGACGCCGACGCCGTCGTCCTGGACCGACAGCATCACGCCACCGTCGTGCGCCAGCAGCGAGATGACGACCGCGCCGGCATCGGCGTGGCGGGCCACGTTGGTCAGGCTCTCCTGCGCCGTGCGGTAGATCGCGAGGTCGTGCTCTGGCGCCAGGGGCGGCAGGTCGGCGCGCAGGTCGTGGCGCACGCGCACGTCCGTGCGCTCGGCGAATCCGGCGGCGAGCGTCGTCAGGGCCGAGCGCAGCCCGAACTCGTCGAGTGCCTGCGGGCGCAGGCCGCGGGCGATGTCGCGGGTCTTCTCGACCGCGGCTCGGCCGGCCTCCTGCAGCTGCACGACCGCGGGTTGCGTCTGCTGCGCGCTCTCGCGGGCGAGTCCCTCCAGCAACAGCACGATGCCGGTAAGGGTCTGGCCGAGCTCGTCGTGCAGCTCGCGGCCGAGGCGCCGGCGCTCGCGTTCCTGCGCGTCGAGCGCACGGCGCCCGCTCGTCTGTCGCTCGTGCTCGAGGCGGTCGAGCATGTCGTTGAACGCGCCTTCCAGATGGGCGACCTCGGCGACGGACCGGTCGACCTCGACGCGGTGACCGGGCTGCATCGGATCGACGCGCCGCATGAGCTCGGTCAGCTCCGCCAGCGGCGCGAAGACACGGCGCAGCACGAGCATGTTCGCGACCACGACGGCCAGCGCGCCCGCGGCGAGCACGATCGCCTCGGCCGCGCGGACGTTGGAGGAGACGGTGGCCGGCGAGAACGCGAGCGCGGCCAGTGCGATCACGACCACCACCGCGTTGACCAGGATGACCCGCGCGAAGAGCGACATCACGTCAGGTGTAGCGCAGCACGGCGGGCGCTCCCATACGGGGTCGTCCCCATCTGCGGTGCGCAGATGGGGACGCGCGCCTATGGCGCGCGCGGCCTGGGTGTCGTGTCGTGGTGGTGTGCTCGCTCACATCTGGGTCGCACGTCACGCCGGTGATGACGCTCGCGCGCTGCGCGTCGCGCTGGAGCTGGCCGCCTGCAGCGGAGCGCGCGTCACGGTCTGCCACCTGCTCCCGGGCGGCGACGACGCACCGGTCGGCGCGCGTGACGCGCTCGCGCGCGAGCTTGTGGGTGAGGGCGCCGCTTCGCGCTGTCATGCCGAGACGCGCGCGCACGCGCGGCGCTGCGCGCCGGATCTCGCCGTGACGAGCTGCATCGCGCACGTCGGGGCCGTTGCCGACATGCTGGACCTCGTCCGTGCCGCGCGACCCGATCTCGCGGTCGTCACGCCCCCCCGCCGGCGGGGCGCCAGGTGGCTGCGCCGCCTGCTCATCCCCGACGAGACCGACGTGCTCGTCGATGCGGCGCCGTGCCCGGTGCTCGTCATTCGGCCATGAGCTCCGGGAAGTCGGCGGCCATCCCCGCGATGACGGCCTGCAGCCACGCCCGCTCGTCCGCAGAGGCGCGGCCGATGCGCCGCCGCGCGTAGCTTGCGACGTCCTCGCGACCGCCGGCGAACACGATCGGCCCGGTCACGGCGTAGCGGCCGTCGTGCAGCGCGACGAGCGCGCCCGGCACGTCGCGCCGCACGCGCAGGCGTCCCACCACCGGCTCTCCCAGAACCGCCTCGGGATGCGCCGGGGGCCCGCTGACCGCGTCGCCGTCGCCGGGACGGACGGTGAACAGGGGCGCGCGTCCGAGCGCCGGGCGCCGCGGCCGCGGCGGCGGTCCGATCGGCCCGCCGCGCCACCGCGCCGCCAGCGCGTCGACCTCGCGCGCGGCCTCGCGCCGCACGAGGACATGCAACCGGTCACCCGGCCGCAGGCGGGTCGAGCCGCGGGGCGGGATCGCCTCCTGCCCGCGGACGATGGCGCTGACGATCGCCTCACGCGGCAGGCCGAGGTCGCGCACCGCGGCGCCCGCGATCGCATCGGTCTCGACGACCACGTACTCGATGACCTCGGCGCCGAGGCGGCGGATCGTGGCGATCTCGACGATTGCCGGGCCGCGGGCGACGTCGGTCGTCGTCAGCCCCAGGCGGCGGGCCAGCGGCTCGATCGTGGGCCCCTGGACGAGCAGCGACACCATCACCGCGAAGAACACGATGTTGAAGAACTCCAGGCTGCCCGGTACGCCTGCGATGAGCGGAAAGGTCGCGAGCACGACCGGCACAGCACCACGCAGGCCGACCCAGCCGAGCATCACGCGCTCGGCGAGACTGAAGCTCCCGAACGCCGTCGCCGCGACGCTGGCCAGCGGACGAGCGACAACGACGAGCACCACGGCCAGCAGCAGGCCCTCGACAGCAATGTCGGCGAGCTGGGACGGGAACACGAGCAGCCCGAGCGTGAGGAACATCGCCAGCTGGGCCAGCCACGCCAGGCCGTCGTGAAACGCGGTGATGGTGCGGCGCGCGGGCAGATCCGCCGAGCCGAGCACGAGGCCCGCGAGATACACCGCCAGGAACCCCGAGCCGCCGAGCACGTCCGCGCTGCCGAACGCCATGGCGCAGACCGTCAGCGACGCGACGGGATACAGGCCCGGCGTCGCGAGCTCCACGGAGCTCATCAGGCGCGTCGCCAGCCATCCGATCGCGAGGCCCGCGAGCAGGCCGATCGCGACCTGGCGCGCGAACATCGCGCCCATGTCGATCACGCCGTAGCCGGGGTTGGAGATCCACTCGATGAAGCCGAGCACGAGGAGGATCGCGACCGGGTCGTTGGACGCGGCCTCACCCTCCAGCAGCCGCGCCAGGCGCGGCCGCAGCGGCGACCCGCGCAGCAGCGCGAACACGGCGGCGGCGTCGGTCGACGCGACGATCGACCCCAGCAGCAGGCCCTCCAGCGGCGCGAGGTCGAACAGCCAGATCGCGGCGCCGCCGGTGATCAGCGCGGTGAGGACGGTCGCGAGGATCGAGAGGCTCAACGCCGACCACATCACCGGCCGCAGGTCCGCCACCCGCGTGCTCAGCCCGCCCTCGAAGATGATCACCGCCAGCGCGACGATGCCGACATCACGCGCAAGCTCGTAGTCGTCGAACGCCACCCAGCCCAGGCCATCGCTTCCGATCGCCATCCCGATCCCGAGAAACAACAACAGACCGGGAATCCGCAACCGTCCGGCCAGCAGCGAGGCCGCCAGCGCTGCCGACATCAGCAGCCCCACGACGAGGATCAGGCTTCCCACGCTGACGCGTGCTACCCGGAGCCCGGGCGGGGCTTCCGACGCGCCCCAGCGACCATCGTCCAGAGAAGCATTGCCACATTGTCGACGGGGCACGGACCGGCAGAAATGGGAACTCGTTCCCATCTTCGGGGCACGTCAGCCGTCGTCCGGGGTCCCGACCGGGCCCCGCCAAGCACAGCGGCTTGGATTGGGCTCAGAGGGAGGGCCGCGACGCGGCCGCGCGATCAGCGTCGTGGCGCACCCAGGGGTCGAGGCCGGCGTCGACGGCGGGGACGAAGCCGCCCTCGTTGTTCCAGCGATCGATCGCCAGCACGACCTCGGCGCCTTCGGGGTGCGCCGGCGCACTCGAAGCCGCGTGGGGCTCTCGTGACGCGCGCCGGCGATCGTCCGCCGTCGCGCGATCTGCTCGGGATCTCCGTTGTTCGGTCACCAGCACACCAGCATCGTGCCGCGGATCTACTTTGGCCCATATACAGCCAAGAGTCCATCTCCGGCCAAGCGCCGCTCCGTGCGCCCGTGCCCAGCGCAGGTTCACCCATCCTCGGCGAACGAGGCATACAGGCTTGACCGCATTCCGTGCGCGCACGGCGGTGTGGGAGCCTTGCGAGATGCGCCACCGGCTGCGGTCCGTTCCCCTGCTGTGGCGGGTCTCGCTGGCGAACGCGACCGTGCTGGTGGTCGCGACGACCGCCCTCGTCGTGGCGCCGGGCGTCACGGTCTCGATCCCGATCAAGCTCACCGAGCTCGTGATCCTGGTGTCGGGAATGGTCGTGATGATGGTGCTCAGCGTGCTGCTCGTGCGGCCCGCGTTCGGGCCGTTGCACACGGTCGCCGATGCGATGCGCGGATGGGATCCGCTGGCGCCGGGCGCGCGGGTGCCGGTGGTGGGCGGGCCGGACGTCGCGACGCTGGCGCGGACGTTCAACGAGATGCTCGAGCGCCTCGAAGCGGAGCGGCGCGAGAGCGCACGCCAGGCGCTGCGCGTGCAGGAGGGCGAGCGCACGCGGGTGGCACGCGAGCTGCATGACGAGGTGGGGCAGACGCTCACGGCGATGATGCTGCAGATCGAGAGCCTCGCGGCGAAGATCCCGCAGGAGCTGCGCGACGAGCTCGACGAGCTGCGCGAGACCACGCGGCTCGGCGCGACCGACGTGCGGCGCATCGCCGTGCGGCTGCGGCCCGAGGCGCTGGAGGACCTCGGGCTGCCGAGCGCGCTGTCGGCGCTGGCCACGTCCTTCGGCGAGCATGCCAAGCTGCACATCGACCGGCGCTTGGCGCGCGTCGACGCGCTCAGCGAGGAGCAGGAGCTCGTGATCTACCGCGTCGCCCAGGAGGCGCTGACGAACGTCGCACGCCACGCGCGCGCCGGCAGCGTCGAGCTGTCGCTCGAGCAGGCGGCGGGCGTGGTGACGCTTCGCGTCTGCGACGACGGGCGAGGCCTGCCGTCCGACTCGCCGGCATCGACGACCGGCATCCGGGGCATGCGTGAACGGGCGATGCTGATCGGAGCCGAGCTGTCGATCCTGTCGCCCGAGAGGGGCGGCACCGAGGTCATCCTGCGCGTCCCGCTGGAGGAGCGATGACGGTCCCCCTGAAGGCGCGGGTCCTGCTGGCCGACGATCACCCGATCGTCCTGAACGGGCTGGTGCGCGTGCTCGACCAGCAGCCGGACTTCGAGGTCGTCGCCCAGGCGCACGACGGCGCCGAGGCCGTCGATCTCGTCATGGCGGACGCCATCGATCTGGCGATCCTCGACGTGTCGATGCCGCGCATGACGGGGCTTCAGGCGGCGCGCGAGATCACGCGCCGCAAGCCCGAGGTGCGGGTCCTGATCCTGTCGATGCACGAGAACGAGGAGTACTTCTTCGAGGCGCTGGCCAGCGGCGCGTCGGGCTACGTGCTCAAGACCGCGGTCGACCGCGACCTCGTCGAGGCCTGCCGCGCGGCCATGCGCGGGGAGCCGTTTCTGTACCCGGGCGCGGTTCGCGCGCTGATCCGCGAGCACCTCGAGCACGCCCGGGCCGGCGGGACGAGCCATGCCGATCCGCTCACGCCGCGCGAGCAGGAGATCGTCAAGCTCATCGCGGAGGCGCACACCAACGAGCAGATCGCCGAGCTGCTGTTCATCAGCAAGAAGACCGTCGAGCGCCACCGCGCGAACATCCTCGAGAAGCTCGGCATGCGCGACCGCGTGGAGCTGACGCGCTACGCCATCCGGCGCGGCCTCGTCGAGCCCTAGGCAGACCCGGGCGCGGTCGCCACCCGCCCGGAAATGGGCGCGCCACCCCATCGCCGCGGAGCCGGTGAGGCGACAGGGTCGAGGCATGCTTCGTGTCGCTCTCCTCGACGACCATCCAGCGGTGCTGGCCGGTCTGCAACGGCTGCTGGACAGCACCGCCGACCTGGAGGCGGTCTCGGTGACCGACCACGCGCCGCAGCTGTTGCGCGAGCTCGACGGCGCCCGCCCGCACGTCGTCGTCGTCGACTACGACCTCGCGCGCGGCGACGGCCTGACGGTCTGCCAGACGCTCAAGGCGCGCGTGCGGCCGCCTGCCGTGGTCATCTACTCGGCCTACGCCGGACCCGGACTGGCGATCTCGTCGCGGCTGGCGGGCGCCGACGCGCTCGTCGACAAGCGCGCGCCGGCGAGCGAGCTGATCGAGGCCATCCGCCGGGTCGCGGCGGGCGAGTCGATCATCGCGGAGGTGCCCATGGACGCCCAGCAGGCCGCGGTCGAGAAGCTCGCGCCGGACGACGTTCCCGTCGCGTCCATGCTGCTCGCCGGCACCTCGCACCAGGGCATCGCCGAGGCGCTCGCCACCGATCGCCGCGACGTCGTGCGCCGCGTGCGACGCATCGTCGGGCAGCTGCGTCCGACGGGCCGCGCGAGCGTCACGACGGGCGCGTACTGCCGCCGCTGCCGCCGGAGATTCGAGCGCCCGCTGCCACCGCCCTACGGCTCGATCTGCCCGGCCTGCGTCGCCGACGGCGACATCGTCACGCTCACCGCGCCGCCCGACGCGCAGCGCGAACCGCGACTCGGGCGGGCGAGCGACCGACACCCGATCGCCGGGATCCGCCGCAGCCGACGGCGCAGCCGCGTGTCCCGCGATGCCTGACGCGCCGCCGCTGAGCGTGGTGATCGCCGGCGCTCCTTCGCCGCGGCCCGCCGGGCTGGCCGCCCACGAAGCTCACCGGGCGCGAGCCGGCGCTCCATCTCGACGCCCCGTCGTCGGGGAGGGACACATGACCGCGGCCGACGCTGCAGCACCGGCGCGCTGCTCTGCGCCCCCGCTCCACGGGCTGGCGATCCGCGTGCAACCCGGCCGCGAGACGGTCGCCGTTGTACCGGCCGGCGAGCTCGACCTTCCCGGCAGCCGCCGGCTGGGCAGCGCCATCGACGAGCTTGTCGAATCCGGCTTCGAGGACATCGTCATCGATCTCCGGGACCTCGAGTTCATCGACTGCGCCGGCGTCCGGGTGCTGCTCACCCAGCACGCCGCCGCGGTGCGGGACGGTCGCCGGCTGTCGCTCATCCACGGGCGCGCGGGCATCCGCCGGGTGTTCGCGCTCACCGGAACCCTCGACATGCTGCCGTTCGACCGGCCACGGGCATGACCGATTCCGCGCAAGCCGCGCGCGACGCGCCGGAGCGAGACTGATGTTCCGGCACATCCTCGTCGCCATCGACGGCTCCGACCACGCGCGCCAGGCCCTCGTCGAGGCGATCGACGTGGCGCGCGCGACCAACGCCACGCTCACGGTCATGACCGTCGTGCCGAAGGCCAACCCGTGGGCGCTCGGCGGCGGCTACTACGTGCCGGTCAACGTCGACGAGCTCCAGCGGCAGGCCGAACGCAACTACGAGCGCACGCTCGGCGCGGCGATCGCCACGTGGGTGCCCGACGACATGCCCGTGACCGCAATCGTCCGCCGCGGCGCGGTCGCGCCGACGATCGTCGAGCAGGCCGTCAACGGCGACCACGACCTGATCGTCGTGGGCTCGCGCGGCCGCGGCGAGCTGCGCTCGCTGCTGCTGGGCAGCGTCAGCCACGACGTCCTGCAGTCCAGCCCCGTCGCGGTGCTCGTCGTGCACGCGGCGCGCGGTGCCGACGCCGCGACGCCACTCGAACCGCTCGGGGCCGCCGCCTCGCGCAGCGCTACAACACCCAACAGCCATGACGACGACCCAGGTCTGGACGGTCGGACACTCCACGCACTCCAGCGATGAGTTCCTGGCGCTGCTGCTCGCGCATGACGTCGAGCAGGTGGCCGATGTCCGCACGGTGCCGAGGTCGCGGCGCCATCCGCATTTTCACACCGACGCCCTGGCGAGCGATCTCGGCGCCCGCGGCGTGGCGTACGCGCATCTGCCGCGGCTGGGCGGCTGGCGACCGGCGCGATCGGACTCGCCGAACGGCGCCTGGCGCAATGCGTCCTTTCGCGGGTACGCCGACCACGCGATGAGCGAGGAGTTCGCGACGGGCCTGGCGCAGCTGCGCGAGCTCGCCGCGACACGGCGCACGGCGATGATGTGCTCGGAGGCGCTGTGGTGGCGCTGCCACCGGCGGCTGATCGCCGACCACCTCGTGGCGACCGGCGACATCGTCTGTCACATCGGCTCCGACGCGCGTGGCGTTGCGCATGAGCTGACGTCGTTTGCGGTGGTCGGGCCCGACCGGCAGATCACGTATCCACCCGTTGCGCCGGCACGCGGGGAACTCGGCGCGCAGCACGACTTCTGACCCCCGCGGTAGTACGGTCGTGACGTGTCGCTGAACCCGTCCCGGGCCGGGTCCGGATGAAGCGCAATCCGGCGCTCGTCTCGCTCTCGCGCGACCACCATCAGGCGCTGTCGGTCGCGCTGCGCCTGCGCCGCGCCACCGCCGAGACGGCAGCCGACGTACGGGCCGACGCGCTGCGCTTCTGGACGACCGCGGGCCGCGCGCACTTCCGCTTGGAGGAGGAGGTGCTGCTGCCGGCCTACGCGCCCCACGGTGATCCGCATCACCCGCTGGTCGCGCGCGTGTTGTGCGACCACGTCGCGATCCGGCAGCGCATGGACGCCCTCGCTCGCGACGCGCCGACGGAGGTCGCCCGCCTGCGCGAGCTGGGCACGATGCTCTCCGACCACGTCCGCCTGGAGGAACGCGAGCTCTTCGTGCTCGTCGAGCAGGCGCTGCCCGCCGCGGATCTGGCGGCGCTGGCGGGCGCCCTGCAGCGCGCCGAGG
>JAUXSD010000280.1 GCA_030681525.1 Solirubrobacteraceae bacterium
CTGATGCCGGATGGCTCGACGGCTTATAGCCGCGATGGTTCATTCCAGACCGATAGCCAGGGGCAACTGGTGACAGCCAGCGGTTTTTCTATTCAACCTGCGATTACCATTCCGGCGAATGCCATTACTGTGTCGATAGGACGCGACGGGGTCGTCAGTGTCACCCAGCCCGGCGTGATTGCACCGGTGCAAGTGGGCAGCTTGCAACTGGCTACCTTTATCAACCCGTCTGGCTTGATGAGCCAGGGCGAAAATCTTTATCAGGAAACAGCTTCTTCCGGCACGCCGAGCACCAATGTCCCTGGAACAAATGGCAGCGGCTTGTTGAACCAAAACTATGTAGAGACCTCTAATGTAAATGTAGTAGAGGACTTGGTGAATATGATACAGACGCAACGCGCCTACGAAATTAATTCCAAAGCGATTACGGTTTCGGATCAGATGTTGCAGAAATTGACGCAGATTTAATTTTGAGTGAAGGGGAGGCTTCGGCCTGCACATGGGTGGGGTTGAATGCTATTTAGAACGTTTCTTCTGATTGGGTCTCTGCTGGGCTTGGCTGGTTGCGTCGGCAATCCGCCGACCAGTGTGCATCAGCCGATGACCGTCAAGCCGGTTGAGAGAAAAGTGGTTGCTCCGGCGGATGGGGCGATTTTTCATGCCGGAATCAATGAGCGCCCCTTGTTTGAGGATAAACGCGCGCGTAATGTTGGTGATATTCTAACTATCAATATCGCAGAAAATACCACCGGCAATAAAAAGTCCACTAGTAGTTCCAGCACGGCAAACAGCCTCAACGCGAACACGCCGAGCATCACCGTGGGGACGCCAGCCCGGATGTTGCTGAAAGCGTTTTCAGCAACCAGCAGCAGCAGCAACAAGGCGGCGACTACCGGGGCGGGCGCTGCCAGCGAAGATATGACCGGCACGATTTCAGTGACGGTGATCGAGGTGCTGGCGAATGGCAATTTGCTGGTCAGCGGCGAGAAACAGGTAGCCCTGAATCAGAG
>JAUXSD010000294.1 GCA_030681525.1 Solirubrobacteraceae bacterium
GAGGTGCGCCTGGCGCCGGCCGACCGGATGGAGGCCATCGAGGATGTCGCCGGCGCCGCGAAGGGCCGCGGGCTGACGCTGTTCAACGAGTGGGAGGAGTACGCCAAGTACTTCGCGCGCGACGCCCGGGTCAACGTGCCCGGCGAGACCGCGGGGCCGTTCCCGATCGTTCTGCGCACGCCGGCGCCGTCGTTTGGCGCGCACTTCGACCTCGATGATCAGCTGCTGTCCTACGTCCTGCGCCACCGCGCGATCGTCACGCGCCGCGGCCCCGCCACGAGCCGCCCGCCCGCCGCCTACGAGCGCGTGCACCGCAACCGCTTCTACGAGCTGTGGGTGAGGCGGCCGGGCGTGCGCGTCTCGGCGCATCTGCCTGCCCAGGAGCCCAACGCGGCGCAGAAGTTGCTGCCGTGCGGCGCGATCAGGCGCTTCGCGCGTTCGGCGCGGCCCGGCGAGACGCTGCTCGCCCACACGCGCGCGCAGCCCGCCGTGATGGCGACCGCCCGGGCCGCCCGCAGCCCCGGCTGGGTCGCCATCGGGAGCATCCCCGGCACGATCGTGCCGCTCACGCCGGGCCGCGCGTCGGCCACGGTCGCGATGCCCGGCGGACGCTACCGGGCATGGATCCGCGGGACGTCCGGCAGGCCGATCGAGGCGCTCGTGGACGGGCGCGTCGTCGGCGCGCTGCAGCACACCAACGGCCCGGGGCAGTGGCTCGACGTCGGTGACGTCGCCGTCGCGGGCGGCCGCCATCGCCTGGAGCTCAGGCGCGGCGGCGGGTCGCTGGCCCCGGGCGACGGCTATCAGGGGGAGATCGGCCCGCTGGCGCTCGTGCCGGCCGCCGCCGCCGACAGATACGAGCGGGTCGCGCCACGCGACGCCGGCAGGCTGTGCGGGACGCCGCTGGACTGGATCGAGCGCGTCTCCGGGGACGTCCCGCGCAGGCCATGACCGGGCGGGGCGGCCGGCACGGCGCCCACTACGATGGGCGCCCGATGGCGTCCGACGAGACAGCGAGGGCCGGCGCAGAGGCCGCGACCGAGGCGACCGCGCCGGGGGCCGGACTCGAGGCCACCGGCGAGCGCCTCATCCCGGAGGCCTACGCCGGCTCGGTCGTGCTGGCCGAGCACCTCGCCCGATACCGCTTCGCCGCCCGCCTGGCGCGCGGGCGCGACGTCCTCGACGCCGCCTGCGGCGAGGGCTACGGCAGCGCGATGCTCGCCGCGGCCGGGGCGTCGACGGTGGTCGGGATCGACATCGACGCGGCGACCGTCGCCCACGCGCGCGCCACCCACGGCGTCGACGTGCGCCAGGGCGACGTGAGCCGGCTGCCGTTCGACGACGTGACGTTCGGCCTCGTCGTCTCGTTCGAGACGATCGAGCACGTCGCCGAGCCCGAGCGGGCGCTCGACGAGTTTCGCCGCGTGCTGGCCCCCGGCGGCCTGCTCGTCGTGTCGACGCCGAACGCCGATGAGTACCTCGAGGACAACCCCTACCACGAGCACGAGCTGACGATGGCGCAGTTCGCGCAGGCGCTCGACGCGCGCTTCCCGCACGTCGAGATGCGCTAACAGCAGACCTTCCTGACGACCGCGGTCCGGCGCGAGGCGTCGCTGCGCAGCGACGACGCGCGACCGCTCGAGGCGGAGTTCGCCAAGGTCGCGGGCGTCGCGCCCGAGCGCGCGCTGTACGGCCTGGCGATCTGCAGCGACACCGCGATCCCGGACGCCGGCGGCGACGTCGTCTTCGCCTCCGACGTCCACGAGGCGCACGAGCTGGCGGACCTGCTGCGGGCGTGGACCGCGCGCGCGACCGAGGCCGAGCGCATCCAGCGCGAGTGGGAGGCGCGCGCCACGCGCGCCGAGCAGATCCACACCGAGCTCGTGGCGCACAACCAGGAGCTCGCCCGCCAGCTCGACGTCGTGTACGCGTCGACGTCGTGGAAGGTCACCCGGCCCCTGCGCTCGCTGCGCGGCAACTCATGAGCGCGGGACCGCCGGACCTCGAGCGACTCGGGGTCGCCGAGCGCATCGCGTTGACCTACCGCTACATGGGCGGCCGCGAGCTGGTCAGGCGCGTGGCGACGTTCCCGCTGCGCTATACGCCGTGGGCCGACCGCTTCGCCCCGACGCCGCACGCGCACACGAACCCCGAGCAGCCGATCGAGCCGGCCGAGGTCCTGCGCTGGTATCGCCGCCACGGCCGTCCCGTCACCGTGGTCATCCCGACGTACGGCGACCCCGCGCTCGTCGCAGAGGCGGTGCGCAGCGTGCGCCGCACGACGCAGCGCCGGCGCGTGCGGATCGTCGTGGCCGACGACGCGAGCCCGGCCGAGCACGTGCAGGCGCTGCGCGGCGTGCGGGGGGTCAACCGCCGGATCCTCGGGACGGCGAACCGCGGCTTCGCCGCCAACGCCAACCGCGGCCTGCGCGCCGCCGACCCCGCCCACGACGTCGTGCTGCTGAACTCCGACATCATCGCCCGCAACCCCGACTGGCTGGCCTTCCTCCAGCACGAGGCGTACTCCGCGCCGGACATCGGGATCGTCGGCGCGCGGCTGCTGTATCCCGACGGGCGCATCCAGCACGCCGGCGTGCATCGCAACCTCGGCGCGCCGCAGTGGTTCGACCATCGCTACCGCTTTCAGTCTGCGCACCACGGTCCCGCCAACGTCCCGTGCGACGTGCTCGCCGTGACCGGCGCCTGCATGTACGTGCGCCGCGAGGTCCTCGACGCGATCGGCCTGCTCGACGAGCGCTACCCGATGGCCTACGAGGACGTCGACTGGTGCCTGCGCGCGTGGCAGGCCGGCCACCGCGTCCGGTACCAGCCGCGGGCCGTGCTCGAGCATCCCGAGTCCGCGACGCGCCCGACGCAGGTCGGCGAGCGCGAGCAAGCCTCGCAGGACGCGTTCTGGGAGCGCTGGCGCGCGTTCTTCGACGAGCGCCCGGTGACCACGCCGGACGGCGGGCTGCGGGTCATTTACGTCACCGAGGACACCGGCGTCGGCGGTGGGCACCGCGACATCTTCGAGCACCTCAACCGGCTCGCCGAGCGCGGCCACGACGTCGCGCTGTTCAGCCTCGCCGGGCCGCCGGACTGGTTTGACCTCGCCGTCCCCGTCCGCACGTTCGAGAACTGGGGGACGCTGGCGGTCGCGCTGGCCGGCGAGCAGGCGATCAAGGTCGCGACGTGGTGGCGGACGGCCGCGGCGGTCTGGCGCGGGTCGGTCACGACCGGCGTCCCGGTCTACTTCGTCCAGGACATCGAGACGTCGTACTACCCGCACAGCCAGGCGCTGCGCGACGAGGTGCTGGCCTCCTACCGCGAGGAGTTCGCCTACATGACGATCTCCGGCTACAACGCGGCCGGACTGCGCGACCTCGGGCGCGAGGCGACGCTGATCCCGCCCGGCATCGACCTCGACCTGTTTCGCCC
>JAUXSD010000299.1 GCA_030681525.1 Solirubrobacteraceae bacterium
ATCTCCAGCATCATCTCCGCGCCGTGGTCGCGCAGGAAGTCGAGGTCGTCGGTCGCCTGGTGGTAGTGCCAGACGTTGTAGAAGATCGCGGCGTTGACGTGGCGCTGGCGGTGGCTGAGATCAGGATCCCATTGCCCCGAGAGCGGGTTGAGGTGCACGACCTGCGTCTCCTCGCTGCCGTCGCTGCCGCTCTGCCAGGGGAACATCGCGCCTGAATAACCGGATTCGCGGGCGGCCGCACGCGCCTCGCCGAGGCGCCGGTAGCGGTACATCAGCAGCTCGCGCGTGATCTCCGGCAGCCGCGACGTCAGGTAGCGGAAGACGTACAGCTCGTCCCAGAAGACGTGGCCGCGGTAGGCCTCGCCGTTGAGGCCGCGCGCGGGCACGCCGGCATCGTGGTTGGTCGTGTGCAGCGAGCAGACCTGCAGGACATGGGAGATGTGCAGGCGCAGCAGGTGCTGCACGCGCTCGTCGCCGGGCAGGAAGACGTCGCTGGAGCGCCACAGCTCGTCCCAGGCGCGGCGGTGGCGCGCCAGCGCCTCGTCGAAGTTCGGGTAGCGCCCGACCGACTTGCCGGCGTTCGTCAGCGGCTCGTTGATCGCCCGGTCGCGCGAGGTGTAGAACGACACGAGCTTCTCGACGCGCACGGGCTCGCCCTCGCGCACGTCGAAGCCGAGCACCTGCTGGATGTAGTCGGAGACCTGGAACAGCGAGCGCGTGACGCCGAGCTGCTCGTCGCCGCGGAAGACGCGCGTGCGCGCGGCCTCGGCGACGTAGATGTTCGACTGGCGCGTCTCGACCTGCAGGGCGATGATCTCGGGCCCGTACGTGCGCGGCGAGACGGGGTCGAGGTGGCGCCCCTCGAGCGCGCCGTAGCGCGCGACACCGCCGTTCGTGACGCGGCCGTCGAGCGCCGACACGATCTCGACGCAGCCCGACCAGTTCTCGGCCAGGAGCGTCCACTCCAGCGCCGCCTGGTGGGAGTGCGCCATGCTCGCGAAGCGGCGGCTGCGCAGCGCCGTGACGCGACCGGCGCGGTCGCGGAAGCGCAGCTCGCGGACGACCATCGCCGTGCCGAGGTCGTACTCGTGGCGGTAGTCCAGCAGCTCGACGTTGCCGAGCCGGATCGCGTCCTCGCCCTCGATCCTCAGCTTTAGGACGAGCCAGTTGGGGAGGTTGACGAGATCCTCGTTGAGGACCGGCCGCCCGCCCATGATCGTCGTCTCGCGGTTGTACAGGCCGTGGGCGTACGTGCCGGGGTAGTGGACGCTGTCGGCGTCCTCCCACTCGGCCGCTCCGCGGGTGCAGAAGTAGCCGTTGCCGGTCGACGTCAGCGCCTCGCGCAGGCCTTCGTCCTGAGGGTCGAATCCGTCGTAGGCCAGCGCGCGCTCATCCATCAGTCGGACGGGCATGCCCAGTTCGCGCGCTCGCGGTATCTCCTCCAACCGCCACCGCTGCCTTGGCCATGACGAGGTGGTAGAGGATGAGCACCTGAACGATCGCCAAGGACTCGGAGCGATGCGTTTCGACGCCGACGTTGAACTCGCCAAGGCGCTCCGTGCGCAACCGATGGGCGAACTGCATCTTCTCCCAGATGGCCTCCTCGATTGCCGCGCCACGTGCCGGATCGAGGTTGCCCGGAACGAACAGGCGCCGTGAGCCCAATCGATCGTGCTCGAGCGCGAGGCCCATGCTGACGTCACGAGGCAGCAGGAACGAGAGATCCGGGTGCGGCAGTCCCTGGGTCAGCGTCAGCTCGACGTCGAGCTTGTCGCTGTCGTCGCCGGGCTGAAAGCTCACGAGCATGTCAGCGTTGCGCCGCTGCGGCCGGATGAACGCCGCAGAATCCGGCTCGCGGCGGTCGAGCTCCTCGAGCACCTGTTCCTCGCTGTAGCCGCGCTTGGTGGTGTCGCGCTTGATCTTCCACGCGCGCCGCAGTTCCTCGGGCGGCGCGAGGAAGACGCGCACGTCGTGGGCATCGCTGAGCTGGTCGGTGTGGTAACCGAGCAGGCCCTCGATCACGACGAAGCGCTTGGGAACCACGTACATGGGCGGACCAAATGTCCCGTCACCGTGCCGGTAGACCGGCTTGAGGATCGGCTCGCCATCGCGCAGGTGGCGCACGTGCTGAGCCATGATGTCGACGTAGTTGCAATCGGGATGCAACGGCGTGATCCCGCGCTCGGAGCGCTGTCCGCGGTCGTAGCGGTGGTAGTCGTCGGTCCCGATGTGGGTGACGTGCTCCGCGCCGAGGATCGCCACGAGCCCCTTGGAGATGGTCGTCTTGCCGGCGGCCGAGTCACCGACGACGCCGAGAATGATCGGGCGGGCCATGAGCAGTCCTCTTCCGTCTAGCTCCCCGCGCGCGGTGGCCGGAGGTCGGTTGCCGGTGTGTCCCCGGGGTCGACGCTCTGCTGCGCTGCCGATGCGCCACTGCGGCGCAAGGCCTGAGCCTCGGCAGGCGTCAATGGACGAACCCGGCACGCCTGATGCACGTGATGCCCAAGCGAGCGGCGGTCCTCTTCAGAAGCGTCTTGGTGCGAATGCATGATCCGGCGAATCATAAGCATATCCGCAAGACTTAGGCAATTATCTTAGAATACTAGTGATAAATTAGCTAGTCGGCGTTTCGATGGCTGCATACGTTCGCCGGATGGCACTCCAACGAGGAACTCATCAGGTAGGTCCAGACACCGGCACGCTGCGCGTCAAGACGACGCGCGAGGGTGTGGCAGGCGCAGCCGGGCACGACCTCGTGCTCGACGTCACGCGCTGGAAGGCGACGATCGATGTCGCTGAGACGATCAGCATCGAGGTGCATGCCGAGGGAAACTCGCTGCGCGTGCTCAGCGGATCAGGCGGCGCGAAGCCGCTCACCGACGCCGACAACGCGAAGATCGAGAAGAGCATCAATGACAAGGTGCTGCGGGGCCAGGCGATCTCGTTTCGCTCCGACGCCGTCCAGATCGCTGAGGACGGCGGCCGCGTCGACGTTCGCGGTCAGCTGTCTCTGGTTGGCTCCACCCAGGCGGTCAGCTTCCCGATGAGCATCCGGGGCGACGGCAGCGCGAGCGCGAGCGTGAGCGTCACGCAGAGCAGCTTCGGGATCAAGCCGTTCACCGCGATGCTCGGCGCCCTGAAGGTCGGCGACAAGGTCGAGATCGTCTTCGAAGGCACGCTACCGGTCAGCTAGCGCTGCACCCTCACCTATGGCAAGAATCGGACTTCTCACGGGCGGCGGCGACTGCCCCGGCCTCAACCCCGTCATCCGCGGAATCGTCCGCAAGGGGATCGACCACTACGGACACGAGATCTTCGGCTTTCGCAAGGGCTGGAAGGGCGTGCTCGAGAACGACGCGATCCAGCTGACGCGCGAGAACACGAGCGGCATCCTGCAGCGGGGGGGCACGATCCTCGGCACCTCGCGCACGAACGTCTACAAGACCGAGAACGGCGAGCAGCGCGTGCTCGCGTCGCTGCGCGAGCGCGGCATCGACGTGCTGATCCCGATCGGCGGCGACGACACGCTCGGCGTCGCGCGCAAGCTCTTCGAGGCGGGCTTTCCGACCGTCGGCGTGCCCAAGACGATCGACAACGACCTC
>JAUXSD010000314.1 GCA_030681525.1 Solirubrobacteraceae bacterium
GCGCCGGCGCCGGCCGTGCGCGACGGGCGGGCGGCGGCCATGTCGCCCCTGAGGGCACAGGCCGGCCCACGGCTGAGGCCTCGGTCGCCGGCGCCGCCGTCGGCGCCACGTGCGGCGCCAGCCGTCCGCGCTCGGCCCGGCGCCGCAATCGCCGGCCCGGCCACTCGCTGCGATAGCCGATCAGCGCGATCACGGCCGGAACGAGCACGGTGCGCACGAGGAACGCGTCGATCAGCAGGCCGCTGCCCATCACGAAGGCCAGCTGCTTGAAGGCCAGCAGCGGCACGAGTGCCAGCGCCGCGAAGGAGAACGCGAGGACGATCCCGGCCGCCGAGATCGCGCGCGCCGCGCCTGCGCCCGCGACGATCGTCGCCTCCCGCAGCGGGCGCCGCTGCGCCTCGTCCCACACGCGCCCGACGAGCAGGATGTTGTAGTCCGAGCCGAGCGCGACGAGCAGCACGCCTGCCGTCACCGGCACGTAGTACGCGATCTCCTCGCCCTCGAGCAGCAGCTCGAAGAGCCCGACGCCGAGCCCGATGGCCGCGAGGGGAGCGAGGGCCGCGGCGGCGACGAGGTACAGCGGCGCCACCAGCCCGCGCAGGAAGACGACGAGGACCAGCAGGACGGCGAGCAATACCGCCGGGACCACCCGCCACAGGTCGGCGACGGTGTTCTCGATCGTCTCCTGCGACAGCGCCGTGTCGCCCGCGAAGCTCGCGCGCGCCGCGGGCAGCCCGGCCTGGGCGAGCAGCGCGTCGATCCGGCCGCGCAGCGCGTCCAGCCGCTTGATCGCGACGCTGCCCAGCGGATCGGCCGTGAACGCGATGGCGTAGCGAGCCGCGTTGCCGTTGCGGGCCAGCAGCGCGCCCAGCTCGCGCTCCGTGGGGTTGAACGGCGGGCCGAGGACCTGGGCAACGCCAGGCTGAGCGGCCAGCAGCCGCTGGAGGCGCGCGAGCGCGCCGCGGTTCTGCGTCACGCCGCTGCCCTCGACCAGCAGCACCGTCGGCGACAGGACCCCCGGCACGAACCCCGCCGATGCCTGCGCGTACGCGCGCCGCGGCTCGCTGTCGTCGGGCAGCCCGCGGATGAGCGGGTTGCCGAGGTCGATCGTCGCCAGCGGGGCCGCCATCGCGGCCAGCGCCAGCAGCGACAGGGCGATCGCCGTGCGCGGCCGGCCCACCGTCCAGCGGATGATGCGCGCGATGACGCCTTCGGCCGCCTCGGGATCGGGCGTCCGTTTCGCCGGCCGGTGCGGCCAGAACAGCCGGCGGCCCAGCAGCGCCAGCGAGGCCGGAACGAAGGTCATCGCAACGGCCATCCCGATCAACACGGCGAGTGCGAGACCCGGGCCGAACGCCTTGAGGAAGCCGAGCTCGGCGACGACCAGCGCGCCGCACGCCGCCGCCACGGCCAGCCCGCAGGTGAGGATGATCGGCGTCAGCTCGGCCGTCGTCGCCCGGGCGGACGCCTGCGGCTCCTCGCCGCTGTCGAGCCGGCGCCGGAAGCGCGACAGGAAGAACAGCGAGTAGTCCGTCACGACGCCGAACAGCAGGGCGACGATGACGGGCTCGACCTCGCTGGGCACCGAAACGCCGAGCGCCGCTCCGATCGTCGCCACCAGCCGGACGCACACGAGGTAGGCGATGGCGACCGCGGCGAGGTTGACGATCGGTGCGAGCAGCGCGCGGAAGTACAGGCCGACGGCGACCAGGACGAAGAGCAGCGTCGCGCCCTCGAACAGCGGCAGGTGATCGGTGATGACCTCCGCCTGGGCGGCGCGCGCCGGGATCGCGCCCGTCACGCCCACGTATGCGTCGTCTCCGACGACGGGGCGGATGTGTGTCTCGGCAAACCGCTCGGCCGATCCGATGCGCCCGTTGCGCTTGATGCTGGGCGCAAAGAGCAGCGGCGTCAGCAGCGTCGTCGATCGCTCGCGGATCAGCGGAACGTCGCCGACGCCGTTGGACAGGGCGTATCCGCGCGTCTCGCGCAGCGCGGGCAGCGCGCCGCGGTCCAGCCGCGCCACCTGGACGCCGACGGAGGCCTGATCGCCGAGCGTCAGCCCGTCCGGGTCGCGGGCGACGACGATCGTCCGGCTCAGGAACGGAAACAGGAAGAGGTTCGCCGCGCGCTCCTCGGCCTCGATCGCGTCGGCGCCGGTCGGTACGAGGTCGCCCAGAGCGCCGACCTGGGCCTCCTTGATCGACGGCAGCAGCAGGGTGACGGCGACGGCCGCCAGGATCCAGCCGATGACGATCGGCACCCGCGCGGCGACGACGACGCGAGCGAACCGATCGGCCATCGCGCGTCAGCGAGCGCCGTGCTCGAGGTTCAACCGGTCCCGCTCCGCCGCGGCGAGTGCGCCGTAGCGGCCCTCGGCGAGATCGACCCAGGGGCGGTCGCCGGCCGCCGCCTGCAGGCGGCGGTAGCTCATCGTCTGCAGGGCACGGTGGGCGAGCAGTCGCTCCAGCCCGGCGTCGTCACCGAAGCGCGCGAGCAGTTGACGCAGCGCGCGGCGCTCGCGTATGCGCGCGACGCGCACCGGGAGGTACACGAGCAGGATCGCGCTGGACGGGATGAGCGCGACCGACAGGCCGAGCAGCGTGCTGAGGTCCGCGATGCTGTCGCGCGCCGTCCGGCCGCTGATCCGCGTGTCGCGGCCGACGGCGGTGACCTCCTCGGCCGTCCGGTCGATCCGCTCGCCGACGAAGGGGATGTTCAGGTCGCCGAGCGCACGCCCGGTCTGCTCGACGGCGCCTCCCGCGCGCGAGATCGTGGTGCTCAGCTCGGTCAACCCCTCGACCTCGGCGTGGACGCGCAGGCCCAGCAGCAGCCAGGCGACGACCCACACCACGACGAGGGCGTCGACCGCGGCGATCCACGCGCCGACGCGCGGCCAGCTCATGCCGCGATCGCCCCGGCCGAACCCGTGGTGCACCGCGTCGGCCGTCGGTCCCAGCTGCGTGGCATCGCTGCTCCTCCAGATCGAGGTCGACGCGCAGCGCATACCCGTGGACGGACCGGGCGCAACGGCTGCGTCAGCGCGCTGACATCGCTGCCGCGCCCCCCGGCCGACGCGGGCGTCGGCCGGGCGTCAGCGCGCTGACGGCGGGTGACCGCCCACCGGCAGCGCGGGAACGGCCACAGGTATGAGACGACGACGCGTACTTCCCTGGATCGCCGCCGCTGCGCTGCTGGGCGCAGCCGGCTGTGGATCGGACGACAACGACGACGAGCAGGCGGCGACCGCGACGACGACGGTGCCCGCCGTCGGACAGGCCACGACGACCACCGACGATGCCACGACGCCCGCGACCGCCGCTGGCGACGACGCGCCGGCCGACGAGCTGTCGCCGGAGGGGCGCGCGGTGCTCGCCGCGACGGAGGATCTCGCCGCTGACGTCAGCGAGACCGCCGAGGAGTTCACCGCGGGGCGCATCGACGACGACGAGGCGATGGCCCGCCTCGAGCTCGCCGGCGACCGCGCAGCGGACCTGCGCGACCGCGCCGAGCAACTGCCCGCCGCCGACCGCGCCCGCGCTCGCCTGGCGTCGCTCAACGAGGAGATCGCCCGCACCACCACCGAGGTCTCGAGGCTCGTCGGGTCCGGCCGCGACGCGAGCCGCGACGAGATCGAAGAGCGCATCGACGAGCTGCGCGACGAGGCCCGCTCGACGTACGACGCGGTGCGAGAGCAGCTCGACGGGCCGGCGCAGGAGCGCTTCCGCGAAGCACTGGACAGCATCGGGGTGCGGGCGCCCGGGTGACCAGGTCGTGGTCCGGTCCGTCTCCGGCGATCGCTGCGGCGCTCAATCGGAGGCGGGCACCACGACCACCGGACACGGAGCATCGCCGGCGAGCGCGTGAGACGTGCTGCCGAGCAGCGCGGCCCGCACGGCGCCGCGTCCCCGCGAGCCGACGATCAGCAACTCCGCGTCGTTGTCGGCGGCGATCCGGCGAAGCCCGTCGGCCACGCTGACATCCAGCGCGACCTCGACGCGCGCGGTGTCCATGCCCCGTCGCGCGAGCAGCCGCTCGACGCATCGCCGCGCCTCGTCGCGCATCGCCTCGAGCTCGGCTGTGGCGAGATGCGGATAGGGGTAGGGCACGGACGGAGCCGGTCCCACGACGACGTCCTGGGTGGACGGCGGTGGCGCCCCGGCTGCCGCGAAGTCCGGCGCCGCGACGTGTGCGACGACCAGTGGCCGCCCCAGCCGCTCGGCGAGATCGAGGCCGACGTCGAGCGGGCGTGGCGACGCATCCTCGGCAAGGTCGAACGCGCAGACGATCGTGGAACCCATACCGGCACGATTACCCGCTGGATGGGCGCACGCACGTGCGCGCGGGCGCCGAGCGACCCGGTGTCCGTGCGATGACACGGTCACCGCGCCGGCGACGGGCGGCGCGCGGCACCAGCCGCCCGCCGCCCGCCGCCCGCCGACGCTAGCGCCGGACGAGCGTGAGCCGGTGGACCCGCTCGCAGCGGATCAGCCGATCGGTGCGGTCGGCGCGGACGGTGTCGCGCCCGGACCCGCAGTTCACGGTCTCGACGCTGCCGTTGGCGGCGTCGATGACGTCGTCGCCACTGCCGCCGTAGTAGCGGTTGCGGCCGTCGCCGCCGTCGATGCGGTCGTTGCCGGCGCCTCCGCTGAGGCTGTCGCCGTCCAGGCCGCCGGCGAGCCGGTCGTTGCCGTCGCCGCCGCGCAGGTTGTCGGCGCCGTCCCCGCCCGACAGACGGTCGCTGCCGTCGCCGCCGCCGAGGTTGTCGCGTCCCAGACCACCCTCGAGGTAGTCGATGTCGCTGCCGCCGCTGAGGAAGTCGTTGCCGCGGCCGCCGTTGAGGTCGTCGGGGCCGCGTTCGCCGATCAGCCGATCGTCGCCGAGGCCGCCGGACAGGAAGTCGAAGCCCTCACCGCCGTAGACGCGATCGTCGTCCTGGCCGCCGCTCAGGTCGTCGGGTCCGCCCTCGCCGAGCACGACGTCGCGGCCGGCGCCGCCTTGGATCTCGTCGAACCCGTCGCCGCCGCGGACGCAGTCGTCGCCCTGCAGCGCGTTGATGTTGTCGTCGCCGCCTGCCGCGATGATGCGGTCGCTGCCGGGCGTCCCGTTGAGCGTGTTGGGGTCGTCGTTGCCGAGGATCGCCGGCAGGTTCTCGTCGGGACACGGCTGGGGTGCCTGAGCGGTCGCGGTCGAGTGGACCGCGAAGCCCGCGGCGACCAGAACGAACACACTCGTCAGCCGTCGAGGGACAGGACCGAACGCTGACATGGAAGACCTCCGCAGAAGTGGACGATTCGCCGCTGGACCCGCCGCGCCGACGGACGGCCGCCTACCCGGTCATCTGCCGCGCCACGCCGCATACGACCGTAGGGTGACCGAGCGAGATAGAGCCGCCGCCGGCGCGGGTACGCGCGCGAGAATGTCCAACGCCAGCACGAGCACGACGCTGACGCTCACCACCGGCGGGATCACGCTGCTGGGCGTGCTGCTGAGCGTCGGCGTGACGGTGGGGTTCGGCGTCGCCGGCGACTGGTGGGTCCGCGTCCTGGCCGGGGCGGGAACGACGGCGCTGCTCATCGGCGTGGTCAAGCTCGGCACGTCGGCGGGGCGTGGCCCGCTGGCGAAGCTGGCGCGCTGGACGATCGGAGAGACGGGCGACGCAGGGTCGTGACGGCTCAGCCGACGCTCGCCCGCAGCACGTAGTCGTCCCTGACGTCGACGTTGATGCGGTCGCGGCGCAGGTCCTGCGTGTGCGGCAGGGCGCGGCCATCGCGCTCGATCACGCGCACGCGGCAGTCGAACTCGGCCGCGAGATCGCGCGCTGCCCGCGTGGTCAGCCCGATGAGACGGCGCGCGTCGAGTCGTCGCCCGGCCGGCGCGTCGGCCGGGCACCACGGCGTCAGCCGGCCCGACCCACCGGAGGGCCGGCCGGTCGTCAGCGGCCCGTGCACGAGGCTGCGATCGCCGAGCGGTGCGCGCAGCGTCACCCGCAGGTCGCCGATCCGCACGCGTCCGGTGCAGCGTGCGACGGCGGGACGGCGGGCGATGACGGCGATCGTGACGCGCGCCGGTCGCTCCGTGACGCGCGGGCGCACCGAGAGATCCTCGCCCACGCAGGCGCCGGCGCGGTAGCGCAACGACAGCTGCCGCCCGTCGATCGAGCGCAGCTCCCACGGCACGCTGCGGTCCGCGGTGGCAGGGCGCGCGTCGTCCTCGCCGCAAGCGGTGAGCGCTCCCGCCGCGGCAGCCGCGATCAGGACTGCGACGGCCGGGCGCCGACGCGGGTGCGCCCGGCGGGGCGGTGCGGCGGCGAAGCGATCCATGCCAGCCCGCTACCCGGGGCGAGGCGGGGTCCCCGCCGCCGCGTCCGAACGCTGACAGCCCGCGCGGTCACGCACGCCGAGCCCGCCCGGCACGCCGGCGCTCCGCGGTTACGGCGCCGCGTCGATGTCCTTCGTGAGCGGATGGCGCAGCGTCGTGGTCGCACGGCGGCCGGCGTAGCGACGGACGCCGGGCGTCGCGCTCAGGGAGAACACGAGCACGGACACCGTGATCGCCAGCGTGCCGGCCGCGAACAGCCGCTCGAACTCCGCGAGTTCGTAGCGCTCGACGAACAGCGTGTAGTAGATCGCCGCCACGCCGAGCGGCCCGTACCAGGAGAGAAACGCGATCCCCCGGCGGGGGGTGGGGGTCGGCGCGACCGCCAGCGCCAGTGCCGCGACGGCCGGCCGGCGGACGACGAGCGCCCAGAGCGCGAACGCGACGCCCGACCAGCCCAGGTCGATCCAGCCGTCCCACGGCAGAAGGCTGCCGAACAGCAGGAAGACGGGGACGACGAGCAGTTGCTGAAGTCCGTCCTGCGTCGCTTCGAGTTGCTCGGCGTAGCGCTCCTCGAGCATCAGCGAGAACGTCAGTCCGGCGGCGAACGCGCCGAGGATCCCCGTCCCGCCGAGCGCGTGGACGGCGCCGAGCGTCAGCAGCGCGAGGGCGAGGGCGCTGACCAGGAAGAAGCCGCCCGAGGTGGCCTGGTGATCCTCCGCGAGATCGACGACCTTCGCGGCGATCGCGCCGATCGCCGCGCCGACGATCAGCGCGAGCGCGACCTGCCCGACCGCCTCACGGGCGATCGTGGCGGGGTCGTCGTCGGGCAGCGTCAGCACCAGCGCGGGGACGAGCACGAAGACGAGCGCGAGGCCGTCGTTGGCACCGGCCTCCAGCTGCAGCGAACGCCGCAGCCAGCGGGGCAGGTTCGCCTCCGCCAGCCGGCCCGTCACGAGCGTCGAGGCGACGACGGGATCGGTCGGCGTGAGGATCGCGCCGAGCAGGAGGGCGACCCACACCGGCAGGCCGAGGACCAGCCAGGCGCCGAGGCTCGTCAACAGCCACATGCCGACCATGGCGATCGTCAGCAGAGAGGCGGCGCGCTTCCAGATGCCGCGCAGATCGGCGCGGGTCATCTGCAGCGCCGTGCCCACGAGCGACACGGCGAGCGTGACGCGCGCCAACTCCTCGAGCACCTGGTGCTCCCGGCCCAGCCGGTCGGGCTCGAGAGCCGCCAGCACCTCCGGCCCGAGCAGAACGCCCGCCAGCAGCGCGAGCAGCGGCACCGACAGCCAGAGTCGCTTGATCACGTTCGACGGAAGGCCGAGCGCGAGGATCGACGCCCCGAGGAGGACGATGACGAGGTCCACGACGCTCACGCCGACATCACCGTGCGGGCCCGCTGGAGCGTCGTCGACACCCGTGTGGCGGTACCCCGCCCACGGTCGCCGTGCGGACAGCGGCGTCAGGCCGCGGACAGCGGCGGTCCTGCCCGCGCGTCAGCCGGCAGGCGTCGCTCGCGCGAACGCGTAAGAACCGCGCGGCCGCCGACACTCACGCCCTTGATGAAGCCGATACGCACAGACCCCGCCGCGCCGCGCGACACGCTGGAGAGCTGGCGGCGCCGGCGGCTGATCGCCGCCGGCTTCGACGCGCAGCTGGCGGCCGGAATCGCCGACAGCGGGATCGACCTGCACGAGCTGCTCGTCCTCGTCGACCGCGGCTGTCCGCCGGAGCTGGCCGCCCGGATCCTCGCCCCGCTGCAGCGGCCGGCGCCATGACGCCGCGCCAGGCCGCCGCCGACACCGTACGCCCGCTCGCGGTGCGCGGCACCCCGCGGCCGTCCGCCGACGGCGTCTCGCCGTCGCGCGGCAGGAGGCTGGACGAGGACTCCCGGCGCTGGTTGCACGACCTGGCGGCCACCGGCCACGCCCATGACGACGCCGTCCGGCGGTTGCACGAGCTGCTGCTGCGCGCCGCGCGCTACGAGGTGTCGCGGCGCCGTCACATGTTCTCCCACCTGCGCGGCGGCGATCACGACGACCTGGCCGAGCAGGCCGCCGCCGACGCGCTCGTTGCGGTGCTGGGCAAGCTCGACGGGTTTCGCGGGGACAGCCGCTTCACGACCTGGGCCTACAAGTTCGCCCTCTACGAGGCCGCGGTGAAGCTGCGCCGCCGCGCCTGGCAGGCGCGTGAGCTGCCGCTCGAGCCCGACGCGTGGCCGGCGTTCGCGTCGCACGCGCTGTCACCCGGCGAGCAGCTCGCCGAGAGCGAACTGCTCGAAGCCCTTCGCGTGGCGATCACCGAGCGTCTGAGCACGCACCAGCGCGAGGTGCTCGTCGCGATCACGCTCAACGGGATCCCGATCGACGTCCTGGCCGAGCGCCTCAACACGACCCGCGGGGCGCTCTACAAGACCCTGCACGACGCGCGCAAGAAGCTGCGTGGTGAGTTGGCCGCGCAGGGCGTCGACATCGCCAACGGCGAGTGGGAGCACGAGACATGACCGACGAACGCACCATCGAGCGCCGCCGGCTGGTCGCCGCGCTGCTGGGGCCGGCAGAGCCCGAGCTGAGCTGTGAGGAGTGCTTCGAGCACCTCGACCGCTACGTCGACGCGGCGCTGGCGGGCGCAGATCCCGATCGCGCCGTGCCCGGGATGCGCGCGCACCTGATCGGTTGCCCGGCCTGCGCGGAGGATCACGACAGCCTGCGCGAGTTCGTCCGCCACGCGGACGACCAGACGCGGCGAACCGACCCGACGGTTCTCGCGCCGCGCAGGTAAGAACTCCGGCGCGCCGGACGCGAGCACAGAGAGAGATGACGCCCGCCGTCCGGCCCGCCTCCCACGACATCGTGGGCCGGAGCGCGGGTCGTGTCCAACGCGATCGAGGAGGCGTTGTGGGACTTCATGCATCGGCCGAGAAGCTCGGAGAGCTCGAGCGTCTGGACGCGCCGGCGGAAGCGGCCGCGAAGGCCGTCCAGCAGGTCGTCGGCCGGGGCGCCGTGAAGGATCTGCTGAGCGGGGCCCGCCTCGGCCATCCGCTGCATCCGCTGCTGACCGACCTCCCGATCGGCATGCTCGCCGGCGCCACCGCCCTCGACCTGCTGGCCAAGCAGCGCGGCGAGCATGCCGCCGACGTCCTCGTCGGGCTCGGGCTGCTCTCGGCGCTGCCGACCGCGGCCGCCGGCGCCGCCGACTGGTCTGACAGCTACGGCCCCGACCAGCGCGTCGGCGCCGTCCACGCGATCGCCAACGTGATCGGGCTCGGCCTGTACGGGTGGTCGCTGCGCGCCCGCGGTCGCGGCGACCGTCGCACGGGGACCGCGCTCGGCCTGGCCGGCATGACCTCGATGGCGGTCGGCGGCTACCTCGGCGGCTACCTCAGCCACAGCCGTGGCGTCGGCGTCAACAATGCCTTCTACCAACACGCGCCCGCAGACTGGACCGCCGTGCTCGACGAGGCCGAGCTGCCCGAGGGCACGTCCGCACGCGCCGCGGCCGGCGACGCGACCGTGCTGCTATACCGCGCGAACGGACAGATCCACGCGATCGGCAGCCGCTGCAGCCACGCCGGCGGGCCGCTCGACGAGGGCGAGATCGACGCGGCGAACCGCACGGTGACATGCCCGTGGCATCGGAGCATCTTTCGCCTCGAGGACGGCAGCGTCGTGCACGGTCCCGCCAGCGTCCCGCAGGCCGCGTACGAGACACGTACGGAGGGCGGCCAGATCGAGATCCGCCTGCGGCGCTGACCGCCGGCGTGCTCAGCCCGCGCGTCACGTCGTTGCCGGCGAAGCCCGCCCGCGCGTGGCGCGCGGCGATCGTCGGGTCAGCGAGACCTGGCCGAATAGACCGGCGAGCCATCGAAGGAGTAAGAGGTCGCATCGACTGACCACTAAACAGACATGATCGAACTCGTCTTCCTCGCCTTGCTGAACCGCCTGATCAACTGGGGCCTGGCCCCGCTCATCGTGACGCGCACGGTCGCCGCCGACGCCGGCACGCTGCAGCACTTCCTCTCCGAACCGGCCAACCAGCTGCGGCTCATGCGCAGGGTTCCCCGCGACCTCGAGGTGCACGTGAAGCCGAGGGCGAAGGGCCGCGTGGTCTGCGTCGAGATCTTGCGTGGTCGCCGCACCGCGATGTGGGCGACATGGATCCTCTCGGCGGGACGCGGCACGACCGAGGTCGATCTCATCCTGCAGTTCGAGTCGCGCGGTCTCGCCACCCGGCTGGCGCTCGTCCTCGGCGGACGTCGCCGGCTCGCGCGCCGCGTCGACGACGCGCTCGCGCGGCTGGGGCAGATCTGCGCTCGCGCCGCCGAGGACGTCGTGCCGACACCCGCACCGGATTGTTCGCGACGCACGCGCGGGACGCGGGCGCGGGTCGACGCCCGCCGACAGGCATCCCGTACGAGCTGAAGCAGCCTGCACGTCGGATCACACGCTGAGGCGTTCGTTCGCCCGCGACCGACTGCTCGCGTACGGCGACAGTCGGAGATCGGTCGGCGCTGGTCCACCCTCGGCTACGTCGACGACGGCGCGGTGGACGAGCTCGCGACGCAGGCGGCCGACGATGCGCGACTCGCCCTGCAGGCCTGATGTTGGTGCCCTGTTGGGCAACCTCACGTCCCGGCCCTATTGAGGCGAAGAACCCGCCGGCCGTCAGCGACGTTGGGCCGCGACGCCACGTGCGCTGCGAAAGGCGGCTGCGACCTCGCGCGTCTCTGCCTCCGCTCCGAGCGCAAAGATGTGCAACGCGTCCACACCAGGCATCGCTGCCAGCTCCGTCGCCAGCTCGGAGGCGAGCTCGATGCCGCCGCCCATGCTGATCTGGCGATGCGCCGCGTCAGGCAGCACGCAGCCCGGCAGGCCTCGAACATGGTCGGCCATCCGCTCGCTACGCAGCAGGGCCACGCCGGCATAGAAGTGGATGCCGACCAGCAGGTCGGCGGCGCGGACCAGGAAGGCGCGCAGCGCGGGCAGGTCGAACACCATTTGGGATTGGAGGAACTCGGCGCCAGCCGCGAGCTTGCGCTCGAGCAGGCGCAGCTCGCGCGCAGGGTCGGCCGCGAACGGGTTGACGACCGCGCCGACAGCCAGCTCGCGCGGCGCCGCCCACTGCTTGGCTTGGGCGATCAGCGCCGTCGCGGTCAGATCCTTGACGCGCGGCACCCCCTCCACAGGATCGCCATACAGACACAGAACCCCTTCTGATTCCAGCGCCGCCGCACCAACGACCTGCGACTGAAGCGCAAGGCGGTTGCGATCACGGCAGGAGACGTGCACGACCGTCGCAACGCCCTGTTCCCTGGCCAGCGCCACGGCGGCCAGCGGCGACATTCGCGGCTGTCCGGCGTGGTTGTCGGTCAGTCCGACCAGATCGACGGTGTCCGCCAAGGCCGCGATCCGGTCCCGCACGCGCACGGCATCCGGGGTGCCGGGGAGCGAGATCTCGGCCGAGGTCAGCGCGGTCGTCGGCATCACGACAGGCTAGCCGCTCCTCGAGCCCCATCCCGCTACGAGTCGGCCCGAGCCGGAACGACACCCACCGACTGGTCGACAAGCCGCGCTACGGCGGCTACGTCGTCGCCGCGTGGCTGGGCGCGATCGTGATCAGCCTGCTCACGCTCTCGGGCTTCTACGACATCGCGCTGCGCGACTTCGGGCTCATGCTCGCCGCGCTGGCCCTCGCCCGGCTCGCCGCGGCGTACGTCCCGCCGCTGTGGCTCGACCGGCGCTGAGCACAGACCCCCGCGGCCGGCGACTCCTCGCCCGGCGCGGCCAGATCCCCCTCTGGCCGCGCAGGCCGCCGCGGCGGCAGCCATCCGGGCTGGGCGGTTGCGCCGCAAGCGCTCGAGCGGTGTCTCGATCGCAGAAGCCACGTCGGCGCAGGATCGCCTCCGCCGCGGCCTCGTCCTGGTCACCAGGCGGCGGATCTCGCCGTGATCGGGCCGCGCGAGACGCTTTCCACGAGCCGGCCGCCTGCTCGCTGGCGTCCTGGTACTCCATGACGCTCGCGACC
>JAUXSD010000330.1 GCA_030681525.1 Solirubrobacteraceae bacterium
GGCGCCGTTCGATGCGATCATGGTCACGGCTGCCGCCAGTCATGTGCCGCCCCCGCTGATCAAGCAGCTCAAGCCGGGCGGCCGCATGGTGATCCCGCTCGGCACGCAGTTCATGACCCAATATCTGATGCTGGTGGAAAAGCAGATGGACGGTACGCTGACGACCCGCCAGATTTTGCCGGTGCGTTTCGTCCCGCTGACCGGCGGGCATTAAAGTGAATCCGGGTGTGTTATGTGGTGTGATCGGGCGTATCGCCATACGCCCCTACCATTCGTGCATCCGTAGGGGCGTATGGCAATACGCCCTTCGGTATTGGGGATAGAACGACCATGCCCCGTCCGCCGTTTATTGCGATCAGTCTGTTGTCCGCCTGTGTGCTGGCCTACGAGGTGCTGCTGACGCGGTTGTTCAGCATCGTGCTGTGGCACCACTTCGCCTACATGATCATCAGCGCGGCGATGCTGGGCTATGGCGCGAGCGGCACGGTGCTGACGCTGCTGAAGGAAAAAATCGCCCCGCACTTCGGCGCGGTGTACGTGATGGCCGCAGCGGCATTGGCTGTGCTGATGCCCGCAGCGTTCCTGCTGGCGCAACAGGTTCCGTTCAATCCGCTCGAACTGCTGTGGGATAACACCCAGCCTTCCAAACTGCTCGCCGTCTACCTGCTGATGATGCTGCCGTTCTTCTGCGGCGGGCTGGGCATCGGCCTCGTTTTCTTGTACTTCGGCAAGCAGGCATCGCGCATCTACGCCTTCGACATCCTCGGCGCGGGGGCGGGCAGCCTGGGCGTCATCGGCGTGCTGTTCCTCGTGCCGCCCCAGCGGGTGCTGTCCGCCCTCACGGCGCTGGCGTTGCTGACTACGGCCATTGCCGTCGTCGAGCTGAAAGTGCGGCCGAGATGGCTGATGGAGTTGTTCGTTGGACTGTCCGTGCTGGCTGCGGTGGCGCTGCCCGCCATTCAGGTGCATTCATCCGCCTACAAGGATCTGAGTCAGGCCATGAATATCGCCGGGGCGCGGGTGGTCGAGGAACGCAGCAGCCCACTGGGGCAGATCGCGGTGGTGGAAAACACCCGCGTGCCGTTGCGCCATGCGCCGGGGATGAGCCTCAACGCGACGAGTGAGCCGCCGTCGCAGCTGGGCGTGTTCGTCGACGGCGACGGGCCTTCGGCGCTGACGAAGTTCGACGGCGATCTCGCGCCGCTGGGCTATCTCGACCAGCTCACCTCGGCGCTGCCGTACCACATACTTGAACGGCCGCGCGTGTTAGTGCTGGGCGCCGGGCCCGGCAGCGATGTGTTGCAGGCGCTTTACCACCGCAGCATCGCGGTCGATGCGGTGGAGCTGGACCGCAACGTCGCCGATCTGGTGCGGCAACGTTTTCGCGACTACTCAGGCAAACTATACGAACAGCCCGGCGTGCAGGTGTACGAGGCCGAGGCGCGCGGCTTCGTCAACGCCAGCGATAAGCGCTACGACCTGATCCAGGTCGCGCTGCTGGATTCATTCGGCACCGCGTCGGCCGGGCTGTACGGCCTGAGCGAAAACTATCTCTACACGGTCGAGGCGCTCCAGGCCTACCTGAGCCGCCTCACGCCCGGCGGCATGCTGGCCGTCACCCGCTGGCTCACGCTGCCGCCGCGCGATGCGCTGAAACTGTTCGCCACGGCGGTATCCGCGCTGGAGCGCAGCGGCGTGAGCAATCCCGCTGCGCGTCTGGTGATGATCCGGGGTTGGAAGACCGTCACGCTGCTGGTGAAAAACAGCGCTTTCACCGCGAGCGAAATCGCGGCGATCAAGGAATTCAGCCGCGCGCGTTCCTTCGACCTGGCCTATTACTCCGGTATGCGCGCCGATGAGGCGAACCGTTACAACATTTTGTCGCAGCCCTATTTCTACGAGGGCGCCGTCGCGCTGCTGAGTCCGCAGCGGCAGGACTTCATCGACCGGTACAAGTTCTATATCGAGCCTGCGACCGACGACCGGCCACATTTTTTCCATTTCTTCAAATGGAATTCAGCTGCGGAATTATTTGCGCTGCGTGAGCAGGGCGGCATGCCGTTGCTCGACTGGAGCTATCCGCTGCTGGTCGCGACGCTGGTTCAGGCGATTGCGGCAAGCGTGCTGCTGATCCTCGTCCCGCTGGCCCTGTCGCGCTGCCGGCACTCATTGCCCAACAGGCCGGTGGCGCTGTATTTCCTCGCGATCGGTTTTGCGTTCATGTTCATGGAAATCGCCTTCATCCAGAAATTCGTACTGTTCCTGGCCCACCCGCTGTACGCCGTGGCGGTCGTGTTATGCGCCTTCCTGGTCTTCGCCGCAGCTGGAAGCTGGCTTGCCGGGCGC
>JAUXSD010000335.1 GCA_030681525.1 Solirubrobacteraceae bacterium
CGAAGTTCGCCGACGCCGAGCTGCTCGGCTGCCCGCTGCGGCTGACGGTCGGGCGGCGGTCGCTGAAGGACGGCGCGGCGGAGGCGCAGATCCGGCGCGGCCTCGTGAGCATCGAGGGCGGGATCGCGCTCGAAGGCGCCGTCGAGGCGGTGGCCGAGCTGTGGCCGACGATCCCGTAGCCAAGCCGTCGGCCGGCGAGCGCGTCGACCAGGCGCGCGAGGCGACCGCGGAGCGCGTCGAGCAGGCGCGGCTCACGTTCCGCCGGCTGGCCGGCCTCGACCGCTCGGGGCCGCCGCCGCCGCAGACGCTGCGCGACCAGCCGTGGAACGTCAAGACGATCCCCAACGCGATCGGCTTCGTCCGGCTCGCGCTCATCCCGGTCTTCGTCGTGCTGGCGCTGCAGTCGGAGTCCGGCACCGACGCGCTGCCGGCGATCATCTTCGCGGTCATCTCGTGGAGCGACTACTTCGACGGGATCGCCGCCCGGATCACCGGCCAGTACAGCCGCTTCGGCGCGCTGCTGGATCCGTTCGTCGACCGCTTGCTCGTCGTGTCCGGCCTCGTCGTGTGCTGGAACTTCGAGCTGCTGCCGCGCTGGGCGATCGCCGTGCTCGTCGCGCGCGAGCTGTTCCTGCTCGTCGCGGGCAATGTCGCGCTGCGCAAGGGCGTCGAGCTGAAGATCAACTGGCCGGGGCGCGCGGCCGTCTGGCCGACGATGTCCGCGATCTTCTTCGGCCTCGTCGGCCTGAAGACGCTCGCGGCGGCGCTGCTCTACATCGGGCTCGTGCTGTCGTACTACGCCGTCGTGCTCTACGTCCGCGACGCGCAGCGCCAGCTGAGCGCGCGCGAGCCGAAGCTCAGCTGAGCACTTCGGCCGGCGAGTACCGGCCGCCGAAGGGGAGGTCGGGCAGGTCGACCGGGAACCCGGCGGCGGTGACGTGGAGCGCCAGCTCGCGCTCGGCGGCGAGCTGCGCCGAGATCGCGCTCCAGCGCCCGAGGCGGTTGCGCAGCGTCGCCGAGGACGGCAGCTCCGCCCGGCCGGCGGCGTGACGCTCGTAGGCCAGCACCGTGGGGATCTCGCCGAGCTCGCGGACGACCCGGCGCAGCGCCTTCCAGCAGGCCTCGTCGGTCCAGCGGCGCTTGCGGGCGTGCGCCGGCGTGGTCGCCGGCTCCATGCCGGTCGCGCGCAGCGCGTTCGTCCAGCCGCCCATCCGGTTGAGCACGGTCGGCAGGCTGGGGTAGTTCAGCTCACGGGCGTGGGCGGCGTACTCCTTGGCGCTCGGCACGCGGCCCACGTGCGTCGAGACCGAGACGAGCGCGAGGATGATGTCGCGGTCGGAGTACGTCTGCACCCAGCGCGCCCCCGCCATGCTGGCCTTCCGCGCGGCGCGGTCGGCGTCGGTGGCGAAGCGCTCGATCGTGCTGCGGCACGCCGCGGCCTGCAGGCCGAGCTCGCTGGCGGCGACGCGCGGTGGCTCGCCGGCACGCCAGCGGGTCAGCAATTCGTCTATCCGGGCCTCGGCCTGCGCCTCGGCGCGGCGGCGGCGCGCCTCGGCGATGTCCTCGGGCGCGGGACCGCTATGGGCCCGCATGATCTGGCGCACGCGCTCGCGCGAGACGCCGAAGCGCAGCGCGATCTCGTCAAGGCTCCAGCCCTGCTCGCGGAGTGCCTGCATCCGGCGCACCCGCTGCAACGAGCCAGGAACCAGGCAGCAGTCCTCGCATCCGGCAGGGTCCAGCAGCGCCGAGTTCGGCGCGGGCGTGGTGTCGGGCGTCGGCGGCAGCGTGGACATGGGATTAGGGCGACCTAAGACAGCGAGTTCGTAGGCTACCGTTTCTGAATCGCGGCGTCCAACGCAGGCCCTGCAATTTCCGGGCGCGGCTGTGCAGTCTCAAGCTCAGCTTGAAGGCAAGGTGTCCGCTGGTATGCTCGCCCGACGGCGCCGGCCGGCCCTTCCCTTTCACGTAGGAGACCTCTTGATGGACACGTTCCCCGACCTTGGCTCGCTCGCCGACCAGGAGCTGAAGGACCTCATCCAGCAGCTGACCGACGAGGAGGTCGAGGTCTCGTACCGCCGGCGCATCCTGCACGGCAAGATCGACATCCTGCGCGCCGAGCTCGTCAACCGGCTGCGCAAGAAGCACGAGACCGGAGAGGACGTGATCTCCGGCGCCGACGTCCAGCGGCTCACCGACATCCTCTCGGGGCGCTCGCCGCAGGAGTAATGGCGCACCATTGCCCCGAATGCGGGTTCCTCAACGCCGAGGGGGCCAACTACTGCCAGAAGTGCGGGGCGTTCGTCGGCGCGCCCGAGGCGCCGCCGACGGACCCCGTCACCGCGACCTACCGCATCGACGAGACCGGTGAGCTCATCCCGGTCGAGCTGGAGGACGTCGTCGCGCATGGCGCGGCGCTCGTCATCCGCGCCGGCGGCGGTCGCGTGGGCGAGAGCTTTCCGCTCGAGGGCGAGCGGATGCTCATCGGCCGGCGGCCCGACAGCGCGGTCTTCCTCGACGATGTGACGGTCTCGCGCGACCATGCCCTGATCGTGCGCCGCAGCGGCGGTTGGCACCTCGACGACCTCGGCTCGCTCAACGGCACCTACGTCAACCGCCACCGCATCGAGACGCACCGCCTCGAGGACGGCGACGAGCTGCAGGTCGGCAAGTACAAGCTCACGTTCCTCTCGCGCTGATGGTCACGACCAACCAGACCGACAAGCAGTCCGCGCCGAACGCCCCGTCCGGCGATGACAGCCGCCCGCAGAAGGGCATGACGATCGGCGTCGTCTGCAAGGGGCTCGCGCAGGAGTTCCCGGACATCTCGATCTCGAAGATCCGCTACCTCGAGGATCAGAAGCTGCTCAACCCGCGTCGCACGGCGGGCGGCTACCGCCTGTACTCGGCATCGGACATGGTCCGCCTGCGCACGATCCTGCGCCTGCAGCGCGACGAGTTCCTGCCGCTGCGCGTCATCCGCCAGGAGCTCGCCTCCGGCCGCGCGAGCGACAACGACGGCAAGGTCGGCACCCCCGAGACCAGCCAGGCGGCGATCGCCAGCAAGCGCAAGCGGCGGGCGAGCGTGTCGGTCACCGACGGCGGCGCGATGTACGCGCTGGAGGACGTGCTCGAGGAGACCCGCGCCGATCCGGCGCTCGTGCGTGAGCTCGAGGACTACGGCGTCATCAAGAGCGAGCTGCGCGCCGGCAAGCACTACTACGACGAGACCGAGCGCGAGATCATCGGCGCGGTCACCGAGCTGGCGCGCTACGGCGTGGGCGG
>JAUXSD010000343.1 GCA_030681525.1 Solirubrobacteraceae bacterium
AAGGACTTCGCTGCCGCTGGCCAGGGCGTTACCGCCACGCTGGAGAAATCGTCGCAGGTGGCGAACCAGCTTTCGGCAGCATCCAGGGGATTGAGCGAAACACTTACAGATCACAAGTCAGTGCGCGATTCCTTGGCCGGCCTAGTAGGCTCGATGCAGGCGATTGTCGAGCAGGCGCGCCGCGAGGCCTCCATGTCGAGCGACGTGATTACGCGCATAGAGGAAGCCACTGCGAAACTAGTGGGTGCGCAAAAAGAGGCGGACAACTACCTGGCCAGGATATCCGACGTGCTGGGCGAGGCGCACCAATCCTTCAGCGACGGCATGACCAAGGCGGTCGGCGAGGCCAACCGCGACTTCCACCAGGTGCTATCCGATTCCGTGAAGCTGCTGCGCGAGGGCATCCAGGAACTGGACAACACCCTCACAAACGCAGCTGATCAAGCCTGAGCAACCGTTCATTATGCTAGGAAAACTGATCCTTCTCGGAAAAAGAAATAAGGAAGAAGGCGAAAAACCTTTCTGGATTTCGTACGCCGACCTGATGACCGCGCTGATGGTCATGTTCTTGCTGGTCATGAGCGTGGCGCTGCTCGCAATCACCAACAACATCACCGAAGCGGAGCGCAAAGATGCGGAACGCGCCCAGGAAATCGACCGCATTCTGACGAAAATCGAGCAGGCAGCCCGGCAGTATCCCGGGATATCCATCGACAGGAACCGCAGCGTAATCGACTTTGGCGATCGCGCCCGCTTTGAAACCGGCAGCTCCAGGCTGTCGAACGACCAGGCCCAGTACCTCAGCACCTTCGTTTCGGAAATACTGTCGATCGCACGCGATGAACTGGGAAAGAAGTGGGTCAAGCGCATCGTCGTGGAGGGTTTCGCCGACCAGCGCGGCAACTACCTGCTGAACCTCAACCTGAGCCTGCAGCGCGCCCAGCGCGTGCTTTGCGTACTGCTCGCCCCGCCGCCCGCGCAACAGCATGTGCTCAGCCCGGACGAACTGGAGCAGATTCGCGAACTGTTCCTGGTCGGGGGTTATTCGTTCAACTCGGCCTAGGCATCCATGGAAGAAAGCCGCCGGATCGAACTGCGCCTGGAATTTCT
>JAUXSD010000348.1 GCA_030681525.1 Solirubrobacteraceae bacterium
GTCTTCAGGAACTGCAAATTCGGGGATAGCCCGTTCGCCATCTACGCGGAACGCGGTGCCGTTGTCGACGGATTCCAGATCATCGACTCTGAGTTCAAGAACACGACGATGTTCGGCGGCCCGGGGTCGTATCGAAACAACATCGTCCGCGGCGGCAGCCACAAGATGCTGCGGCCAATCGATCCGTGCTTCTGCGGGCGGGGACGGCGGTACGGCGACTGCTGCGGCGCGATCGCGCACCGGCCTTGTCAGTGCGGGTCCGGGCGTCTGTTCCGCGATTGCTGCGGCTGATGAGCAAGAGGATGAATCCCGTTAGCCGGACGATCGACGTTGGGGGCGACTTCGACGGCAACTCGTTTGAGGACTTCGAATCCAATGCCGACGAATTCGCCCGCGTCGGCGGATCGGCTCGTGATAACCGATTCTCGAACGTCCGTCACCGCCCCTGGCACAACGAGCGCGGCGAGCCCCGCTGGTGGTCGTACGCGGTGGGGGCAGCGGCGATCGTCGGTGCCGTGGCCGCTGTCTTGGCGCTCTTCTAGTTCGGCGGTTTGCGAACACGGTGAGCTACTAGGCTGTTGCGTGTGCAGCAGCTCTTGGAAGAGGCAGGGCGGCTGCCGGACGCCGCCGTGCGATTCGCCCGAGGGATCTCGCAGGTCTGGACGCCGGGACATCTAGTGCCGCTCCGCGGGCGGGTGCGAACAGACCACCGGAGTGACCTGCTTGCCGTTCACGAAGCCATCAACCAGCGCTTCGGGACGACCGGCGCGACGAGCGACTACGTCAACGTCTTCTACGCCGCATCCGAAATGGCGGTCATGGCGGAGGTGGGGGGACATGAGTTATCAGGCGAAGACAAGCGACTCCTCCGCCGGCTCTGGGAGGACCTCCTCGCCGCGACCTAACGGGCCTCAAGGCCCTCAAGGGCGCAGGACTCAAACCTGCGCCAGGACGCCGCGGCGCTAGGTAAAGCCGCCGGGCGTCGCCGCCTTGACCTGCGGAGCCGTTCCGACGACGCAGCCGCAGCTGGAGCAGTGGATCAGAACGGTCAGTGAGCCCTGCGGCGTCGCGAAGGGGATGAAGGTGAGGGACCCGGAGAACGAGGCTCCCTGGCAGCGCGGACAGTTCGGTGTAGGCATAGGGACAACGTACGCCTCCGCGATGACGGACTCGCCGGTCGGCCTGTCGAGCGCTGGACGAGCGGCTACGCGGCCCCGGCCGACCGACACCCGATCCGCTCGCGCTCGTTCGCGTCCTGACGCTGACCGCCCGGCGGGCTGGCTTCACGTTCGAGGAGGCGTGGACGGTCGCGACGGTGAGTCAAGTCGCGTGATGTGGTGTAGGAGCTCGTCGGGTGCTGCTCAGGCGGCCAGTGGTGCGGGAACCTCCTGATCTTCGGGGGTGGAAGGGAGAGAGTTCTCGGGGTCTGTGACCTCGTAGAGGATGAGGCGCATGGACTCGTCGGAGAGGTAGCGGCGGCAGACGAGCCACTCGTCGTTCTGCTCGATCAGCAACGCGCCGGAGAGCCTGAGGGCGGCGGCGTCGTTGGGGAAGATCCCGACGACATCCGAGCGTCGGCCGATCTCGCGGTTGACGCGCTCAAGCGGGTTGGTAGAGCGCAGCTTGGTCCAGTGCGCGGCCGGGAAGTCAAAGAAGGCCAGCAGGTCCTCCTCGGCGCCCTCAAGCAGCTCGGCGACCTTCGTCGCGATCGGCGTGAGCCGGTCGATGACGTCGCCGACACGCTTGCGGGCCTCGGCGCGGTCGGTGGCGTTGAAGACTTCTCTGAGCGCGGCCGACACGAGGCCGCGCTGGGCGGGGCGGCAGTGGCCGTGCATGTTGCGCACGAAGTGCACGCAGCATCGCTGCCATGGCGCATCGAGGACCCGGGCGACGGCGTTCTTCAGGCCCTCGTGATGGTCGGAGATCACGAGCCTGAGCCCATGCAGGCCGCGGGCTCTGAGGCCGCGCAGAAACTCGGTCCAGAACGCTTCGGATTCGACCTCGCCGATGTCCAGGCCGATCACCTCGCGATGCCCTGTGTCGGCGACGGCGTAGGCGACTACGAGCGCCTTGGACACCACGCGGCCGCGGTCTCTGACCTTGACGTGCTTGGCGTCCAGCCACAGGTACGGGTAGGCGGCGGTCAGCTCGCGCGAGCGGAACTGCTCGACGTGCTCATCGAGCTCTGAGCACATGCGGCCGACGCGGTCCTTGCTCATGCTCTGGATGCCCAGCTGCTCGACGAGCCGATCGACCTTGCGCGTCGATACGCCGTTGACGTAGGCCTCCATCACCACGGCGACGATCGCCTGCTCGCAGCGCCGGCGCGGCTCCAGAAACGACGGGAAGTACGCCGGGCCCGACCTCGTGCGCGGGATCTGAAGCTCGATCTCTCCAACGCGGGTCTCCCACGCACGCTGGCGGTACCCGTTGAGGTTCGTCACGCGGTCCTCGGCGCGCTCGCCGCGGCCAGCGCCGGTCAGCTGGCAGACCTCGGCCTCCATCAACTCACGCACGACCAACGCGACGGCGTCGCGCAGCAGGTCTCCGTGCTCGCCGCCCATCGCCTCCGCGGCGACCTGAGCAGGGGTCATCATCCGATCTTCGGCCATCGTGGTGCTCCTTGCTTCATCGAACTCGTGGAAGAGATCGACGAGCTTGGACGCCGCGGTGGTCGGACTCACGACCGACCCGCAGCGCCTCCTACACCACTTCTACCGACATGACC
>JAUXSD010000028.1 GCA_030681525.1 Solirubrobacteraceae bacterium
GCCCCCGGTTCACCCCCCGCCGGGGGCGCGCCCGCTCGGGCCCGCGCCGGTGCCGGTGCGCGCGCCGGCCTCCGTGCCCGTGCTCGCGCGCGTGCCGACGCCGACGGCCGGGTCGTCGCGCCGCGCGTCCGACCGGCTGCCGTGGCCGGTGTGGCTCGGCCTCGCGCTGGTCGCGCTCGGGTTGCCGCTTGGCGGCGGCCTGGTCGCGGCGCGCCGCCGCCGCCGTGAGCCCCGCGCCGTCCGGCACGGCGTGCCGTCCTCCCGTGCGGTGCTCTGATGGGGCGCCGGCGGCGGAATCGAACCGCGGGGACGGCGCCCGCCCGGTGCGACGTGCCCGGGGGAGCGCTCGGCGCACGGGTAGCCTCAGGCGCGGATGAGCTTCTACATCACGACGCCGATCTACTACGTCAACGCGGCCCCGCACCTGGGTCACGCGTACTCCACGATCGCCGCCGACGTGATGGCGCGGCACATGCGCCAGCGCGGGGAGGACGTCTTCTTTCTCACCGGCACCGACGAGCACGGCGAGCCGGTGGCGCTGGCGGCGGAGCGCGAGGGGGTCACGCCGCAGGAGCTCGTGGACCGCAACGCGCCGCGCTTCATCGACCTCATGCCGCGGCTGAACGTCTCCAACGACTTCTTCATTCGCACGAGCGACCCCGAACACATGGCCAGGGTGCAGGAGATCCTCGGCCGGATCCGCGACAACGGTCACGTCTACGAGGGCATCTACGAGGGTTGGTACTGCCCGCGCTGCGCGGACTTCAAGACCGATGCCGAGGCCGGCGACGACAACCTCTGCCCGATCCACAAGACGCCGCTGACGCGCGAGAAGGAGGACAACTACTTCTTTCGCCTCTCGGCCTTCCAGGACGACCTCATCAATCTGCTCGACGAGCAGCCGGAGTTCGTCATGCCGCGCCACCGCTACAACGAGGCGCGCTCGTTCATCGAGTCCGGTCTGCAGGACGTGTCGCTGAGCCGTTCGACGTTCACCTGGGGCGTGCCCGTGCCGTGGGACGACAAGCACGTCTTCTACGTCTGGTTCGACGCGCTGCTGAACTACTACACGGCGCTGTCGTACGCGCGCGACGGCGAGGACCTCACCGAGCGGTTCTGGCCGGCGCAGTTTCACCTCATCGGCAAGGACATCCTGAAGTTCCACACGGTCTTCTGGCCGGCGATGCTGCTGGCCGCCGGCCTGCCGCTGCCCCGCCACGTGTTCGTCCACGGCTTTCTGCTCATCGGCAAGGACAAGATGGGCAAGTCCGCGGGCAACGCGATCGACCCGTTTCAGATCATGGACGAGTACGGCACCGACGCGCTGCGCTTCTACCTCATGCGCGAGGTGTCCTTCGGTCACGACGGCGCGGTATCCGAGGAGGGCTTTCAGTCGCGCTACGAGTCCGAGCTGGCCAACGACCTCGGCAACCTGGCCAGCCGCACGATCGCGATGGTCCACCGCTACCGCGACGGCGTCGTGCCTCCCGCCGAGCTCGATCCGGCCCTGGCGGCCGAGATCGACGGGCTCAACGGCGAGGTCTGCGCGCTGCTGGACCGCGCCGACCTGACCGGCGCCGCCGACGCGATCTGGCTGCGCGTGCGCCGCCTGAACCGCTACGTCGAGGAGCGCGCGCCGTGGACGCTGGCCAAGGACCCCGAGCGCGCCGGCGAGCTCGACAGCGTGCTGGCCTCGCTGGCGGAGTCGCTGCGTGTCGTGGCCGTCGTCCTGCACCCCTGGATCCCGGAGAGCTCGGACAAGCTGCTCGCCGCCCTCGGGGCGCCCTCGACGCGGCTCGACGACGCCCGCGTGCAGGCCGGGCGGCTGGGCGCGATCTCCAAGCTCGACCAGCTCTTTCCGAAGCACTAGCCGGCTGGTCGGCGGCCGCGGTGATCGACAGCCACACCCACCTGCACGTCTGCCAGCCCGACGACACCGAGCTCGTCGCGGCGGCGGTCGCGGCCGGGGTCACGCGGATGCTGACGGTGGGCACGAACGGCGCGACCTGCCGCGCGGCGCTGCTCGCCGCCGAGCGCTTCCCGCAGGTGTACGCCGCCATCGGCCGTCACCCCAACGAGGCGACCGGCTTCGACGACGCCGACCTCGCCGAGCTGACCGCGCTGGCCGAGCATCCGCGCTGCCGCGCGATCGGCGAGACCGGCCTGGACCACTACCGCGACTACGCGCCGCGCGCCGACCAGGAACGCGCGTTCGCCGCGCAGATCGCGCTGGCCCGGACGACCGGCAAGCCGCTGGTCATCCACACCCGCGCCGCCGACGACGACACGATCGACATGCTGCGCGAGCAGGCCGCCGGGCTCGACGTGATCCTGCACTGCTTCTCGATGGCCGCGCGGCTGGACGAATGCGTCGAGCACGGCTGGTGGATCTCGTTCGCGGGCAACGTCACCTACCCGAAGGCGCAGGATCTCGCCGCCGCCGCCGAGCGCGTGCCCGCCGAGCGTCTGCTCGTCGAGACCGACGCGCCGTACCTGACGCCGCAGGCCGTGCGCAAGGAGCGCAACCAGCCGGCCTACGTCGTGCACACCGCGCGCTTCGTTGCCGAGCGGCGCGGGATCGCCTACGAGGAGCTCGAGCAGCTCGTCGAGCGCAACGCCGCCGCGCTGCTGCAGTGGTGAGCGAGCCCGGCGCCGACCCCGCCCGCGCGACGACGCAGCCCAGCCTGCGGCGGATGCGCGACTTCGGGGTGCGGCCCAAGCGCGACCTCGGCCAGAACTTCCTCATCGACTCGAACATCCTCGGCGTCATCGAGCGCGGGGCACGCCTGGGTGCCGGCGACGTCGTGCTCGAGATCGGCGGCGGCCTCGGCGTGCTCTCGGAGTACCTCGCGCCGCGCGTGGCGCACGTCCACGTCGTCGAGCTCGACCGCGCCCTCGAGCCCGCGCTGCGCGACGCGGTGGACCACTTCGACAACGTCACGCTGCACTTCGCCGACGCGATGAAGCTCGACCTGCGCGCGCTGGACCCCGCGCCCACGAAGGTCGTCGCCAACCTGCCCTACGGCATCGCCGCAGGCGCGATCCTGCGCACCATCGAGGAGCTCGGCGACGTGCGGCGCTGGGTCGGCATGGTCCAGAAGGAGGTCGGCGAGCGCTTCGCCGCCGGTCCCGGCACGAGCGCCTACGGGCTGCCCTCGGTCCTGGCCCAGCTGGCCTGCGACGTGCAGGTGCTGCGGCCGGTGTCGCGCTCGGTGTTCGCGCCCGTGCCGAACGTCGACTCGGTTCTGATCGGCCTGGAGCGCACCGGCCCGGCGCCCGAGCCCGATCTGCGCGAGCTCGTCGCGGCCGCGTTCGCCCACCGCCGCAAGGCGCTGGCCGGCTCGCTCGCCCTTGCGGCCGGCGCTCCCGCCGACATCCGCGCCCGTGCCCGCACGGCGCTCGCGGCGCTCGGCCATCCCGTCGATGTGCGTGCCGAGCGCCTGTCGCCACAGGACTTTCGCGCGCTGCGCGATAGCTTGCGGGCATGACGGTCCTGAAAACAGAGGCTCGCGCCAAGATCAACCTGTGCCTGTTCCTCGGGCCCAAGCGCGGCGACGGGCGCCACGAGATCGTCACGCTCATGGACACGCTGGACCTCTGCGACGACGTCCGCATGCAGACCGATCCGCCGGGCGTGGTGGAGGACGAGGTCGTCTGCCTCGGCGTCAGCGGACCCAACCTCGCGGCCGACGCGCTGCGCGCCTTTCGCGCGCACACCGGCTGGGACGGCGCGCCCGTGCGACTCGAGATCGACAAGCGCATCCCCGTCGCGGGTGGCATGGCCGGTGGCTCGGCCGACGCCGCCGCGGCGCTGCGGCTCGCCGCCGAAGCGTCCGGCCTCGGCGACCGGCGCACGCTCGAGGACATCGCCGCGACCCTCGGCGCCGACGTCCCCGGCCAGATCCGCGGTGGGCTCGTGCTCGCGACCGGCACGGGCAGCCGGCTGCGGCCGCTGAACCTGACGCTCGCCTACAGCGTCGTCGTCGTGCCCAGCGCGGAGGGGCTGCCGACGGCCGACGTCTACGCCGAGGCCGACCGTCTCGGCCTGCCGCGCGAAACGCTCGACCTGGCCCGGTCGCTCACCCGCACGCAGGCGGCGCTGTCGTCGGAGACGATCCTCGAGCACCTCCACAACGACCTGCAGGACGCCGCTCGCTCGCTGTGCCCGGGGATCGACACCGCGCTCGAGGCGGTGCTCGCCGCCGGCGCCGACCACGCGCTGGTCTCCGGCTCGGGACCGACCGTGCTGGGCGTCTTCGTCGGCGCCGGCCACCGGGAGCGTGCCGCCCGCGTCTGCGGCTCGCTTGCCGAGGAGGGCTGGTCCCCGGAGCCCCTGCTCACGCGCCCCTCGGGCCCGGCGGGCCCGATCGCCCGCGTCTGATCGCGCCAGGCGATACGTCGTCCCGGAACTAGGGCACAATCTCGGGCGTGAGCAACACGGGCGCGACCATCCTGATCGCCGGCACCTGCGGCGTGCTGGCGCTCGCCGCGTTCGTATGGTTCATCGCCTGGCCGGCCTGTAATGCGTACAGCAACGTGTGGGAGCGGATCGCCGCCGGCTTCCTCAGCCTGTACGTCCTGGCCGCCCTGGTCCTGGTGGGCGCGGCCGGCGGAGCGGCCTTCGCGTACTACTGGGATCGCATCGCTGCGTAGCCTGTGACCATGGCGACTTCCGCCGAACGATCGGGCGGATTCGACCTCGCCGCGCTGGATGCGATCACCAAGGCGGTCGAATCCGGTGCCGGTCTCCCCGATGTCGTGCGCGCCGCCGCCCGCGCGCTGGAGGCGAGCCTCGTGCTGCTGGATCGCAGCGGCTCGGTGCTGGCCGTCGCGGCCCGCTCGCCGGCCGACGAGCGCTCGCTGCTCGACGGTGCGGCGGGCGTCGAGACGATCGAGCTGCGCGTCGCCGACGCATCGGTCGGGCAGCTGCGCATGCGCGCCCGCTCGCAGCCGGGCCCGGCCCTCGTCCGCCTGGTGACCACGCTCGTCGCCTCCGAGGTCGAGCGCGTCCGCGCGCCGGCGCGCGCCTCGCAGGAGGCCAGCACGACGTTTCTGCGCGCGATCCTCTCGCGCGAGCTCTCCGAGGCCGCGGCGATCCTCGACCGCGCGACCGAGCTCGGCATCGACCTCGTCTCCGGGGGCTCGATCCTCGTCGCCCGCGCCCACGCCCACGTGCCCGTCGAGGAGGGCTGGCGCCCGCGCGTGCTGGCCACCGCCGAGCGCGGTGCGCGCGCCGTCGTGCCGACCGCGATCGCCGCGCCGGCCGAGCGCGAGACGACCGCCGCCGAGGTCATCGTGCTCGTGCCCAGCGGCGACGACAGCGTCGCCAAGCGCGCCGCCGAGGGGGTCCTGCGCGAGCTGCAGGCCGGGCTGCCGGGGCATTCGTTCGCGATCGGGCGCAGCCGGGTCGCGGTCGACACGCTGGACCTGCACCGCGCCGGCAACGAGGCGCTGCTGGCGGTCAACGTCGCCGAGGGCGACGAGGACCGCCCGCTGCTGGCCTTCGAGCAGACCGGCGCCTACCGCCTGCTGCTGTCGGCGATGAGCGAGGACCCCGCCGAGCTGCAGCGCTTCTACGCCGAGACGGTGGAGCCGCTCGTCGCCTACGACGAGCAGTACGAGACCGATCTCGTGCGCACCGTCGAGGCCTTTCTCGAGAACGACGGCAACGTGGCCGGCACCGCGCAGAAGCTCTTCACCCACCGCCACACGATCCGCTACCGCCTGGAGCGGGTGCGCGAGCTGTCCGGTCTCGACGTCGGCTCGACGGACGGTCGCGAGAAGCTGTCGCTCGGCCTCAAGGCGATGCGCGTGCTCGGCGTGGCCGCGCCGAGCGGCCCCGCCACCGAGCCCGGCACGGGCGCCGGTCGCGTGCCGAAGCGCTAGTTCGACCGCAAACGAACTACGATGCCGCGCTTGGCCGAGGCAGCGTTGAAGATCGGGATCCTCACGGGGTCGGGCACGTACGCGCTGCCGGGGATCGAGGCCGTTGGGGAGCCCGAGTTCGTCGAGACGCGTTACGGCTCCGCGCCGGTGACGACCGGGCATTTCGCCGGCGCCGAGGTGCTGCACGTCTCGCGCCACCGGCCCGGGCATGAGCTGCTGTCGAGCATGGTCACCCACCAGGCGAACATCGCGGCGCTGAAGGAGTGCGGCGCCGACGCGATCCTGTCGGTCACGGTCTGCGGCGCGCTGGACGCGAACATCTCGCTGGGCAGCCTCGTCGTGTTCGACGACCTGCACTTCCTCGCCAACCGCCTGCCGGACGGCTCGATCTGCACGCTCTACACCGAGGCCGGCGAGAAGGGACGCGGGCACTGGATCTACGAGCGCCCGTTCTCCCAGCACCTGCGCGAGGCCCTGCTGGCCGGCGCGCAGGACGCCGAGCGCTACGTCGTCGACGGGGGCTGCTACGGCCACGTCGACGGGCCGCGCTTCAACACGAAGTCCGAGATCCGGATGCTGCAGAACTGCGGCGTCAGCGTCGTCAGCCAGACCGCGGGGCCCGAGACGGTGCTCGCCGGCGAGGCCGAGATCCCCTACGCGCTGCTCGGCTACGCCACCGACTACGCCAACGGCGTGAAGGCCGAGGCGACGCCGGTCGAGGAGCTCATCCGGCTCATCGAGGCCAGCGGCGCGACGTTCGCCGCCACGCTTGCCGCCGCCGTCCCGAGGATCGAGCGCGACAAGCTCGAGCCGGTCGGGACGTTCTTTCGTTTCGACTGA
>JAUXSD010000296.1 GCA_030681525.1 Solirubrobacteraceae bacterium
GGCGAGCACGTCCAGCTCGGCCGCCGCCAGATCCTCGACCTGTGGGCCGCCGCCGACAACACGCTCGACCTCGGCGACCGCGTCACCTTCCGCTCCGGCACGCGGATCCAGCTGCGCGGCGGCACCGTGCGCATCGGCGACGACAGCACGATCCGCGACTACTGCCTGCTCGACGCGATGGACGGCGGCCAGATCGTCCTCGGCGAGCGCGTGCAGTTCGGCGCGCAGGTGGCGCTGCACGCCCTGGAGCGCGTGCAGATGGGCGACGACTCCGCCGCCGGCGAGCGGGTGAGCATCTTCGACTCCGACCACCGCCACGACGGCAGCCACGTCACCAACTACGAGCAGCCGGTGGCGATCGCGCCGGTCGTCATCGGGACGAACACGTTCCTCGGCGCGAACTCGCTGCTGCTGCGTGGCGTCAACATGGGACCCAACGGCATGCTCGGCGGCGCGTCGCTCGTGCGCGGCGGCGAGTACCCCGGCGGCTACCTGTACGCCGGGTCGCCCGCGCGCGAGATCCGCCCGCTGGCGCCGGATCTCGGCGCGCGGCCGGCGCAGCGGCGCTGACGTCCACCGGGCGAGCCGCCGGGGCGTCGTTCGCTGCGATTCGACAGGATGTGCGGCGTGGCGCACACGGACACGGCCCTCGGCAGGGAGGCTCTGCGGCGGCTGAGCTTCCTGTTTCAGGACGGGATGGTGCTCTCGGCGACCCTGCGCGGGCTCGACGCGATCGGCCTCCTCGCGGCGTCGCTGGAGCGGGAGGCCACCGTCGCGCAGCTGCGCCCCGGCCTGACGCGACCGGCCTTCGGCCAGATCCGCGTCGGCCTGCGCACGCTCGCCCAGGCGGGCTGGACGACCGAGGGCCCGGCGCCGGCGGCCGAGCACACGACGATCCGCTGGACCGACGCCGGCCGCGCCGTCGCGCGCCACCACGCGCACTTCATCCGCCTGGGCGACTACCTCGCGACGTTCACCGACAACGGGCCCGGCGCCTGGACCGCGCCGTGGGAGGGCGAGCGGGCGACCCGGCTGGCGGAGCTCGCCGACGCCGCCGCCGCGCGCTGGGAGCTCGACGAGCTCGAGCCCGCGTCGCTGCGCGAGCAGGTCGCCGCGCAGCTCGACGGCGCGCTGGTCTCCCCCGTGCTGCTGTGGCTCGACGCCACCGGCGGCCTGGCCAACGACGGCGACGGCCCGCGGCTGCCCGGCGGCGACAGCGGCGAGCAGGCCGGCCGCCTGCTCGCGACGCTCGGCTGGATCGACGCCGCGGGCGCCTGGACCGAGGCCGGCCGCCACGGCCTGGAGTTCGTCGCGCACCTCGGCCTCGTCGGCTCCTACCTGCCGATGTTCGCCCGCCTGCCGGACCTGTACCGCGGCGAGCTCACCGCGACGCACGCGCCGGGCGCCGACAGCGCCCGCGAGTGGCACATCCAGGACGAGACGAACCTGCGCGCGAGCTCGGTCGCCCACGGGCGCTACTTCGCCGACGCAGACCCGATCGTCGCGAGCATCTTCGACCGCGAGCCGCTCGCCGACCAGCCGCGCTTCGTCGTGCTGACCGGCTGCGACGACGGGCGCTGGCTCGCGCACATGCACGAGCTCGTCCGCGACCGCACGCGGCGCGGGCGCCACCTCGGCGAGCGCCCGCTGCGGATGGTCGGCATCGACCGCAGCGCGGCGGCGGTGGCGCGCGCCCAGGAGGCGCTCGACGCGGCGGGCATCGACGGGCTCGTCCTGCGCGGCGACACCGGCGATCCGACCGCGGTGCGCGACGCGCTGCACGCTCACGGCCTGCCGATCGAGGACGGCCTGCACGTGCACGCCTTCGTCGACCACGAGCGCCGCTACAGCGGCGGCCACGCGCCCGAGGGCGGCGCCGGGATGTCCAGCGGCGCCTACATCGCCGACGACGGCTCGGCGCTCGTCGGCGCCGACGTCGAGGCCGACCTCAGCGCCCACCTCGCGCGCTGGGCGCCGCACGTCGCCCGCCACGGCGTCCTCGTGCTCGAGGCGCACTGCGTCTCGCCGGCCGTGACGGCGCGCCATCTCGGCGCGCTGCACAGCCTGGCCTTCGACGCCTACAGCGGCTACTCGGGCCAGTACCCGGTCGAGCGGCCGGCGTTCATCGCCGCCGCGCGCCGCGCCGGCCTGCGCCAGGCCGCGACCGGCGAGCGGCGCTACCCGACGACGCGGCCGTTCGTCGCCGTGAGCCTCAACCACATGCTCGGCGACCGCTTCGGCCCGATGATCGCGCGCGGCGACATCGACGCACCGCGGCGCGACACCTGGACGCCGAAGCCCGGCACCGACCTGCGCGACGGCCGCGGCCTGCACGAGCTCGTCTTCGACCACGGCGACCTGCGCCACCCGCGCCTGTGGGCGTCGGCGTCGACGAGTCAGCTCATCACGCAGACGATGGACACGCTCGAGGAGCGCGTCGAGGCGCTGCCGTCCGGCGAGGTCCTGCGCGTCCTCGACTACGGCACCGGCACGGCGCTGGCGGCGATCGAGCTGCTCAAGGCCTGCCGCGAGCGCGGCTTCGAGCAGCGCCTCGCGCGGTGCGGCGTCGGCTTCGAGCTGCACCTCGTCGACATCCCGTCGAGCTGGTTCGCCCAGGGCTATGCGCTCGTGCAGGAGTCCTCGTGGACGCAGTGCCACTCGCTGATCGGTTCCGACGGACGCTTTCGCCCGCTCAGGGATGTGACGGCCGGCGTCTGCATGGACGTCGTCATGTCGAGCATGGTCTTCCACCTCATCCCGCCCAAGGCGCTCGAGCGCGTCGCCGAGTCGCTGGCCGGGATCACCGCGCCGGGCGGCCGGCTGCTGTGGAACGCGCCGGACCTCGGCATCCCGGGCCCGTACGCGGTGCCGTTTCATCACCCCAACCGGCTGACCCGCGCGCACTGGAAGAAGCTGCTGCTCGGCGAGGTCGAGCCGGGCAGCCCGCTGCAGCGCGACGCGATCGCGGCCGCGCGGCTGCGCGCACAGGGCGGCGCGCCGCTGATCGACGACGCGCGCGCCAACAAGCGCATCCTGCCCACGCCGCACACCGGCGAGGAGGTCGGCAACGCGCTGCGCGGGCACTTCACGGGCGAGGTGACGACGCAAACGCACGAGATCGTCGTGCGCGAGACGCTCGACACGCTGCTCGTCCCGTCAAATCAGGAGGAGTACCTGCCCGAGATCGAGGACTTCGACCTGCGCTCGGCGCTCATCGAGGAGCTCATGCTCGAGGAGGTGCTGCCGGACCTGCGCGCCGGGCCCGCCGGGACGTACGGCGGCTACAACGTCCACTGGACGTTCGGCGACTTCCGGCCCAACGACGGGTAGGGCCGAGGCTCAGGCGCGGTCGCGCGATGCGGTGAGCGGCGGCCGCGTGTGCTGCTCGCCGCCCGGCGCGTACGGGTCGTGCGCCTCGACCTCGGGCGCGGGAACGACCCCGTCGCGCACGTCGGCCGCCAGCTGCTTGCGGGCGTCGCGGCGGGCGGCCTTGTCCATCCGCCGCTCGCGCATCTTGGCCTCGCGGTTGAGCTTCGCCATCGTGGTCTTCTTCTTGCCGCTTGAGGCCATTGCGGGGCTCCCTCGTAGTGAGATGTGAGCCGTCGGTGGCGCGCCGTTCGGGCGAAGCTCGCGGACGGTCCCCGGAACTGCGGGACGCTCGACTCGCCGTCCAGTCTAGCCCGCGCCGGACGGCCGACTGCCGCCGGCGTTCGCCGGGTACGGCGGGCGCCATGCGATTGGGTGCGCGCCGAGGCCGGCGACGGAGCAACGTGCACGTGACCGGCGGCGGCTGCTGCCTGCCGATGACGGTCGTCCTGGCCGGCGGTCCCGTGCTCGCCGTCCGGCTGCTGTGGAAGGCTGCCTGGTGATGTTCTTCTTCTCCAGCAGGCTCGGCTGGGCCGGCTCGATCGCGCTCTCGCTCGTCGCGACGCTGCTGCTGCTCGTGCTGTTCGGCGTCCTCTAGCTCGCCTTGGCCGATCGAGCGCGGGTCGCGTTCGTCCTCGGCGGCGGCGGCGGGCCGCTGGGCGCCCACGAGGTCGGCATGCTGCGGGCGCTGCTGGATCGCGCGATCGTCCCCGATCTCGTGCTCGGCACCTCCGTCGGCGCGATCAACGGCGTGGCGACCGCCGCCGACCCGACGGCGGCCGGCGCCGAGCGGCTCGTCGAGGCGTGGAGTGACATCGACCGCAGCCGCATCTTCGACGGGTCCGTGGTCCGGCGGCTGGCGACGCTCGCGCGCAGCCGCACGCACCTGCACGGCAAGGAGTCGCTGCGGATGCTGCTCGGCGAGCTGCTGCCGGTGACCCGGATCGAGGACCTCGCCGTCCCGTTTCAGTGCGTGGCGGCGAGCATCGAGCGCGCGAGCGAGCACTGGTTCGCCGACGGGCCGATCGTCGAGGCGGTCCTCGCGTCGGCCGCCGTTCCCGGCCTCCTGCCGCCGGTGCGGATCGGCGGCGAGCACTTCATCGACGGCGGGATCGTCAACAGCATCCCGCTGAGCCGGGCGATCGCGCTGGGGGCGGACCAGATCCACGTGCTGCACGTCGGGCGCCTGGACCGGCCGCTGGAGCCGCCGCGCTCGCCGTGGGAGGTCGCGCTCGTGGCCTTCGAGATCGCCCGCCGCCACCGCTTCGTCGACGAGCTCGCCACGGTCCCGGAGGGCATCGACGTGCACGTCCTGCTGACCGGCCAGCGCGACCCGCCGCGCTTCACCGACCGCTCGCAGTTTCGCTACCGCAGCGCCCCCGACGTCCGCGAGCGCATCGCCCGCGCACGCGAGGCGTCGCTCGGCTATCTGGCGGAGCACGGGCTGGGTCACGCGAGTTGACCGCCGTGCCGAAGCTCGCCCGCCGCCTCGTCGTCGCGCCGCTCATCCTCGTCGTCGAGGCTCTGCTCGTCGTGCTGTCGCCGCTGCTGGGCCTCGTCGCCGCGCTGCTGGCGCCGCTCGTCGGGGGCCTGCGCGCGCTGCGGGCGGTGGGGATCGCGGTCGGCTACGCGCTGCGCCACCTCGGCAGCACGGCCGCGTGCGGCGGGCTGTGGATCACGAGCGGCTTCGGTCGCACGATGGGCTCCGAGCGCATGCAGAGCGCGCACTACCGCGTGATGCGCTGCTTCGTGGCCGGGATCGTCCGGACGATGACGCGGATGGCGCGCGCCGAGCTGCGGACGACCGACTCGGCGGCGGCCGAGCGGGCGCTGCACGACCGCCGCGCGCCGGTGGTCGTGCTGAGCCGTCACGCCGGCGAGGGCGACTCCCTGCTCGTCTTGCATGCGCTGCTGTGCACGTACGGCCGGCGGGCGCGCATCGTCATGCACGAGGCCCTGCGCCTGGACCCGCTCATCGACATGCTCGGCCACCGCCTGCCCAACCGCTTCGTCGATCCGCGCGGCGGCGACACGGAGGAGTCGATCTCGGTGATGGCGAGCGGCCTCGGCGACGGCGACGCGCTGCTGATCTTCCCGGAGGGCGGCAACTTCTCCCACAGCCGGCGCCGGCGCGGGATCGAGCGCCTCGAGCAGGCCGGCCACGACGAGGAGGCGGCGTGGGCGCGCGATATGCGCCACCTCGCCGCGCCGCGGCCCGGCGGGACGCTGGCGGCGATCGAGGCCGCGCCGGGCGCGGACGTGATCTTCCTCGGCCACGTCGGCGTGCCGGTCGGGCTGCGCGACGCGTGGCGGCGGCTGGGCTCGCCCGGCGAGGACATCGAGATGCGGCTGTGGATCGAGCGCGCCGCGGACGTCCCGGCGACCCGCGAGGAGCAGATCGACTGGCTGTTTGGCTGGTGGCGGACGATCGACGCGTGGATCGACGAGCGCCATCGGTCGGCGGGCGGCGAGCGGCCGCCTAGACCTGGCGGGTGAACGTGCTGCCGTCCTGCATCGGCCGGTACACCTGCTTGAAGTCGAAGGCGTAGTCGAAGTCGTCCTTCTCGGACTCCTGCGCGCCGCGGATGTCGACGTTGTGCACGATCACGAGCTCCTCGTTGACGTGCGAGGCCTGGATCAGGCAGATGCCCGACGGCGCCCAGATGCCCGAGCCACCCCAGAACGGCACGCCGGACACGCCGTGGCGGCCGACGGCGTTGCAGGCGATCGTCCAGACCTGGTTCGTGGCCGAGGAGGCCGCCATCACCGCGTCCCACAGCTCGCCGTAGTAATGGTCGGTGCGCAGGTTCATCGCCGGGTAGTCGCGATGGCCGGCCGCGCGCCACGACGCGACCTGCACGATCGCATCGACCTGCTCCACCATCGCGTACTCGCGCAGCAGCTCGCTGAACAGGTAGTCGTAACAGGTGGTGAACCCCAGCCGCCCGTGCCGCGTGTCGAGCACGAGGCGGTCGTCGCGGCCACTTTCGGTGAAGTTCTTCTCGATGCCCGGGATGAACACCTTGTCGTACGTGTTCTCGTCGGCGAGGTACTCCGCGTCGCTGCCGAGGACGAACGTGCGGTTCAAGAAGCACTCCCGCGTCGGGCCGGCACCGGCCAGCCCGTTGAGGATGATCGCCTCCAGGCCGTCGCCGATCAGCGGACGCAGTTCACGCTCGATCCAGTCCGCGTGATCCTCGGCCCGGGCCGCCTGCATGTAGCGCAGGCAGTCGTCGTGCGCGTCCCAGAAGTAGCCGGTCAGGCAGAACTCCGGGAACACGGCGATGTTCACGCCGCGCTGTTTGAAGATGCTCGCGGCGCGCAGGACCTTGTCGCGGTTGGCCGCGACACCGGGCACCTCGGCGTGGATGTTGGCCAGGCCGACGGAGAGCCCGGACTCGTCGTCGCAGTAGCTGCGTTGCACGACCTGGAACTCGTCAACGCTCTCCATGGGCCTCCCTCGTCGCTTCGGGCGGCGACAGTACCGGCCTGGCGCGCCCCGCGCTCAGGTGACCAGCCGGGCGTCGAGCGCTCTGAGCACCGGCCCGATCGGCTCGAAGCACATGCTCTGAAGCGGTCCGAACACGAGCACGGCGATGCCGACGGCGCGCACGCTGCCGTCGGGGCTCGGCGCGGTGTACACGGGCGAGCCGCTGTCGCCCGGCGAGGCCGTGATCGTCGTGCAGGGGATCCCGCCGGTGCCGGGGAAGGAGCGGATGATCTCGCCGCACTGGTCGATGCCGCTCGTGCGGCCCGAGAAGCAGACGTTGCGCCCGATCCGCGGCCGCGCGCTGCCGGCGACGAACAGCGGCGGGGCGAGGATCCCGCGGTCGATCACCGGCGCCGACGGGCGGCCGGGACCGCTCGGCGCGGGCACCACGAGCACGTCGCGCCCGCGCCGCTTGCGCCGCAGGTTGCGCTGCACGCCGCCCAGGACGAGGCTCAGCTCGCGTGTCTCGCGCAGCGCGGTGTTGCGCCGCAGCGTCGTGCGCTTCTTCGTCAGGCCCGCGCAGTGCCCGGCGCTGAGGCCGCCGAGGCTTCGGCCGATGCGGACGAGAAAGCCCGACGTGCACACCGCCGAGCCGCGTGGCGCGCGGGCGCCGCGCGCGAGCCGGTTACGTGAAAAGACGAGCTCACGGCCGGCCGCCCAGCCCTCGAGGTCCGGCGCCGGGCCGCGGCGGCGGATGAACAGCGCCGCCCGGCCGCGCGTCGCGAAGAGGTCGTAGGAGTCGTCGAAGCCGGTCGCCGAGCCGCGCAGCGGCGTCCAGCCCTGCGCGCGCAGGACCGTCTCGACGCCCTCCGGTGGCACCCCGGTGAGGGCCGTCGCGACGGCGCGCGCGTCCTCGCACGGCGCGGCGCTGACGTCGACGAGGATCGCGTCGCCGGTCTTCTCGCACGGCGTGTAGCGCCCGGTCTGCGCGCCTGCGGGGGCGGCGGCGGCGAGCAGCGTCGCGGCGGCGAGCACGCCTGCGGTGAGAGCGGCCTTCATGGCGACGCGATGCTGGCAGACGCGCATGGCGGTGGCGCCGCTTGCCCTTGCGCCGCGCCGTCCCCCAGGAACCTGCCGATACCCCTCGGGAAGCGGATGCGGGCCGATCCCGACCTCCGACGACGTTTCCGACAGTCTCCTAGGCTTCACGCCATGACCAAGCTCGAAATCTCAGACGACCTCAACACGAAGCCCGAGGTCCCCATGCCGACGGGCCAGCCGCCGACCGAGCTCGAGACCGACGACGTGGTCGTCGGCGAGGGCGCAGCCGCCAAGCCCGGCGATCACGTCACGGTGCACTACGTCGGCGTGTCGTTCTCCACCGGCCAGCAGTTCGACTCCTCGTGGGATCGCCATCAGCCATTCGATTTCCCGCTCGGCGGCGGAGCCGTCATCCAGGGCTGGGACTTCGGCGTCACCGGCATGCGCGAGGGCGGCCGGCGCACGCTGGTCATCCCGCCGGAGCTCGCCTACGGCGCGCGCGGCGTCGGCCCGATCGGGCCCAACGAGACGCTCGTCTTCATCGTCGATCTCGTGAAGGTCGGGTAGCGCGGTGCGCGGACGCGTGATCGCGCTGCTGTCCGTCGCGGCGCTCGGCCTCGGCGCGTGCGGCGACGACGAGGGCGGCGACGCTGCGCTCGAGCCGGCGATCCCGGCCCAGACGCCGACCCAGACGACGCCCGCGACCACCGGCAAGCCGTTCGAGCTCGCCAGCATCAAGGTCTCCAAGGACACGTCGAAGAAGCCGACGATCACGAAGCCGTCGGGCGATCCCCCGACGAAGCTCGTGACGAAGGACATCGTCACCGGCAAGGGCGCCGCGGTGAAGTCCGGCGACAAGCTGGAGATGCACTACCTCGGCGCCCTGTTCGACGGCGAGCAGTTCGAGGCCTCGTGGGACGGGGGCAAGCCGTTTCCGGTGACCATCGGCCAAGGCGAGGTCATCCCGGGCTGGGACCAGGGCATCATCGGCATGAAGCAGGGCGGCCGGCGGCTGCTCGTCATCCCGCCCGACCTCGCCTACGGCGAGGCCGGCAGCGGGCCCAGCATCCCGCCCGACGCGACGCTGATCTTCGTCGTCGACGTCAAGAAGCGCACGGCCGCCTAGAAGAAGCCTCAGGCGAGGCGGGCCCGGCGGCGGATCGTCAGGCCGGGCCCCACTCGCCGCCGGCGCGGCCGAGCGTGATGCGGTGCTCCTTGCCGTCGGGGCTCTCGACGCGGAAGACCGCCTGGTCGGCGTCGACGCCCGGGCGGTCGATGACCTGCACGAGCTGCGGGGTGCCGACGACGTCGGCGCCGAAGCGGGCGGCCGCGGCGGCGCGGGCGGCGGCCTCGAGCGTCGCGCGGTCCCAGCCCTTGTCGAGCGCGTGGGCCTCGGCGAGCGCGTCCTCGGCGTTGGCGATCTCGCGGTGCAGCGCCGCGTCGCGGGCGCGGGTGCGGCGCGTCATCGCCATGTAGCCGCCGGCCGCCAGGATCACGACGACGGCGAGGACGACGAGCAGGATGATGCCGAGCGTGGAGATGGCAAGCGGGGTCACGAGCCCGATGCTATCGGCCCGGTTAGTTCAGGACGGCCCGCTGGGTGAGATGCGAGCCGACCTTGCGCTTGACGCGCTGCAGGGCGTTGTCGACGGTCTTGGCGTCGCAGCCCAGCCGTTCGGCGACCTCCTCGTAGGGGCGCCCGTCGAGATACAGCGCCAGCACGCGGCCCTCGAGGTCCGACAGCGCGGTCGAGAGGCAGCCGACGAGCGAGTGCAGTTCCTCGGAGGAGATGACCTGGTTGACCGGGTCGTGCACGGTCGAGCCAGGGATGACGTCCTCGAGCGTGGGCTCGCTGTCGCCGCTGGAGCCGGCCGGCGTGGCCGAGAAGGACACGTACTGGTTCAGCGGCGTGTGCTTGTTGCGCGTCGCGGTCTTCACGGCGGTGATGATCTGGCGGGTGATGCACAGCTCCGCGAAGTTGCGAAACGACGACTCGCGGTCGGAGCGGTAGTCGCGGACGGCCTTGTAGAGGCCGACCAGCCCCTCCTGGATGAGGTCGTCTGAGTCGCCGCCGGCCAGAAAGTACGACGAGGCCTTCAGCCGCACGAAGCCGTAGTAGCGGCGCACGATGCGGTCGTACGCGGTGCGGTCGCCGCCCTTGGCCAGCGCGATGAGAAAGTAGTCATCGACCTGGACCTGAGAATGAGCCTTCTGGGAGATTCTTGCCACGAGCAGTCCTTTCGCGGCCTCTGTGGGCCGGATGTGCTCAGTGGCGGTCCCCTCCCAGGGCGCCAACTGCCTCTTGCGGTTGCCGATGCTCTACCTCAGGTTCACCCTGACGCGAGGCCACAGTACCCCGAGTTATGGAGTCCTGTCAAGCCGCGGAGCGGCGCTGCAAGATCTCGTACATGAGGACGGCGGCGGCGGCGCTCGCGTTCAGCGACTCGATGCGCCCGCGCAGCGGCAGCGCCACGAGCGCGTCGCAGCTCTTCGCGACGCGCGGGCGAAGCCCGCTTCCCTCGGCGCCCATGACGAGCACCACGCCGCCGGTGTAGTCCGGCGCGTCGTACGGGGTGTCGCCGGCGCCGTCGGCGCCGTAGCACCACGCGCCGGCCTCCTTGGCCTGGCCGAGGAAGTCGGCCATGTTGCGCACGCGCGCGATCCGCAGGTGCTCGACGGCCCCCGCCGACGCCTTCGCCACCGCCGGCGTCACGGCGGCGGCGCGCCGCTCGCAGATCACCAGCCCCGTCACGCCGGCGCACTCGGCGCTGCGCGCGATCGCCCCCAGGTTCTGGGGGTCCTGCAGCTCGTCGAGCGCGACGATGAAGGGATCGTCGCGCATCAGCAGCTCGGCGCCGGAGACGTACGGGTAGCCGCCGGCCTCCGCACAGACGCCCTGGTGGTCGGGCGAGTCGGCCCGGCGCTCGATCTCGTGGGCGCCGGCGATTCGCACGGGGACCTGGCCCAGCCAGGGCTCGCGGGCCAGGACCCGTTCGGTGGCCCAGATCTCCCCCATCTGGCGGCGCCCGGCGCGCAGCGCCTCGCGCACGGGGTTGCGGCCGTAGAGGATCACTGCTCGATGCGCACGAGCTCCGGTCCGCAGGACGCGTCGCGCACCTCCCAGCCGCGGTGGCGCAGCTCGTCGCGCAGGCGGTCGGCCTCGGCGAAGTCCTTCGCGCGACGCGCGGCCTCGCGCTGCTCGAGCAGTTCCTGCTCCTCGGCGCCGGCCTCACTGGCGTGTTCGGCGAGGTTCTCCAGCCCCAGCACCGACAGCATCTCGACGAGGTCGGCCCGGCCGACCGGCTCGTCGTGCTTGTGGCGCTCGCTGATCCACTCGAACATCGCCGCCAGTGCAGCGGGCGTGTTGAAATCCTGGCGCAGCGCCTCGAAGAACGCATCGCGCAGCGGCCGCATCGAGGCGGGCGACGCGCCGTCGACGAGCCCGCGGGCGGCGTCGCGCACGCGCGCCACGCGCGCCAGCGCCTCCATGAGCCGCATGTCGTCGAACGCCATCGGCTGGCGGTAGTGGGCGCCCATGAAGAGCATGATCAGCGCGTTGCGCCCGACGTCGTCGAGCACCTCGTGCAGCGGCATGACGTTGCCGACGCTCTTGGCCATCTTCTCCGCGCCGAACTGCAGCATCCCGTTGTGCATCCAGATCTGGGCGAGCTCGGCATCGCGCGCCATCCGCGTCTGCGCGGCCTCGTTCTCGTGGTGCGGGAAGACGAGGTCGTTTCCGCCGCCATGGATCTGGAAGCCGACTCCGAGTTGCTCCTCGGCCATCGCCGAGCACTCGATGTGCCAGCCGGGGCGACCGCGGCCCCAGGGCGCGAACCAGACCGTGTCCTCGCCCTCCTTGTGCGCCTTCCACAGCGCGAAGTCCAGGGGATCCTCCTTGAGCTCGGCGCCCTCGACGCCCTCGCCCTGGTTCATCTCGTCGATCGAGCGGCGGCTCAGCGAACCGTATTGCGGATCGGAGCGCACGCGGAAGTAGACGTCGCCGTGGACGGCGTAGGCGTGGCCGCGTTCGATGAGCTCGGCGATGAGCGACACGATCGGCTCCATCGTCTCGGAGGCCAGCGGCTCGCTGTCGGGCCGGCCGAGGTCGAAGCCATCGGTGTCGGCGATGTAGTGGGCGGCCATCTCGGCGGCGAGATCGGCGCTCGGCGCGCCGGTCGCACGCGCGGCGTCGTAGATCTTGTCGTTGACGTCGGTGATGTTGATGACGAGCGTGACGTCGTGGCCCTCGTGCTCGAGGAAGCGCTTGAGCAGCGAGTTGACGACGAACGGGCGGGCGTTGCCGACGTGGATGCGGCCGTAGACCGTCGGCCCGCAGGCGTAGATGCCGACGCCCCCGTCGGGGCCGGGGACGAGCTCGCGCAGCTCGCCGGAACGGGTGTCATGCAGGCAGATCGGGGCCATGTGCTGACCCTAGTGGACCCGTCCGGAAGTTCTGCGGCTTCTCCGGGTGCCCGATCCGTGCCCCGACCGAGCCGCCGGACCATCCATAGGGCCTCCTGCATGGACGATCGCGTTCACGTGAGGTGTGCCACGAGCCGAGCTGCGGGGTACTTTTCGGTGCGATGTCCTCCCCCGCCACGCGCGCAGCACGCCTGGCCGCCGTCGAGGCGGGCTTTCGCTCGCTTCCGGAGCGCTACCTCGGGGTCGAGCCCGGGTTCGACGCGACGTGGCGGATCGTGCTGGGCGACGTCGGCCACACCTGGGAGGTGCGCTGCACGGCGCACGGCGCCCGCGCGCGCAAGGGCGCGACGAGCCGCACGCCCGACGTCGTCATCGGCACGGACGCGGCGACCTGGATCGCTCTGCGCTGCGGCAGGCTGTCGGGCATCGAGGCGTTCAGCCGGCGGCTGCTCTACGCGCGCGGCAATCTCGACCTGGCGATCGCGTTCGAGGGCCTCTTCCGCCTCGAGGACGGGCGCCGGCCATTGCTGCGCATCCACGACGTCCACCTGCCCGGGCGCCGCGTGTCCACCCTGACGATGGGCGAGGGCCCCGACGTGCTGCTCCTGCACGGCCTCGGCGGCGCCAAGAGCTCGTTCTTCGACGCCGCCGCCGCGCTCTCGCGCCGCTATCGCGTCCACGCCCTCGACCTGCCCGGCTTCGGCGCGTCCGCCAAGCCCGCGACGGCGCCCTACACCGCCCGCTGGTTCGCCGAGACCGTGCTGGCGGCGATGGACGAGCTGGGGATCGAGCGCGCGCACGTCGTGGGCAACTCGATGGGCGGCCGGATCGCCATCGAGGTCGGCCTGCGCCGCCCCGAGCGCGTGGCCTCGCTGGGGCTGCTGTGTCCGGCGGTGGCGTTCGTCAAGCGCACGTATCACCCGGTCGTGCGCCTCATGCGGCCCGAGCTGGGCCTGCTGCCGCACCGCTTCGCGCGCGAGAAGGTGGCGGAGCACTTCTGGAATCTGTTCGCCGACCCCGACGGGATCGACCCGAGCATGGCCGACGTCGTCGTCGACGAGTTTCAGCGCATCTACGCCAGCCCCGGCGGGCGGATCGCGTTCCTGTCGGCCGCGCGCAACATCTACCTCGAGGCGCCGTACGGCAAGGACGGCTTCTACGGGCGCCTCTCGCAGCTCGAGCCGCCGGCGCTGTTCGTGTGGGGCTCGCACGACCGCGTCATCCCGCCGGCGTTCGGGCGCCACGTCGCGCGCTGGCTGCCGTCGGCCGAGCAGATCGTGCTCGAGGGCTGCGGCCACGTGCCGCAGGTCGAGCGCGCCGAGCAGACCAGCGACCTGCTCGAGGCCCACTTCGCGCGAGCCGACGAGGGCGGCCCGCTACCGCTCAGCCGGACGCAGAAGGCCGCCTAGACTCTGGAGGCAATGGACACCGAGACCGCGCGCCGTCCGTCGCGCAACGGCCATCGCGCCGACGGCGGGCCCCTCCCCCCGCCGCCTCCGCCACCCCGCGCCGGCGACCGCTTCGAGGAGCGAACAACCGAGGAGGATCATGCCTCGCCGCGCGGTCCGCTCGAGCGGCTGTTGGGCGCGATCGCCCGTGGCGCGCGCGGCCGCGTCCCGGCCGCCGATCTCGACGAGCGCGACCCGGATTTCATCCGCGAGACGCTGCCCGGCCAGTGGCTGCTGGCCAGCCTGTGGTTTCGCGGCGAGGTGCGCGGCCTGGGCAACGTTCCCGAGGAGGGGCCGGTGCTGCTGGTGGGAAATCACTCCGGCGGCAACATGCCGGCGGATTCGCTGGTGTTCACCCTCGCGTTCAGCACGTATTTCGGTGTAGAGCGACGCTTTCACCAGCTTGCGCACAACCTCGTGCTGTCGATGCCCGGGCTGGGCTTTCTGCGTAAGTACGGGCTGGTGGCGGCGTCGCCGGAGAACGCCGCGTGCGCGCTCGACTCCGGCGCGGCGGTGCTCGTCTACCCCGGTGGCGACCACGAGACCCACCGGCCGTCGTGGGAGGCCAACACGGTGAACTTCGACGGGCGTCGCGGCTTCGTGCGCCTCGCGCTCGAGCGCGACGTGCCGATCGTCCCCGTCGTCGCGATCGGCGGCCAGGAGACGGCGCTGTTCCTCGGCCGCGGCGAGGGCGTGGCACGGCTGCTCATGCTCGACAGGATGTTTCGCCTGAAGGTCCTGCCGCTCTCGATCGCGGTGCCGTGGGGGCTGAACGTCGGCGACTTCCTCGGCCACGTCCCGCTGCCGGCGAAGATCACCGTCGAGGTGCTGCCCGCGATCCACCTGCGCGAGCAGTTCGGCCCGGAGCCCGACGTCGACGAGGTCTACGAGCACGTCGTCGCGACGATGCAGGAGACGCTCGACGCGCTCGCCTCGGAGCGGCGGCTGCCGATCATCGGATGAGGGTCGGGGCCGCCATCGACGTCGCCGCGCCGCCGCGGCTGGTGTGGGAGTTCGTCACCGATCCCGCCCGCTACCTGCACTTCATGAACGGCGTCACGCGCTGGGAGGTCACCAGCGAGCAGGACCGCGGCCTCGGGGCGCGCTACCGCACGCTCATGCGCGTGGGGTCGGCGGAGGTCGGCGGGCTCGTCGAGATCGTCGAGTGCGACGAGCTGCGCGACCTGGCCTGGACCTCGGTGACCGGCATCGACCAGCGCGGCCGCTGGCGCCTGCGCGAGCGCGCCAACGGCGCGCGCACGCGCGTCGAGCTGCGCCTGCAGTACGGCGTCGGCGGCGCGGGCATCATCGGCTGGATCGCCGAGCAGGTCGCCGCTCCCGCGGTGCGCGAGAACCTGCGCCGCTCCCTGCAGGAGCTGCGCCGCCAGGCCGAGCACGAGCAGGCGCGCGCGGCGGCGGCCGCGCGCCGTGCGGCCGCGCTGCGCTGAGACCCGCCCCGCCCTCGCCCGGGGCGCCCGGCGGGGCGTGTGACATCGATCACAGCAGCGAACCTCGAGGCAACCCAGGACTGTACGGTGGGTGCCGAGCGAGAGCCCGCGGGGCTGGGCTTCGACCCGACACCATTTGTCGTTGTTGGCAATCGAGCGCGAGAGGTGCCCATGCCAGGTCCGATAGTTCACCTGCTCGTGCAGCAGCGTCTCGCCACCGCGCTGCGCCGCACCGAGCGTTCACGGGAATTCGTCGAGCTGCTGAGGGATGAGCCGTGCAGCCCGTACGCGGGCTTCGGGTCGATGGGGCCCGACTTCCTGTTCTTCTCGCTGCGCGAGTACGGCGATGCGATCGGCGATCTGTCGAACTTCATCTTCGAGGTCTACGACACGATCGAGCCGATCATCGAGTTCGTCGAGGAGACGATCGAGCCGATCAAGACGGCGATCGACGACGCCGTGTCGGCGATCCTGCCCGACGAGCTCGAGGCGCTGCTGGCGGATCTGGGGTCGACCGCCGGGACGCTCGGCTCGGCGATGCTCGCCAAGCTCGGCGAGATCGTCACGAGCGAGGTCGACCTCTTCTATCCGTTCTATCCCAAGCTCCAGCAGGGCGCGCCGGAGGACGAGTGGTACTGGTTTGACTTCCTGCACTACCGGCGCACCGGCCGGTTCTGCAGCACGATGTGGAACATGGCCCGCGACGCGGGCGATCCGGACCTCATGCGCTACTGCTTGGGCTACGCCAGCCACATCGGCACCGACGTGGTCGGGCACCCGTACGTCAACTCGATCGTCGGCGGCCCGTACCGGGGCCACTGGCACCGCCACAAGCTCGTCGAGAACTGGATCGACGCCTGGGCGCGCCGCCACTACGACGATCCCCCGTCGTTCATGGGCTGCCTGCGCATCGGGCCGGAGGACACCTACCGGGCGAACAGCATCGCGGGCAGCTACTACTCGCGCCTGTGCGAGTTTCCCGGCAGGCGGCTGCCCGACAAGCTCGGCGAGCTGTTCGTCGCGGCGCAGCGCGAGACCTACGGCGACATCCCGCACCCGCCGGACTTCAACCCCGGTGACGTCGACGCGGCCTACCGGCTGTGGATCCGCTGGTTCGAGCGCGCGACCTCGATCGGCGACGCGCTGGCGCCGACCCCCCCGCCCCCGCCCGGGTCAGCCGCGACCGCCCTCGTGACCGGCTACGCCAACGAGATCTCGAGCATCTGGTCGGGCGCCGGCGCCGGCGGAGGCGGCGGCGGCGTTTCGATCTGGGGGATCTTCGCCGCGAGCGCGGACTGCATCCGCCGCGTGCTCGAGACGATCGTCAAGACCATCGAGTACATCATCGACCACATCGCGGACATCCTGCTGCTGCCGCTCACCGAGGCGCTGCGGCTGATCCGCTGGCTCGTCTACCAAGTGCACCTCGGCCTGTGGCAGATCTACGACGAGGCGCGCTTCGCGCTGGTCCTGGGCGGCTACCTGTTCCCCGACGAGCGCGATCTCGCGAAGCTGCCGTGGGCCGAGGCGTTCGTGAACGCCGGCAACGCGCACATGACCGGCGGCCCGGCCGCGGCGTTCTCGACGTATCCGCGCAAGCGCCAGGCCTATGCGCTGCTGGGCCAGACCGAGATCCACCTCGTGTACCCCGGGACGCTGCGCGAGCGGCCCTCGGCGGAGCCCTGTCCGCTGCCGCACTTCGGCGTGTATCCGGACGTCATGATCGACGCGCACTCGGGCGATCCGAAGGCCGACGCGTTCTTCTTCTGCGAGCAGCCCTACCCGCCCGATCCGAGCGACACGTCGCCGGCGTTCACGCACAACGTCGAGCGCGCCACCTGGGCGGGGCCGCAGCTCGGCTCGGCGCTGGCGTTCTCAGCCCGGCTGATCGGCGAGAGGCTCGACGACCTGCCGAACTTCAACCTCGACGGCGATCGCGGCTACGGCTTTCTGACCTGGCGCTTGGACGGCGTCGGGCCGACCGACCCGCCCGTGTCGCCCGCGCCGATCGAGTCAAACCCGGTCAACGTCAACTACGGACCGACGGTGTAGCCGTGCCCATCCAACCCGAAGACCTGCACCGGCGAGAGGACGACGAGCGCGAGGAGCGGCCGGAGAACCCCGAGCGCGAGGGCGAGTTCGACGGCCGCACGTTCGTGTTGATCCGCGACACCGGCGGCGACGACGGCAGCGCGCCGCTGCCGCCGGGCGTGCCGTTCTGGATCAGCCCGGACATCGTGGTCACGCCACCCGGCGGGAGCCCCGGCGGCCCGGCCCAGGCGGGCGCGGTCAACGACCTGCGCGTGTCGATCACCAACCGCGGCGGCATCACGGCCTACAACGCCCAGCTCGAGGTGTTCCTGGCCGATCCCAGCACCGCCTTCACGCCGGCGACCGCCGATGTGCTGGCCAGCACGTACGTCACGCTGCCGGGCTACGACGTCACGAACGTCTCGCTGCCGTGGAGCCCGACGGCGAGTCAGGCGGGTCACCGCTGCCTGCTGGCCCGCGTCAGCTCCGTGCTGACCGGCGACGCGGTCGCCAACCCGCTGGTCTTCGATGTTCCGGGCGACCGTCATGTGGCGCAGCGCAACATCGCCGTCGTGGCGATGGCCGAGGTGCAGGAGACGGGCTTTCACTTCCTCGTCACCAACCCGCTGGGCGATCGCGCGGCGTTCTTCCTGCGGGCCGGCGCGCCGCGCCTGTCGCGCCGGCTGCAGGAGCTGGCGCGCGGGTCGCTGTGCGGCCTGGCGCAGTTCGGCCGCGCGCCGGTCGGTGTGGAGCTGACGGCCAACGTCCAGGCGCCGGCGGAGCGGGTGCGCTTCGATCTGCCGCTCGGCACGCGCCGGTTCGACCGCCGGCTCGGCCAGGGCGAGCGTCTCGACGACGGCCGGGAGATCGTCGTCGCGCCGGACGAGGTCGTCCATTGCAGCCTCGCGTTCAGCCCGCCGCAGGAGGCGCGGGCGGGTGACGTGCATCTCGTGGAGGTCGTCCAGAACGACACCGACGGCCGTGCGGTGGGGGGGCTCTGGGTCGCGCTCGTCGCCTGACGGGTACAGGCCGGGCGTTCGCTACCGTCGCCGCTGAGCGACGTTTTCCGGCATGTCAGACCCTGACCTTCTGCCACCGACCGATGCCACCGCCGAGCCGACGCAGAGCCCGGAGGAGGAGCTGCGGGCGGAGATCGCGCGCGGTCAGCGCCTCGATCGCGACCTCGCGGGCGACATGGGCCGCCGCGCGCCGGTGCGCAGCGCGGTCGCCGGGGTCTACATCGAGGAGCTCGGGCGTCGTCCGCAGCCAACGCCGGATGACGAGCGCCGGCTCGTCCTCGCGGCCAAGCACGGTGATCGTGCCGCCCGGGCCCGGCTCGTCGAGGCGTTCATGCCGCTCATCTCGGCGATCGCGCGGACGTACCGCAGCGGCCAGGTGCAGCGGCTGGAGCTGCTGCAGGAGGGCGTCGTCGGGCTGCTGCGCGCGCTCGAGCGCTTCGACCCCGATCGCGGCGTGCCGTTCTGGGGCTACGCCACCTGGTGGGTGCGCCAGGCGATGCAGCAGCTCGTGGCCGAGCTGACGCGACCGGTGGTGCTGTCCGATCGCGCGCTGCGGCACCTCGCGCGCTTGAAGCAGGCCCACCACGACGCGGTCGGGCAGACGGGGCGCGAGCCGAGCCGCGACGAGCTGGCGACGCGGACCGGGCTGACGCACGATCAGGTCGACGACCTGCTGGTCACCGAGCGCGCGCCGCGCTCGCTGCAGGAGCCGATCCGCGGCGCGCAGGACGACGTCGGCGCCTTCGGCGACCTGCTGGCCGATCCGCTGGCGGAGGACGAGTACGAGCACGTACTGGCGGCGATCGAGGCCGAGGAGCTGCACGCGATGCTGGCGGGCCTGAGCGATCGCGAGCGCGACGTGCTGCGGGCGCGTTACGGCCTGGACGACGGCGGCCACGAGCTGTCATTGCGCACCGTGGGTGACCGGCTGGGCCTGAGCGGTGAGCGCGTGCGCCAGATCGAGCGGCGGGCGCTGACGAAACTGGCGGCGGACGCGGGGGCGGGGTGAGGCGTCCTGGCCGGAGCAGATAGGCCGCCCGCGCGTAGCCGTCAACGACGTGCGCGAGGTTGACAGCGGGCGAGTCCCGGCCTAGTTGCATCCCCAGCAGACCCCTCGCCCGCCACGACAGAGCACGCGGAGGTGACCGGCCATGGCACAGAGACTGATCGAGATGGCTCGCGAGCTCGGCGAGCACCTGCGCTGGCCGTGGGACCCGCCGAACACCGGCGGCGCCGTCCCGGCCTGCTGAGCTTCGATCACCCGGACGCGCGAAGGGCTAGTGGGCCGCGCGCAAACCCGCGCGACCCACTAGGCGGGCCGCTCCCGCACGACCTCGCGCGCCGGCTTGTCGAAGCGCAGGCCCTGAAACGAGGGATGGCGCAGCCGGCCGTCGGGCGTCCACTCCATGAACGCGATCTGGGCGACGAGCTCCGGCTGCACCCACGTCGCGGCGCGCGGCAGCCCCTTCACCGGCTCGAAGGCCGGCGTCTCGCGCACGAGCGGGGTGAGCCGCGCCGCCAGCTCCCGCAGCGTCGCGCGGGTGAAGCCCGAACCGACCTTGCCGGCGTAGCGCAGCCGGTCGCCCTCGAAGTAGCCGACGAGCAGCGCGCCGAGCTCCGTGCGGGAGCCGCGCGGCGCTGTGAAGCCACCGATGACGAGCTCCTGCGCGCGCCTGCACTTGAGCTTCAACCAGTCGCGCGAGCGCGTCGAGACGTACGGCGTGCCGCGGCGCTTGGCGATAAGGCCCTCCCAGCCTGCGGCGCACGCGTCGGCGAGCAGCGTGGCGCCGTCGCCGGTCATCTGCTCGGTCATGCGCAACGGGTCGCGCCAGCGCAGAACGCCCGTCAGCAGCGCGCGGCGCTGTTCCAGCGGCAGCGCCCGCACGTCACGACCGTCGGCGAACAGGACGTCGAAGACGTAGTACAACAGCTCACCACCGACGCCTCCGAAGCGGTCGCGACCGTCGACGAACGAGACCGCCTCGCCATCGAGGACGAAGCCGTCGCCGGGCTCCGCGTCGAGGGCGGCCGCCAGCGACGGGTAGCGCTCGCGCAGCGACAGCTCGTTGCGCGAGTACAGACGCGTCTGGCCTGCGTCCTTGACGGCCAGGCAGCGGATGCCGTCGAGCTTGCGCTCGAAGACCCAGTCGGGGCCCGCCGGCCGCTCGGCGGTCAGCACCGCCTTCATCGGCGTCACGAAGCGCGGTTCTGCCACCGTGGTGCGACAGCCTACGGGGCGTGCGGTTCGACGGTCGCGACCGCGAGTGCCGCCGCGCCCTCCAGCCGCCCGACGAAGCCCATCCCCTCCCCCGTCGAGGCCTTCACGTTCACGGCCGCCGGCTCCAGGCCGAGCGCCCCCGCCAGCCGCTCGCGCATCGCATCGCGGTAGGGCCCGATCTTCGGGCGCTCCATGAGGATCGTCGTGTCGACGTGCACGATCCGCAGGCCCTCCGCGGTGACCGCCGCAACCACCTTCCGCAGCAGCTCGATCGAGTCGGCGTCCTCGTAGGCGCCGTCGGTGTCGGGGAAGTGCACGCCGATGTCGCCCAAGCCCGCCGCGCCGAGCAGCGCGTCCATGATCGCGTGGGTCAGGACGTCGGCATCCGAGTGCCCGTCGAGCCCCAGCTCGGCGTCCACGAACTGCACCCCCCCGAGGATCAGCCGGCGGCCGGCCGCCAAGCGGTGCGAGTCCCAGCCCAGACCGGTGCGCACGTTCACCCGATCGGCTCCAGCCGCCGCTCCCGGTGCTCGAACACCGCCAGCTCGCTCACGCCCGCGGACTCCAGCAGCTCCAGCGCGCGCTCGTAGTCGCGCCCCACGTCGCCCGGCACGTGCGCGTCGCTCGACAGCGCCACCGGGCAGCCGGCATCCAGGCACATCTCCAGGAACGCCGGCGCCGGGTACAGCTCCCCCACCGGCTTGCGCAGCCCCGCGGTGGAGACCTCCACGGCGATCTGCGACTCGGCGATCCCGTCCATCGCCAGCTCGTAGAAGCGCCGCAGGTCGCCCTCGGGCACCGGGCGCGTCGCGCCCCACAGCTTCACGAGGTCGGGGTGCGCGAGGATGTCGAACAGGCCCGTCCGCGCCGCCTCGCCGAGCGTCTCGAAGTAGCGCCGCCACAGCTCGTCCGGGCGCTGCGAGCGGTGGTCCCAGACCTCGTAGCCGTCGTGGTCGACGGCGTGCTCGCCGACGAAGTGCACCGAGCCGACGACGTAGTCCCACTCGTGGGCGTCGAGCAGCGTCGCCATCCGGTCCTCGCGGCCGGCGACGAAGTCGGCCTCGATGCCGAGCTTCAGATCGGTCTGCTCACGGACGAAGCCCGCGTAGTCGTCGAGGTCGTCGACCGCGCTCTCGCGCCACAGCGGGTGGCGCCACACCTCGAGCGCCTGGGCGAAGCGGTAGATGTGCTCCGAGCAGCCCAGCTCGCTGATCCCGCGCTCCTCCGCGACGGTCCGGTAGCGGTCGGCGTTGGCGGTCGTGAAGTACCGGGCCGCGTCGGTGCCGGCGTCGTCGGGCCGCAGGTGCAGGTGGTAGTCGGTCAGCATCGGCGGCGGCCCGCCACTACTGGCGAGCCGACCACGAACGCGTGCCCGTCGCGCAGACGTCGACGCGCTTGCCGCTGCGGCGGCTGGCGTAGCGCTCGGTCACCGAGAGGCGGCCCGCGGCGTTGCCCGCCGCGTCGAACCCTCCGCGCAGCACGACCGTCGTGCTCACCTTCACGTCGGCGAACGTGGCCTTGAAGCGCTCGACGACGCGGAACGAGCCGTCGGCCGCCACGTCGAACTCCGGCGAGATGTTCACGTCGTCGGACTCGACGATCCGGCCGCGGTCGCACTTCGCGCGGTAGCCGAACGTCGCGCGCTCGATCCGCCGGCCGCCGCTGGCCGCATGCAGGACGATCCCGTGCCTCGCCCTGGCGGCGCGCTGCGACGTCACGCCGTACAGCGTCGCCTCGGCCGGACCCGGCGCAAGTGCGCCCACGTCCGTCGGCCGGCGCACCGTCCACGTCACCGTCCGGCTCGTGCACGTGCGCGTCGCCCGGCCCTTCGTGCGCACCCGCAGCTTGACGTTCGCCGTGCCGGTGCCTCCGTCGGCCGTCAGCGTGCCGCGCACGACGAAGGTCGAGGTGTGGCGCGCGCCGACGAGCGGACGCCGGGTGACGGCGCCGCGCAGCGTGAAGCGCCCCTCGGAGCCGATCCTGCCGTCGCCGCTGATCGTCCCCAGCCCGCAGCGCGCGTAGATCTGGCCGTCGACGCCGATGCGGCCGTCCGTGCCGGCGCGGATCGACAGCACCATGTCCTTGGCGACCGTCGTCTGCTTGACCGGCACGGCGATCGCGCCGCCGCCGAAGTTGCCCGAGGGGGCCGCGGCCTGGCCGAAGGCGATCCCGGCGGTCGCCGCGGTGGCGGCGAACGCGGTGGCGAGCGCGAGGGCGCGCCGGAGGCGAGGCTGGCTCATGCGGGGCGGATGCTAGTGGTCGCGTGCCGGTCGAGGCGGCACACGCTCAGCGACCCGCACGTTCGCGCAGGGCCAGTTCGGCGACGCGCAGGTCGTCGGGGGTCGTGATCTTGAGGTTGCCGGCCGGCGAGGCGATCACGCGCACCATGCCCCCGCCCCGCTCGACGAGCCACGCATCGTCGGTCGCCGCGGCGAGCACGTCGTCGGGCTCGGCCAGGGCGCGCTCCAGCGCCGCCCGGCGAAAGACCTGCGGCGTCTGCACTGCCCACAGCACCGAGCGGTCGAGCGTGCGCGTGACGACGCCGTCGGCCGCGACCTCCTTGATCGTGTCGGTGACCGGCGCCGCGGCGATCACCGCGTCGCAGCCGTGGCGCTCGAGCTCGTCCAGCGCGGCCTGGAAGTCCTCGGCCCGCACGAGCGGACGCGCCGCGTCATGGACGATGACCGGATCGCCCGGCGCGGCGCTCAGCGCGGCCCGCACCGACTGCGAGCGATGTGCTCCACCGGGCACGCCGATCGTGCCCGCCGGTGCCGACTGCATCCAGTCGGCCGGAAGCGCGACGACGATCGCCTCCACCGACGAGACCGACTGCAGCGCCGCGACGCTCCACGCGAGCATCGGGCGCCCGGCGAGAACGACAAGCGCCTTGGGTGTCTCGGACCCAAGGCGCTCTCCACGTCCCGCCGCTACGACAAGCGCGATCGCTACTTCGTCATCTCCACGCCGGCGCTGTCGGCGAGGAGGTTGTCGAGATGCTGCTCGGCCTCTTCCTCGTCCTTGTCGAGCGCGTACATGAGCTCGGACGCCAGGATCTTCTTCGCGCGCGTGAACATCTGCTTCTCGCCGGTCGACAGGCCCTTCTCGTGCTCGCGGATCGCGAGGTTGCGCACGACCTCGGCGAGCTCGTAGATGTCGCCGGTCTTGATCTTGTCGCGGTTGTGCTTGAACCGGCGGTTCCAGTTCTTGGGCATCTCCGACACGTCGTCGGCGAGCACGGCGAGGACCTTCAGCACGGTCTCCTCGTCGATGACGCGACGCAGCCCGGCCAGCGCCGCGTTCTCACACGGAACCATGACGGTCATGTCGTTGTGCAGGATCTTGATGGTGAGGTACTCGCGCTCCTCACCGAACATCTTGCGGCGCTCCTTCTTGAGGACCTGACCGGCCCCATGATGTGGATATACGACGTTGTCGCCAAGCTCGAACTCGATGTTCTCGAGCGTACGGTCCAGGTCCTCCAGCAGCTGATCTTCGGCTTCGGGAATGATGCCCTCCTTGCGAATTTGATGCCGGCGGCGGCCGGACGGTCGAACGGTGCTACGTCTGCAGGTAACGGTCCACGAGGTTGATCTCCTGTAGGCGGCGAAGGCCCTCGCGGATGTCCTTCGCCCGGATCTCGCCTACGCCGTCGACCGTCTCGAGCTCTACGTCGGTCGCGGCCAGCAGCTCGTCGAGACCACCGAAGTCGTGCACGATCTGCGCCACGACCAGCTTAGGCAAGCGGGGAATGCGTCCAAGGATGCGGAAGCCGCGTGGCGACACGGGATAGTCGAGCGTGTTGAGCTTGCGGTCGTAGCCCAGCAGCTCGGCCAGGCGGCCGAAGTCGAGCAGGTCGTGATGCGGCAGGCGGCCGATCTGGTCCAGCGCGGCGGCGAACTCCTCGTCGGTGTTCTCGGCGAGGTAGTCGTGGACCAGCGCGGCCTTGTCGGCGGCGGTGCCGACCATCGTCTCCTCGAGCTGCATCTCGATGAGGCGCCCCTCGGTGCCGAGCTCGACGATGTAGCGCTCGATCTCGACCGCCATGCGGGTCACCAGCTCGGAGCGCTGCAGCACGGTGAGCACGTCGTGCAGCGTGGCGCCGCCCTCGAACTCCAGCGCGGTCAGGCGCGTGGAGACCTGGTCCAGGCGCGTGCGGTACTTGTCGAGCGTCGCCAGCGCCTGGTTGGCCTTGGCGAGCACGACCGGGATGTCCTCGAGGATGTACTTGCCGCCGTCGACGTAGAGCGAGACGACGTCGCGGCGCTGGGAGATCGCGATGACGAGCGCCTCGGTCTGCTTGGACACGCGCTCGGCGGTGCGGTGGCGCGTGCCGGTCTCGACCGACAGGATCGTCGGATCGGGCATGAGCTGGACGTTGGCCATCGCGATCTTCGTCGCGTTGACGTTCAGCACGATCGCTCCGTCCATCTTGGCCACCTGGTACAGCAGCGCGGGCGAGTAGTCGATGTCGAGCTTGATGCCGCCCGAGAAGAGGAAGCTCAGCTCGTCGACCTCGCCGACGATGATGAGCCCGCCGGTGCGCGCATGCATGATGTTGTCGAGGCCCTCACGCAGCGTCGTGCCGGGCGCGACCATCTCCAATGCCTTGACGAGTCGGGGTTCTTGACGAGACTCGAGCTCGTGTGATTCGTCCCCTACTCGCTGAACCATCCAGGCCATTTTAGCGGGTGCTTAGGGAATTCGGGTTATCGCGGCGAAGTTCTTTCGTTTCGGCGCGCCGGTGGTGTCGATCCGTCGCCTAGGCGGCCTGCGGCGCGCGGGCGGGAAGAACCGCGCGGATGGCCTCGCGCAGTGTCGGCGCGCTCTCGGGCGAGACGACGTGGCGCAGGCCGAACTTCGCGGCCTCGGCGGCGCGCCGGTCGGCGTGGCCGACCGTGCGCAGCTCGCCGGTCAGGCCCAGCTCGCCGAAGCAGGCGACCGGCCGTGGAGCGCCGCCGGGGCCGCCGGCCAGCGGCACTCCGCGCGTGGCGCTCGCCACCGCGAGCGCGATCGCGAGGTCGGCGCCCGGCTCCTCGACCCGCACCCCGCCGACGACGTTGACGAAGACGTCCGCGCTGCCCGCGCCGATGCCGGCGTGGCGGCCGAGCACGGCGAGCACGAGCGCGAGGCGGTTGCGGTCCAGGCCGTTGACGACGCGCCGCGGCGGCACGAGCTCGGACGGTGAGACGAGCGCCTGGACCTCGACGAGCAGCGGCCGGGAGCCCTCCATCGCGGCGAGGATGACCGAGCCCGGCTTGCCCGTCGCCTCGGCGACGAACCGCGCGCTCGCGTCGAGCACCTCGACGAGGCCGCCGGAGCGCATCTCGAAGACGCCCGCCTCGTTCGTGGAGCCGAAGCGGTTCTTCAGCGCGCGCAGCGTCCGATACGTGCGCTCGCGCTCGCCCTCGAACTGCAAGACGCAGTCGACGAGGTGCTCGAGCACGCGCGGGCCCGCCAGCGCGCCCTCCTTCGTCACATGGCCGACGAGCAGCACGGCGATCCCGTCGGCCTTGGCGACCTGCATGATCCGCGCGGCGGTCTCGCGGACCTGGCCGACGGAGCCGGGCGCGCCGGTCAGGTCGGCGGCGTGCATCGTCTGGACGGAGTCGATGACGACGACCTCTGGGCGCTCGGCGCGCAGGGTGGCGAGGATCGTGTCGAGGTCGGTCTCGGCCAGCACCGGCACGTCGAGCGCGCCGGTGGTGGCGCCGATCAGCCGCTCCGCGCGCAGGCGGATCTGGGCGGCCGACTCCTCGCCGGAGACGTAGAGCGTGCGCCGGCCGGCGGCCGCGAGGTTGCCCATCGCCATGTTCGTCAGCGTCGACTTGCCGATGCCGGGCGAGCCGCCGAGCAGCACGAGCGAGCCCGGCACGAGGCCGCCGCCGAGGACGCGATCGAGCTCCCCGATGCCGGTCAGCAGCCGCGGGACGCGCTCGGTGCTGACGTCGGCCAGGCGGGTGGGCGTGCCGGCGCGGGCGCCCTTGCCCGGGGCGGCGGTGCCGCCGCCGCGGCCGCGGCCTGCGGCTGCAGCCGGCCCGCGCTCCTCGACGAGCGTGTTCCATGCGTCGCAGCCGGGGCATTGGCCGTGCCAGCGCACGGTGCTGTGTCCGCACTCCGAGCAGACGTGGACGGTCGTGGGACGAGCCATCTCATGGACCCTAGGGTCCGGTCCCGACGGCTTCGCCCCCTCGCAGCGGGGGTGTGGCGAATCAGCCTCGCGGAGCGAGGCTCGTTCGCCACACCGCGCCGTCAAACCGCGCCGGCGCTCGCGCCCAGCGCTGCGCGGACGTCGGCGACGAGATCGCCGGCGTCCTCGATCCCCGCGCTCAGGCGGATGAAGCCCGGCGAGACGTCGTCCATGGCCCAGCGCAGACGCCGCTCGGCACTGGAGTGCACGCCGCCGAAGCTCGTCGCCTCGGCGATCAGGGTCGTGGCAGCGAGGAACGCCTGGGCCCGCGCCTCGGTCCGCAGGTCGAAGCAGACGACGCCGCCGAACCGCACGCCCCCGAAGATCTGCGCGGCGAGCGCGTGGCCGGGGTCGTCCGGCAGGCCGGGGTAGCGCACGTCGTGCACGCCGTCGCGCTCGCTCAGCGCGCGGGCGATCGCCAGCGCGTTCGCGCACTGACGCTCGTGGCGCACGTCGAGCGTGGCCAGCGAGCGGTGCGCGAGCCAGGCCTCGAACGGGCCGGCGATAGCGCCGGTCAGATTGCGCCACTCGTGCAGCCTGGCGGCAACGGCCGGATCGGCGGCCGCGACGTAGCCGAGCACGAGATCGCTGTGCCCGGTGAGCGCTTTCGAAGCGCTCGCGATCGACAGGTCGGCGCCGAGCTGCAGCGGACGCTGCAGCAGCGGCGTCGCCAGCGTGTTGTCGACCGCGAGCAGGGCGCCCTCCGCGTGGGCGGCGGCGGCCAGCGCCGCCACGTCGAGGACGGCGAGACCGGGGTTGGACGGCGTCTCGATCCAGGCGAGCGTCGCGCCCGGCAGTGCGGCGGTGATCGCCTCGGCGTCGGTCGCGACGACGCGCACCTCGATGCCGCGCGGGCGCAGTTGTTCCAGCGCGAGCTCCCTGATCGCGGGGTAGCCGTCGCCGGGGACGACGACCACGTCGCCGGGCGCCAGCATCGGCAGCAGCACCGCCGCCACGGCGGCCAGGCCGGAGCCGAACAGCACCGCCGCGCCGCCCTCGAGCTCTCCGAGCGCCGCCTCATAGCCGGTCCACGTCGGGTTGGCGTCGCGCCCGTAACCGTACGGCGAGGCGTCGCTGGGCCCGATGAGGTGGTACGGCGCGGCCAGCGTGGGACCGGGCAGAAACGGCGTCCCCTGCGCGGGCGCGGGCAGGCCGGCGTGCACGACGCGGGTGGCGCGGGCGCCGGCGCCGCGGGGTCGCTGCCCGCCGCCGTCGCCGGGCGGCGTCGATTGGCTCATGGCATGGATGCTACGCGGCGGCCGCAGCCGCCAGCACGACCGGCGCCGGCGCGGGTCGCGGCGCCTTCGCGCGCCCCTGCGCGCACGCATCCAGCAGCGCCCGGAGCACCTCCGGCGCGTCGTGACCCAGCTCGCGCAGGTCGCGCGTGCTGAACGTGACGAGTCGCAGCGCGCTGAGCGCCGTCACGGTGCCGGTCGCGTACGTCGTGCGGCGCGGCGCCAGCGTTCCGAAGGCGTCACCGGGGCCGAGCGCGGCCACGGTCTCGCCGGCGCAGCGCACGCTGCCGCGGCCGGTGGCCACGAGCACGAGCTCCTGGGCGAACGGCCCGTCGAGCAGCATGCGGCCGCCCGCCGGTAGCGAGAGCTCCTGCGCGTGGGGCGCGATCGTGCTCAGGTCGCGCAGGCTCAGCGTCCCGAGGTACGTCAGCGATGCGAGCCGCAGGATCTCCATGTCCTCTGGGCGTGACCGCATACGGAACATCGTTCGCTGAGCGTGCACGGAGGCGGGGTCGAACAGACGGCCAGCCGTTGCGCGGCGCGTCGTATCGTGGGGCGGTGCCACAGATCGCCGCGGAGGTTGCCGAGCAGCTCTACGTCCGCTGGAACGAGGCCGGCCTCGAAGCCCTCACCGACTGCGTCCATCCCGAGGTCGAGCTCATCTGCGACGCCCTGCGTCCCGTCGAGACGGCCCTGCACGGCCTGGAGGGCTGGCACCAGTGGGTCGCGCGCTGGGACGGCGGCTACGAGACGATGCAGATCACGACCGACGGTGTGATCCCGATCGACGACGACAACGCGCTCGCGCTCGTCTCGATCACCGCGACGCCGCGCGGCAGCCAGCAGGAGCTGCGCTGGGCGGCGGCGCACCTGTGGTCCTTCCGCGACGGCCGGATCGCGCGCTGGGAGTCGCACGTCGATCTCGAGGC
>JAUXSD010000306.1 GCA_030681525.1 Solirubrobacteraceae bacterium
GTCGGCGTGCAGGAAGAACTGGATCGCGTGCTGCCGATTATCGAAGGCCTGCGCGGTGCGCCAGTGCCGATCTCAATCGACACCTGCAAGCCGCAGGTGATGCAGGCGGCAATCGCCGCCGGTGTGCAGATGATCAACGACATTAACGCACTTCAAGATGCTGCCGCGATGAATGCGGTCGCTACCGGCAATGTCGCGGTATGCCTGATGCACAAGCAAGGCAACCCGCAAACCATGCAGACACGGCCCCAATATCAGAATGTCGTTACCGAGGTAGGCGAGTTCCTGCGCGAGCGCATCGCTGCGGCGCAGGCTGCCGGAATCGGGCGCGGGCGCATCGTGATCGATCCGGGCTTTGGCTTTGGCAAGACGCTGGCGCATAATCTCGACCTGTTGCGCCACTTGGACAAACTGCGCGAACTGGGCGTGCCGGTGCTGGCGGGACTGTCGCGCAAATCGATGCTCGGCGCGCTGACCGGTCGCGAGGCGGGAAGCCGCGTTGCGGCAAGCGTGGCAGCAGCCCTGATCGCGGTGCAGCACGGCGCCGCCATCGTGCGTGTACACGATGTGCGCGAGACGGTGGATGCGTTGAAGGTTTGGAATGCAATAAACTATTAGCCACGGATTAACACGGATAAGCACGGATTGAATCCGGCTCAAGCCACTAGTGGGTTTATCCGTGGACATCCGTGTTAATCCGTGGCTAGTTATCAAGACAAGAGGGAAGAGAAGTGAGCAGAAAATATTTTGGAACAGACGGGGTGCGCGGCAAGGTGGGCGAACATCCCATCACGCCGCAATTTGTGATGCACTTGGGTTATGCGGCAGGCAAGGTGCTGGCCAGCGCTATCGGCATGCACGGCGAACGCCACGGCGTGCTGATCGGCAAGGACACGCGCATCTCCGGCTACATGCTGGAATCGGCGCTGGAAGCGGGTTTGATCGCGGCGGGCATCGATGTGTACCTGGCCGGGCCGGTGCCGACCCCTGCTGTCGCCTACCTGACGCGCGCGCTGCGCCTGCAGGCGGGCGT
>JAUXSD010000313.1 GCA_030681525.1 Solirubrobacteraceae bacterium
GAGCCCGTTCCGCGACGCCGTCGGCGCGACGATCGGGTCGCTCGGCATCGCGCGCGACATCACCGCCCAGCGCCGTCTGCAGGAGGAGAGCACGCGCTTCTTCGACCTCTCCGCCGACATGCTCTGCGCGGTCGGCTTCGACGGGCGCCTGCGCCGCTTCAACGGCGCGTGGGAGACGTGCCTGGGCTGGAGCGCGGACGAGCTGCTCGGCACCTCGATCGTCGACTTCCTCGCCCCCGAGGACCGCGACGACATGGAGGCGGCCGCCAGGGCGGCGCGCGAGGACGGCCCCGGCGGCCGCGTCGTCAACCGCTGGCGCGCGAAGGACGGCTCGTGGCACTGGATCGACTGGAGCCTGCGCACGGTGCAGGACGATCAGATCGTCTACGCATCGGGCCGCGACGTGACGCAGGAGCGGCTCGCCGAGCGCGCGCTGGCCAGCAGCGAGCGGCAGTTCGGCGAGGCCCAGGAGCGCTTCCGCCGCGCCTTCGAGGATGCGCCGATCGGGATGGCCGTCGCCGACCTCGACGGCCGCTACCTCGAGGTCAACCAGGCGCTGTGCGGGATCACGGGCTACACCCCGCAGGAGCTGGCCGGGTCGACGTTCGCGTCGATCACGCACCCCGAGGACCTCCCGGCCGACCTCGACACGATGCGGGCGCTCATCGACGGCAGCCTGAGCTCGGCCGTCAACGAGAAGCGCTACCTGCGTCCCGACGGCTCGATCGTGTGGGTCCTGCGCAGCGTCACCGTCGTGCGTGACGCCGACGGCGCCCCGCTGCACTTCCTCGACCAGGTCCAGGACATCACCGAGCGCCGCCGCTTCGAGCAGGAGCTGCGCCACCTCGCCGACCACGACGGGCTGACGGGGCTGTTCAACCGCCGGCGCTTCGAGCAGGAGCTCGACCGCCACGTCGCGGAGGTCGCCCGCTACGGCCCGCGGGGCGCGCTGCTCGTGCTCGACCTCGACCACTTCAAGTACGTCAACGACGCGCTCGGCCACCACGCCGGCGACGAGCTCATCCTCTCGGTGGCGGCGCTGCTGCAGGACCGCCTGCGGGCCAGCGACACGCTCGCACGGCTCGGCGGCGACGAGTTCGCGGTGCTGCTGCCCAACGCCGACGCGGGCGAGGCCGAGCACGTCGCGGCAGCGCTCGTGCGCGCCGTCCGCGAGCAGGCCACGGTCACGGCCGGCGGCCGGCGGCGGCGGGTGACCACGAGCATCGGGATCGCCCCGTTCGGGCGCGCCGACGTGGGCGGCGAGGAGCTGCTCATCGAGGCCGACCTGGCGATGTACGAGGCCAAGGAGGCCGGCCGTGACCGCTACGTGGTCGTCTCGCCCGACGCCCAGCGACCGGCCCGGATCCGCACCCGCGTGAGCTGGCTGGACCGCATCCGCGGCGCCCTCGACGACGACGCGTTCCTGCTGTACGCCCAGCCGATCCGCGACCTGCGCGACGGGCGCATCCGCCAGCACGAGCTGCTGCTGCGCATGCGCGGAGACGACGGCGACGTGATCGGCCCGGCCGCCTTCCTGCCGCTCGCCGAGCGCTTCGGCCTCGCCCCGGAGATCGACCGCTGGGTCGCCGGGCAGGCGATCGCGCTGCTGGCGGGCGATCCGGGCGGCGACGTCGCGCTGGAGGTCAACCTCTCAGGCGCCTCGCTGAACGACACGACGCTCCTGCGGCTCATCGAGTCCGAGGCCGCCCGGACCGGGGTCGACCCGCGCCGGCTGACGTTCGAGATCACCGAGACGGCCGCCGTCGCGAACATCCCGCTCGCACGCCGCTTCGCCGAACGGCTCATGCAGCTCGGCTGCCGCTTCGCGCTCGACGACTTCGGCTCGGGCTTCGGCTCCTTCTACTACCTCAAGCACCTGCCGTTCGACTTTCTGAAGATCGATGGCGAGTTCGTCTCGGGCTGCCTGACGAGCCGCACCGACCAGCTCGTCATCGAGGCGGTCGTGCGGATCGCCCAGGGGTTGGGCAAGGAGACCATCGCGGAGTTCGTCAGCACCCCCGAGCTCGAGGTGTTCATGCGCGAGCAGGGCGTCGACTTCGCCCAGGGCTTCGAGGTCGGCCGCCCGGTGCCGATCGCCGAGCTGGGACTGGGCCGGTCGCCGGCGCGCGTATCCTGACGGGACCGCAGCGCCCAGGATGATGGCCCCCGCGCATGTTCTCGAAGATTCTCATTGCCAACCGAGGTGAGATCGCCGTCCGGATCATCCGGGCGCTCGACGAGCTGGGCATCGCCTCCGTCGCCGTCTACTCCGAGCTCGACCGCGACGCGCCGCACGTCGCCCGCGCCGGCGAGGCCTACCTCATCGGTCCGGCCGAAGCCGCCAAGAGCTACCTGAACGCCGAGCGGATCCTCGAGGTCGCGGGCCGCTGCGGCGCCGAGGCGATCCATCCCGGATACGGCTTCCTCGCCGAGAACGCCGCCTTCGCCCGCGCCTGCGAGGAGGCGGGGATCGTCTTCATCGGTCCGCCGGCGAGCGCGATCGACGCGATGGGCTCCAAGACCCGTGCCCGCGAGCTCATGCGCGACGCCGGCGTGCCGATCGTCCCGGGGACCGTCGAGGCGGTCGCCACGCTGAAGGACGCCGAGCGGATCGCCGCCGACGAGATCGGCTACCCGGTCGCCGTCAAGGCGGCGGGCGGCGGCGGCGGCAAGGGCTTTCGCGTCGCGCTCGAGCCCGGCGAGCTGAAGTCCGCCTTCGAGGGCGCCGCGCGCGAGGGCGAGAAGTTCTTCTCCGACGCGACCGTCTACCTCGAGCGCTACCTGCCCGACCCGCGCCACGTCGAGGTGCAGGTGCTCGCCGACGGTCACGGCACGACGATCCATCTGGGCGAGCGCGACTGCTCGATCCAGCGCCGCCACCAAAAGCTCATCGAGGAGTCGCCGGCGCCGGAGTGGATCGTCGACGAGGCGCTGCGCGAGCGGATCGGCACGATCGCGGTGGAGGCGGCGAAGGCGGTCGACTACCGCGGCGCCGGCACCGTCGAGGGCCTGCTGGACTCGGAGACCAAGGAGTACTACTTCCTGGAGATGAACACGCGCGTCCAGGTCGAGCACACCGTGACCGAGATGACGACCGGCATCGACATCGTCAAGGAGGGCATCCGCGTCGCCGCCGGCGAGCCGCTGTCGGTCGGCCAGGCGGACGTCGTCCTGCGCGGTCACGCGATCGAATGCCGCATCAACGCCGAGGACGCGTCGACGAAGTTCGCTCCGGCGCCGGGGCGGATCGGCGCCTACGTCGAGCCCGGCGGGCCGGGCGTGCGGGTGGACTCCGGGGTGCGCGCCGGCAGCGAGATCTCGCCGATGTACGACCCGATGGTGGCCAAGCTCATCGTCTGGGACGCCGACCGCGAGCAGGCCACGGCGCGGATGCTGCGCGCGCTGGCCGAGTACGAGATCGAGGGTCTCAAGACGCTGATTGCGTTTCACCGCGCGCTGCTGGCGACCGAGCAGTGGGCGCGCGGCGAGACCTGCCGCGACCTGCTCGAGGACCGTGAGTGGCTGGCGGCGCTGGCGTTCGACAAGCCGCCCGCCGCCCCGCCGCCGCCCGCCGACGAGGGGGAGCCCGTCGAGCAGACCTACGTCGTCGAGGTGTCCGGCCGCAAGTTCGACGTGCGGGTGATCGGCCCGCCGGGCGGTCCCGGCGCCGCGGCGGCCGGCAACGGCGCACAGCCCACGCCGAAGCGCCCGACGCGGGCCGCCCGCGAGCGCAGCGCCGAGACCGCCTCCAACGGCCACGACGGCGACACGCTCGCCTCGCCGATGCAGGGCAACGTCTGGAAGGTGCCGGTGCAGGCGGGCCAGCAGGTCGTCGCCGGCGAGATCGTCACGATCATCGAGGCGATGAAGATGGAGAACGAGATCACGGCGCACAAGGCCGGCGTCATCGCCGAGCTGCCGATCTCCGAGGGCGACGCCGTGCGCAGCGGCGACGTCCTCGCGGTGATCCGCGACGCATGAGCGCCCGGGCCTGGCTCGCCGGCCCCGACGACGCCGAGGTGGTGGCCGACCTGCTCGTCGCCTTCCGCGATCACATGGGCGTCGACTGGCCGTCGCAGAACGCCTTCCTGGCCTCGGTCGAGCGGCTCATGGACGACCTCGACACGGACTTCCTGCTCGCCGCCCCGGACGGGGACGCACCCCCCGCCGGCGTGCTGCAGCTGCGCTTTCGCTTCAGCGTCTGGAAGGCCGCGCCCGACGCCTGGATCGAGGACGTCTACGTCGCGCCGCAGGCGCGCCGATCGGGCGTCGGCGACGCGCTGGTCGCGCGCGCGATCGAGCGTGCCGCCGAGCGCGGCGCGCACCGCGTCGAGCTGGACTGCAACGAGGACAACGCCGGCGCGCTGGCACTCTACGAGCGCCACGGCTTCTCGGCGCGCTCGAAGCGCAGCGAGGGCCGCGACCTGTTCCTCGGGCGCCCGATCGACTGAGCGAGCATCGACCCGCCACGCTCCGCGCCGGCGGCTTGCCCGGCGCCTGGGGTGTGGCGATCCTGACTCGCCCGCCGCTTCCCTGCGGCCCGCGCCATCGGCTACCGGGTGCGCAGCACGACCTTGCGGGAGATCGACGAGTCGTCGCCGATCGTGAAGCGCACGGTGTACTTCGTGCCGACCCGGAGGTCGCGATCGACCTTCACGCGCGCGACGTAGCGATGGTCGTCGCCGTGGCGGCCGTCGGACCTGACCGTCCGCGTCGAGCCGGCGTCGCTGACGGCCACCTTGACGTCGTTGCGGCCGACCTTCCTGTCGGTGACGAACCTGACCTGCACGGTGTCGTCGTCGACGCGGTACATCTGCGGCGCGCCGCGCAGCGCGTTGTGCGCAGCGATCGCGCCGGCGGGGGCGAGCGCGGCGACGGCGAGGGCGGAGGCGGTGATCGTCGTGATGCGGGTCATGAGGATGTCTCCTGGTGTCGTGGATCTCATGCCGGCATCGTCTGCGCTGCGGCATTGCGCGACATCGGGCGCGACCCCCAATCTTTGCCCCAACGTCAGCGCATCCGCCGGTGGACGCCGGTCGACGGCTGGCCTATGTTGCTCGCGCGGTGAGGCAATCCGACACGTCCACGGAAGCGCTGGTCGAACGCGAGGCCGAGCTCGCCCATCTGACCTCGCGCATGGCCGACGCGCGGCTGGGCCAGGGCGGGCTCGTCCTGATCGAGGCGGCGGCGGGCCAGGGGAAGACGTCGCTGCTGCGGGCACTGCGCGAGTCGGTCGGTGATGACGTGCGCGTGCTGCGCGCTACCGGCGCCGAGCTCGAGCGCGACTTTCCCTTCGGGATCGTGCGCCAGCTCCTGGAGGCCGAGCTGCGCGGCGCGGACGGCGAGCGCCGGGCGCGCCTGCTGCAGGGGACCGCCGTCCACGCTGCCCCCGTGTTCGACGCCGCGATCGACGAGCGCTCGTCCTCGGACATCTCCCACGTCCGGCTGCACGGGCTGTTCTGGCTGCTGGCCGGGCTGGCGGAGGAGCAGCCGCTGCTGCTGCTCGTCGACGACGCGCACTGGGCGGACGCGCCGAGCCTGCGGTTCCTCGACGTCCTCGGCCGCCGGATCGAGGACCTTCCGGTGCTGGCGGTCGTGGCGGCGCGCCCGGCCGAGCCCGGCGCGGCCCAGGACATCCTCGACGGGCTCGCCGCCGGCGCGGCCGCCTCGGTGGTCAGGCTCGACCCGCTCTCCCCGGCGGCGGTCCGCGCGCTCATCCGCGAGCGCATCGGCGACGCCGCGGAGGACGCGTTCATCGACGCCTGCATCGAGACCACGAAGGGAAGCCCGCTGCTCGTGACCGCCCTCGCGCGGCTGCTGGCCGAGCAGGGGGTCGCCGGCCGTGCCGACGAGGCGGAGATCGCGCGCCGCACGATTCCGGGCAGCATCACGCGCGCGGTCGGCCGCCGCCTGCGCGAGCTCTCCCCGGCGGCTCTGGGGATCGCCCGCAGCATCGCGGTACTCGGCGACCGCAGCCGCCTGGCGCTTGCCGCGGAGCTCGCCGGCTCGCCGCTCGAGGAGGCGCTCGAGGCGCACGCCGCGCTCGTGCGCGCCCGGCTCATCGAGGCCGACGGCCTCACGTTCGTGCATCCGATGGTGCGTGAGGCGGTTCGCGCCGATCTCGTCGGCGGGGAGCGATCGGCGTGGCACCGGCGCGCCGCACGGCTGCTCGCCGCCCACGACGCGCGCGACGACGAGATCGCGCTGCACCTGCTGCTGACCGAGCCCGAGAACGACGCCGCAGCGGCGCGCACGCTGGCGGCGGCCGGCAGCAAGGCGCTGGCGGACGGGGCGCCGGATGTCGCGGTCCGTCATCTGCGCCGGGCGCTGCTCGAGCCGCCCGCCGCATCCGAGCGCGCCGCGGTGCTGCTCGCGGCGGGGATCGCCGAGGTCCGCACGGGCGGCGGCGAGGCCGGGACGCACCTGCAGCGCGCCGTCGAGGACGGCGATGCGCTGATCGCGGGCCGGGCGGCGCAGGTCTTGTGCAGCGTGCTCATCCTGCGTGGTGACGCCGAGCGCGCGACGGCGACGCTGCGCGCACCGATCGAGGCCGTGCGCGAGGTCTCGCCCGAGTTCGCCGCTCGGCTCGAGGAGGACCTGCTCGACGCGCTGCCCTACGACGAGGAGAACCTCGCGGAGTACCACGCCCGGCTGCGTGACGTGCCCGTGGACGCCCCGGACGTCGTGCTGTCGCACCACATGTGGGTGCGGGCCTCCGCGGGCGCGCACCGCGACGAGGTGATCGAGCTCGGCCGCCGCGCGTTCGCGGGTGACCTGGCCGCGGCGATCGCGCAGGAGCGCTTTGCGCCGTTCTACGGCATCGAAGCGCTGCACCTCGTCGAGGCCGCCGACGAGGCGGCGACCATCCTCGCCCAGGCGGCCGTGGCGGTGCGCCGCTCGGGCTCGCGCGTCGCGGCGGCGACGCTCACGTGGATGCAGTCGTCGTGGGAGCGCCGCTTCGGGGACCTGCGCCGCGCGGAGGACGAGGCGCGCCGAGGGTGGGAGCTGCTCGAGCACATCGGCGGCAGCGCCGGTCTGGTGATGTCCTCGACGACGCTGGCGGGCGCGCTCATCGATCAGGGTCGCCTCGACGAGGCCGAGGCGGTCGTCGCGACGCTCCCGGCGACCGAGACCTCGGCGCACACGCAGGTCGGCATCCACGCGGCTCGGGCGCGCCTGTGGTTCGAGCGCGGACGCTACGCGGACGCGCTCGAGGAGATCGACACGCAGCTCGTCATCGACGAGCGCAGCGGCAGGATCGTCGCCGACCGCGAGCCGTACCGGACGATCCGCGTCGCGGCGCTCGCGCACGCCGGCCGCACCGACGAGGCGCTGGCGCTTGCCCGCGACGAGGTCGACGTGGCGTGCCGCCGGGCCGTCGCAGGCGCCGAGGCGGTGGCGCGCCTCGCGCGCGGCAGGCTGCTCGACGGGCCGGCGGCCCTGGAGGAGCTCGAGGCCGCCGTAGCGGCGGCCCGCCGCTCGCCGTGTCGGTACGTGCTGGCCGAGTCGCTGGGCGCCTTCGGTGCCGCGCTGCGCCGCGCGAACCATCGCGCCGACGCCCGCGCGCCGCTGCGCGAGGCGCGCGAGCTCGCCCACCGCTGCGGCGCCCGCGGGCTCGAGCAGCAGATCCACGCCGAGCTCGTCGTGGCCGGCGCGCGACCGCAGCGCATCTCGCTGGCCGGCGTCGACGCGCTCACCGCCGCCGAGCGGCGCGTGGCCGAGCTGGCCGCGCGCGGGATGCGCAACCGCGAGATCGCCGAGACGCTGTTCGTGACGCTGAAGACGGTCGAGGTCCATCTCGGCCGTGCCTACGGCAAGCTCGACATCCGCAGCCGGTCGCAGCTCGCCGACGCACTCGGGCTGGCCGAGGCTCGGGCCTCGGCCGCCGCGAGCGCGCCGGCGTGATGTGCTAGGCGGTGGCGGACTTCAGCGGCCGCTCGACCTGCGGCGTGCCGCTGCGGCGCAGGGTCGTGGGCAGATACCAGTTCCAGTCGCCCAGGAGCTTCATCGTCGCCGGCAGCAGCACCCCCCGGACGATCGTCGCGTCGATGAGGATCGCGACGCCGAGCCCGACCCCCATCTGCTTGAAGTCCATGATGCTCAGCGACGCGAAGACGCCGAACACGGCGACCATGACGACAGCGGCGCTCGTGACGACTCCCGCGGTGGACTTGATCCCGTGCGCGATCGCGTCTTCGGTGCTCATGCCGCCGTCGAAGGCCTCGCGGATCCGGCTGACGATGAACACGTGGTAGTCCATCGACAGCCCGAACAGGATCACGAACAAGAACAGCGGCAGCCACGATACGACGCCGCCGATCGACTGGAAGCCCAGCAGCCCCTCGCCGTGGCCGTCCTGGAAGACGAGCTTCAGCACGCCGTAGCTGGCCCCCACGGACAGGAGGTTCAGCACGATCGCCTGCATCGGGATGACGATCGACCGGAACGTGACGAGCAGCAGCGCGAACGCGAGCGTGAGCACGAACCCGAAGACGAGCGGGAGGTGCGCCGCCAGCGAGTCGTTGACGTCCTTCGACATGGCCGTCGTGCCGGTCACGTGGGTCTGCGTGCCCGCCACCGCGCCGACCGTCGCCGGGATCACGTCGTCTCGCAGCCTGGCGAGCGCCGCGTTGGAGACCGCGTCGGTCCCGGTGCCCCGCAGCGGGATGCTGACGAGCGCCAGCGTCTTCGCGGGGTTGACGGTGACGCCGACCGGCTCGGACATCATCCTCGTCGCGAGCGCGGCGGAGCGCAGCCGCTCGATGCCCCGCTGCACCGCGGGTGCCGTCACGTCCGGCGCCTGCACGGCGACCGTTGCCGGCAACGGCCCGCCCGGGAACGCCGCCTGGATGCGGTCGTAGGTCTGCATCACAGCGATGTCGCGCGGGATGCCCTGGACCCCGGCGGTGATGGTCTTAAGCCCGAGCGCCGGCACGGCGAGCGCGACCAGCAGAGCGGTCGCCGCGACGGCCGACAGCAGCGGGCGGCGCAGCACCCGATCGATGATCGCGCCCCACATCCGCGACTCGCCGGCCTGGCCCAGACGGCGCCGGCCGACCCACGGCACCCGCCCCTTCTCCGTCCAGCCCTTCTCGCCGAGCCAGGCGAGCATCGCCGGCAGGAACGTCAGCGAGCCGACGACCGCTACGGCGACCACGAGGATCGTCCCGATCGCGAACGACACGTACGTCGCGTTGCCCGCGAGGAACATGCCGCCCATCGCGATCATCACGGTGAGCCCCGAGGTCAGCACGGCGCGTCCCGACGTGGCCGCCGCGGCGGCCAACGCCGCGCTCGCGCTGCGCCCCGCCGCGCGCTCCTCCATCTCGCGGCGCAGGTAGAACATCGAATAGTCCACGCCGACGGCCAGCCCGATCAGCAGGACGACGACGTTCACCTGGTCGGTGAGCGCCGACAGCTGGCTGACCGGCCCGAGCAGACCGATCGTGCCGATCACCGCCGTCAGCCCGAGCAGCAGCGGCAGACCCGCGGCGACGAACGCGCCGAAGGCGACGAGCAGGATGAGCAGCGTGATCGGCAGCGACACGCGCTCGGCCTTCGCGAAGTCGTCGGCGAGCACGTCGCCCAGCGCCTTGCCGGCCGACGCGCTGCCGAACTGCTCGATGCGGACCTGCGGGTGCGCCTGCTGGACGGCCGCGGTCGCGGCCAGTGAGGCGTCGACGCGGTCGACGATCGCGTCCTCGTCGCCGGCGAGCTTGAAGGTCACGAGCGCCGAGCGGCCGTCGTGGGAGAGCTGCCCGGCGTTGGCCGGGTTCAGCGGCGATTGCACGTCGCCGACGTACGCGACCTCCCGGAGGCGCGTGACGACGTCGTGCGTGGCGCGCGCAAAAGCGGGATCGGCGGCCCGCACGGGCCCGCGGCCCTGGATCAGCACCTGCTCGTCCGCGTCGTCCGGGAAGCCGGCGGCGGCGATCGCTCGTTCGGCGACCTGCGACTGCCCGTTGCCCTCGTCGGCGCGATCGAGTGTCCTGGTGCCGATCGAGCCGCCGACGAGGGTCGCGACGACGACGAAGGCGAGCCAGCCGAGGATGGCCTTGCGACGATGCGTGGCACTCCAGCGTCCGGCGCGCGCTGCGATGTTCGTTGGCATGGTGCTCTCCTTGGCGGTGGTGGGTGATGGCGCGAAGGTCATGCGGCGGCGTCGGCTCGCCACAGGCTGCGCGGCAGCATCTGCACGTCGGCGGCGGCGAGCAGGGCGAGGCGGTCGTCGGCGGTCACCGCCGGGTCGGCGGCCAGCGACGCGAGCCGCTCGACGCCGGCGGGCGTGACGAGGCAGAGAGCGCGGGTGCCCGACGACAGGCGCAGGGCGCGGGGCACGCGCCGCGGCAGGGCGAGGAGGTCTCCTGCCGCGAGCGCGTACCGCCTGCCGTCGAGGACGACGACCAGGTCGCCGGTCAGGACGTAGAGGAGCAGGTCCTCTTGCCGGACGACGTGGGGGTCGAGGGCCGTATCCCCGGCGGCACGGACGTCGAGCAACGCGTACGCGCCGCCGCTCTGCCGAGCGGAGACGACGACGGTCACGACGATCGGCGTGGCGGCGGGGGGCATGCCGCGCAGCTTGCGCGACGGGGCACTCCCCGACATCGCGGCGCGACCCCAGCCTTTACCCCAATCTTCGCCCCGCCCGCAGACTCGTAGACTCGCGGCGAATGGACCTCGGCGCATTGACCCTCTCGACGTTCGAGCCCCTCGTCGGCGATCGCTTCGGCGTCGAAGGAGCGCCCGCCGCTGTCGAGCTCGTCCTGGAGTCCGCGACAGCGGTCGGCGAGTGGCCGGGCGGACGCGATCCGTTCAGCCTCGTCTTCTGCGGGCCCGGCGAGCCGCTGCTGCCGCAGGCGATCTACGCGCTACGTCATGCCGGCCTCGGCGTCCTGGAGATCTTCCTCGTCCCGATCGGGCGCGACGCCCCCGGCGTCCACTACGAGGCGGTCTTCACCTGACGCGCGACGCCGGCGCGGCGCCTACCTCTCGGGCGCGCGATCGACGATCACCTCGTAGAGCTGCCCGGCGGTGGCCCGGCCGAACGGCGTGATGAACAGCGAGACCCAGCCCAGCGACGGATGGCGCAGCTTGGCGATGCCGCTGCGCAGCGGCGTCCCGGACGGCCCGCTGAACGTCAGCGCGAACGCATCGTCACGTCCGGCCAGCGACCGCGTCTGCGCGGCTCGCTCGAGGTCGGCGACCGCAGCCAGCCGCAGCGTCGTGCTGACACCGCTCGCGTCCATCGCGGCAAACGCCGCGCCCGTGAGCGTCGTGTACGACGCGCGCCGCAGGTACCGCGGCCCGCTCCCCGCGGAGGCCCCGGCGGGCACGGTCCCCATGACGTACAGCCCGGCGACGGCGGCGCCGCCCGACAGTACGAGGCGCCGCCGGGTCAGCTTCGGTTCGGTTTGGAGGTGAGGCGTGATCATGGTGGTGGGTCCCCGTTTCGATGCGATGGTCAGCCTTGACCGGGCGAGCACGCCAGCAGGTCGTACACGCCGGTGGTGCTGATCTGCCTGAAGCCCAGGCGCCCGTACAGCGCCCGGGCCCGGTTGCCGCGCTCGACGTGGATCGTGACGGGCCGTCCCGTCTCGCTCCCCTCGTCGAGGACGCGGCGGATCAGCAGGGTCCCCACCCCCCTGCCGCGATGTTCCGGCAACAACGCGATGTCGACGATGCGGATCTCGTCGGCCGAGCGGTCGACGTACAGGCGACCGGCCGGCGCTCCGTCGACGAGGATCACGTCGAGCGCCGCCGCCGGCCGCTGCTCGCGGTAATGGCGATCCTGCGCGTCGAACTGCATTCGCAGAAAGGCCTCGAGCTCGGCGTCGGTCCATGGCACGACGGCGAGCTCCTCCGCCCGCGTGCTGGCATAGACGCTCCGCAGGAACTCCGCGTCCGCGCGGCGATCGACGCTGCGCAGCTCGACGCCGGCGGCCGGCGGCGGCTGGCCGGCGGCCTCCTGCATCAGGGGCGCGGCGGGAAGATGCCCTGCAACGCGATGTTGAAGTTCAGCGTGAGGTAGGGCTGCATGTTGTTGTGCGGCGCGTTCCCGCCGGACAGCCCGACGGCGTCGGGAGCGAGCTGCGCGTTCGAGGCGGTCTGGTAGATGCCCCCGCCCTGGCTGAGCGCCCAGGACGCGTTGGGATTGATCGCCTTGGCCAGTGCGGGATCCTGCGTCGCGCCCTGCATCGCATGGTTGTGCGCCGGCATCTCGCTCTGCAGCACCGTCACGGTCTCGGATCCGCCGACCTGACCCTGGTCGCGGAGGCTGAGCCCCTGGCCCTGGCCGGGATGCATGACCGCCCGGCCCTGGATGTCGGGCAGCCCGAACGTCGACTTGCCATCGCCGCCGTAGACGGTGCCGAGCAACGCGAACAGCGCCGTGTTCTGCGAGATGGGCATGAGCTGCCCATCGCAGAACGCCCAGCCCTTGGGCGCGAAGTTGAAGGGGAAGATCCGGATCTCCGCCACGAATGGATCGGCCATGTCCGCTCCTAGGTCGGGCTCGGGAAGATCCCGAACATCGAGATGATGTAGTACACGCAGATGAACGGCTGGGTGTTGTCGTGCGGCTGGCTGCCGCCGGTCGGCCCGATCGCCTGGCCGTTGAACGCCGCGTCGGGCGGCGTGTTGAGGTAGGGCGTGATCGTCACCGAGTTGGCCGGCAGCGCGTTGTCGAGACTCGTCTGGTCGCCGGTCACCGCCGCGCCCATCGCGGCGTGGTTGTGGACCGGGATCTGCTGGGTCGTCAGCGTGACCTCCTCCACCCCGGCCATCTCGCCGATCTGGAACGTGGACCCGGTCGCGGGATCCGTGCCCATGTGGATCGGGATCCGGCTCTGCAGGTTGGGCAGGTTGAACGTGCTCTCGCCGTCGCCGCCGTACGTCGTGCCGATGAGCTGAAAGAGGGTCTCGTTCTCCGAGATCGGCATCTGCTGGCCGTCGCAGAACTCCCACCCGTTCGGCGCGTAGTTGCCGGCGAACATCCTGATCTCTCCCACGTAGGGCTGTGCCATGGCGTGCGCTCCTCAGTTCGGGCTCGGGAAGATGCCCTGCAGGGCGATGCAGAAGTTCAGCGTCAGGTACGGCATCATGTTGTTGTGCGGCTGGCTGCCGCCGCGATTGCCGATCGTCAGCGGGTTCATCGGCGTCAGCGAGGTGGGCGTGTGGTAGAGGTTGCTGGCGCTGCCCAGGAAGTTGTTCGCCGGGTTGTCGGTTCCACCGGACGCGGTCGTCGAGCCGTTCATCGGGTGGTTGTGCGTAGGGGTCTCGGCGGCCAGCAGGGTGTGCGCCTCCTGTCCGGCCCGCTCCCCGAGCGTATGACCCGATCCCTCGTGCAGCGGCGCCCGGCCGCGGAGGTCGGGCAGGGCGAAGTTCGTCTGCCCGTTGCCTCCGTACGTCGTGCCGAGCAGCGCGAAGAGCGCCTGGTTCTGGTTGATCGGCAGCGACTGCCCGTTGCAGAACGCCCACCCCTTGGGCGCGAAGTTGAACGACATGAGCCTGATCTCCGACAAGAACGGTTCTGCCATGCGTTCCTCTCTTGACTGTTCGGATCCTCTAAGGGGCTACGGGCAGGCGGCGCCGGTTCCGCTGAACGTCGCCGGGGCGTTGGCGACAGCGGTGCCCTGGGCGCCGCCGCCGATCTGTGCGGCGGCGAATGCGGCGAACGCCGCGCCGTCGGTCGCGCCGCCCGCGTAGCCGGGCTGGCGGACGGTCGTGCTCTGGCTGGCGACGAGCCGGAAGTCCTTGTTGGCCGCGTCGCTGGAGCCGGTGATCGAGTTCGCGCCGAAGTCCACGCAGGTCGCGAACGTGTCGCCCGCGTCGACGCCGCTGTCGACGCGGATGCCCTGCAGCAGCGTGATCAACGGGTTCGTGCCCGGGTTGCCGGCCGCGTTGCCCGAGATGTTGAGGTTGAACTGGCCGGTGCCGGCCACACCCGAGCCCGCGACGAACTGCATCGCGCTGGAGTTGTACTGGCGCACGTTGTTGTTCGTGACGTTGAACGTCGCGTTGCCGTCGCCGAACGTCGTGATCTCCATCCCGTCGCCCTCGGCCGATCCCGAGTTGGCGGTTCCGGCGACGCCGATGCTGTTGGCGTTGATGTTCGCCACGAGGTTGTTCGTGCCCGCCGCCGCGTCGGCGCTCTTGATGATCGTCAGGGCGTTCGTCAGCGAGTCGCGCATCGTGTTGTCGAGCACATCCATCGTCGCCGCGCCCTTGGCGCCTGCGACGAGCGCGACGCCGCCGCCACCGGTGTTGATGCTCGGCTCGTTGTTGGTCAGCGTGTTGCTCGTGAAGTCCAGGTCGCCGCCGCCGGTGCCGTCGCCGATGTACTGGAACAGGTCACCGCTGGCGGTGGTGATCTGGCTGTTGCGGTAGTCGACGTTCATGTCCGAGGTGCCGATGCCCTCGAACTGCACCGCGTCATCGCCGCCGGTCGCGTTCAGCGCGAGGCTGTCGACGTTGTCGAGCGTCGCGTTGAGCACCCCGGCCGTGTTGTCGACCATGAGGTTCGTGAAGTAGCCGCCGCTCAGCGTGACGTTCGTCATGTTGACGGTGCCGGTCAGCTCCTCGAAGCGCGCGCTGCCGTCCTTGTTGGCGGTCAGCGCGGTCGTTCCGTTGGAGCCGTTGATGACGCTGTCGGCCATCGTGAAGCCGGCGACGCTCGTGCCACGGATGCCGTAGTTCGACGCATCGTGGATCCACATCCGCGTGAACGACGGGTTCAGCGTGTTGTTGAGCACGATGCCCGTGCCGCTCGGGGTCGTCGTGGCGTTGTCGGCGCCGGTCAGGCTGGCGAGCTGGCCGCCGCTGCAGCCGCTCGTGTTGGCGGCCGTGCACGTGCCGCCGTTGCCCGTGACGACGAGGCGACCGGCGGCGCCCGTCGCGTTGGCGCGGATGCCGACGGACGCGCCGTTGGCGGAGATGCGCTGGAACGTCACGTTGCTCGCGCCGATGTTCGTGTTGTCGATGAACAGCGCGTTACCGGTGCCGGTGTCGATCGTGTTGCCGGACCCCGTCACGGTCACGCTGCCGCCGGTCTGGGCGGTGAGGCCGGCCCCGCTCGTGCTGTCGACATCGAGGCCGCCACCCGTGAACGAGATCGCGTGACCGGTTGCGACCGGGCCGTTGCTGCTCGTCGAGGCGGCTGTTGCGGCGCCCGTGTTCAGGACCTTCGACGACCCGGAGAACGTCGTGGAGCCGGCCGAGTTGCCGCTCACCACGATCCCGCCGCCGGGGTCGGCGCCGTCCGAGATATTGCCGCTCAACGTCACGGCGCCGCCGCTGCGGCCGGTGACCTCGACCGACAGAGGACCGGAGCCGTCGTTGATCGCGCCCCCGTGGCTCACGTCGCCGCCGACGCCCCCGCCGTTGACGTCGACCCCGATCCCCGCCGCGCCGCTGATCGCGCCCGTGATGGCCGTGAACGGCGTCGCGAGGTTCGTGTCGAGGTTGATGCCGTCGCCCGCGCTGTTCGTCGAGCTGACCGAGTCGAATCCGTACAACGAGCCGTTGGAGTTGCGGATGTCGACCGCCGGGCCGCCGGTGGCGGAGATCGTGGCCGTTCCGCCATTGACCCTGACGTTGTTCGAGCTCGCGATGTCCAGCGCGGCCGTCGCGCCCGACGTCGTCTGGAGTGACAGGTCGGTGCCGGCGCCGTCGCCGAACACCGGCGAGCCGGTGGTGCTGCTGAGCCTGATGGCACCGGTGCCCGAGCCGGTCACCCTGATGTCGTTCCAGCGGCTGTTCAGCAGGTTCGTGCTCGCGGCGTCGAGCGCCTTCGCGCCGGTCGTCGCGATCGTGTTCGTGGCTGTGTCCGCGAACAGCACGCTGGCCGCGCTGTTGATCCGCACGCCGATCGCGGTCGCGCTGCCGCCGTTGGTCACCGTGACGCCGGTGAAGCGGTTGACGCCGGTCGTGCCGTCCATCTCGATGCCGGGCTGCGTGCCGGCCGTGCCCGTGTCGACGACGTCGACACGCGCGACCGTGACGTCGCCGGCCGCGCCACCGCCCGCACCAGCGCCGCCGGCGATGCCGCCGCCGGTGCCCGACGGGTCGAGGGTGAAGCCGTCGACCGTCACGCCCGCCGCGAGCACGACGACGTCCTCGTTGCTCGCGGTCAGCGTCGGGACGTTGGCCGCGTTGCCCGGGAACAGGCTGCTCGTCGGCAGCGAGCCGCCACCGTCGGGATCGAGCGAGAGCGGCCGGCTCTCGCCGATCAACCGCTCGCTGGCCTCCATGACGTACCCCGTGTTGAGGTTCGTCGTGGTGTTGTTGCCGTCGAACACGTAGACCGTGTCGCCGGTCTGGCTCGCGGACTCGGCCTCCAGCAACGTGTCAAACGGCGTGTCCGACGTCCCGTCGCCGCCCGCCGCCTGGTTGTTGCGCACGTACCAGACCTGACCGCTGAGCACGAGGTTGATCGTGCCCGTCGCGTTGGCGACCGTGCCGGAGTTGCAGGGTGAGTTGTCGCAGACCCGGTACGTGAAGGTGTCGGTGGCGGCGGTGTCGCCGTCGTCCGGGTGGTAGGTGAAGTTGCCGTCGGCCTCGATCGTGATCGTGCCACCCAGCGTCGTCGCGGCGTTCGTCACCGGCTCGACCACGAGGTTCGCGTACACCGTGTCGGGATCGGTGTCGTTGGTCAGGACCGAGCCGGTGATCTCCTTGCCGGGGTCGGTCGCCGGGCGCGTCGTACCGACGAACAGGCCCGTGTTGCCGATCGCGTCGAATGTGTCGGCCACCGCCGTCGGGGCGTCGGAGACCCCGTCGACCGTGAGGTTGACGGTCGCGGTCGACTGCGCGTTGGCGGCGTCGCGCATCGTGTACTGGAAGGAGTCGGTGTCGGACTGCCCGGTCGACAGCGCCTGGAAGGCCGACGGCGGGATGTACGTGTACGAGCCGTTGGCGCTGATCGTCACCGACCCGCCCTCCGCCGACGAGCCCGTCAGCGTCCCGGAGCCGTTGAGCGCAACGACGGTCTTCGTGTCGCCCGGGTCGACGTCGGTGTCGTTGGCCAGCACGCCCGGCGCGACGACGGTCAGCGGCGTGTCCTCGTCCGTCGTCCCCACGTCGTCGACCGCCGTCGGCGGATCGTTGACCCCGGTGACCGTGATGCCGCGCGTGTCCGAGCCGCTCAGCGCGGTGTTGTCGGTGACCGTGAAGGTCACCGTCCGCGCCAGCGTCGACGGCCCCTCCGACGTGTTGACGTAGGTCACCGCGCGCAGCGCCGCCTCGTACGCCGCCGGCGTCGCGGTCCCCGTCAGCGACAGCGTGTTGCCGATGGGCATCGCGCCGATCCCCGGATGGACGCCGCTCAGCGCCAGCACGTCCTGGCCGGCCGCGAAGTTCGTCGTGATCGCCACCGTCGCGCCGGTGATCATCGCGCCGGCGTCCGCATCGGTGACGGTCACGCCGGTGTCGATCGCCGTCGCCGCAGCGTTCTCGGTGTACGACAGCGAACCCGCGGACGTGTTGACGACCGGGTTGTCGTTGACGCACGCCACCGTCATGGACACCATCGCGTTCGAACCGCCGTTGAGCGTGTACGTGAACGTGTCCGGCGACGTCCCCGGAGGACTGTTGCAGTAGTTCGGATCAGGCTGATACGTCAACCCCGTATGCGCGCCCGGCGAGCCGCCCGTCAGCACCACGGTCCCGTTCGCCGGCTGCGTCGCCGACGCGATCAGCTTCGGACCGCCGTCGACGTCGGTGTCGTTGTTGAGCACGGGCACGGACGCCGCAGGATCGTCCTCGTTGACGCCGGCCGAGTTGTCCGCCGCGACCGGCGCATCGTCGACGCAGGTCACCGTCATCGACACGGTGGCCGACGACCCGCCCGGCGTCAGCGTGTACGTGAACGTGTCCGGCGACGTCCCCGGCGGGCTGTTGCAGTAGTTCGGATCGGGCTGATACGTCAACCCCGTATGCGCGCCCGGCGAGCCGCCCGTCAACACCACGGTGCCGTTCGCCGGCTGCGTCGCCGAGACGATCGCCTTCGGACCGGCGTCCGGATCGGTGTCGTTGCCCAGCACCGGGACCGCCGTGGCGCTCGCGTCCTCGGCCACCGTCGCCAGGTCGTTCACGGCCGTCGGCGGGACGTCGCCCGTGCCGCCGCCGACGAGCGGGAAGTCGTTGGCGAGGCCGAACGCGAACGTGATGTCCGGCGCGCTGGAGTCGTTGGCGTTGTTGAGCAGCCACGACGTCCCGGCCTTGACGCCGACGGTGTCGTCGAGGTCGTTGTCCCAGTCGCCCACGACCGGATACGGGCCGACGCCCGGGTTGTACGTG
>JAUXSD010000316.1 GCA_030681525.1 Solirubrobacteraceae bacterium
CATCGAGGTCGTCAAGGGCGGCCTGATCATCGATCTGGGCGTGCGCGGCTTCCTGCCGGCGTCGCTCGTGGACATCCGCCGGGTCCAGAACCTGGACGAGTTCATGTCCACCAAGATCGAGTGCAAGGTCATCGAGCTCAACCGCTCGCGCAACAACGTCGTCCTCACCCGCCGCGCCGTGCTCGAGGAGGAGCGCAAGGAGCAGCGCCAGGAGATTCTCGACCGCCTGCAGCCCGGCCTCATCGTCGAGGGCCAGATCTCGAACATCGTCGACTTCGGTGCGTTCGTGGACCTCAACGGCATCGACGGCCTGATCCACATCTCCGAGCTGTCGTGGTCGCACGTCAACCACCCCAGCGAGATCCTCTCGATCGGCGACACCGTCGCGGTCAAGGTGCTCGACATCGACCGCGAGCGCCAGCGCATCTCGCTGGGTCTCAAGCAGACCCAGGAGGATCCGTGGCAGCGCGTCGTCGACACCTACAACGTCGGTGACGAGCTCGAGGGCACGGTCACGAAGGTCGTGACGTTCGGCGCCTTCGTCGAGATCCTCGACGGCGTCGAGGGCCTCGTCCACATCTCCGAGCTCGCGCCGCACCACGTCGAGAACCCGCGCGAGATCGTCGCGCCCGGCGACGACGTCAAGGTCAAGATCCTCGAGATCGACTCCGAGCGCCGCCGCCTGTCGCTGAGCGTCAAGCGCGTCGAGGGCCAGGTCCTCGAGCCGAAGGTCCTGCCGCCCGAGGAGCTCGCGGCGATGGCGGCCGAGCGCGAGAGCGCCGAGCAGGAGCACGGCGCCGGGGATCTCGACGACGTGCCGCAGCTGGGGCTGAGCGAGGAGGTCTTCGCCGGCGACGACGCTCCCGTAGCCGCGGAGCCCGCCGAGGCGATCGCCGGCACCGATGCCGAGGCCGGCGTCGACGAGGCCGTGGCGACGCCCGAGGCGGCCGCCGAGCCAGTGGCCGTCGAGCCTGAGCCCGAGGCCGCCGAGCCCGAGGCTGTCGAGCCCGAGGCCGTCGAGCCCGAGGCCGTCGAGCCCGAGGCCGACGACCCCGCGGTGGCCGAGTCCGAGGCGGACGAGCCAGCCGCGACGTAGGACCGTTGGCCCGCGTCCCCTTCGTCGGGCTGACCGGGGGACTCGGAGCGGGCAAGTCCACCGCGCTCGAGGTGCTCGAGCGGCTCGGCGCGGCGACGCTCTCCACCGACGCGGTGGTCCACGAGCTGTACGCGACCGCGGAGCTGCGCGATGCCGTCGTCGCGCGCTGGGGCGCGGAGGTCGCTCCGGGCGGGGTCGTCGACCGCGCGGCGGTCGCGGCGCACGCGTTCGCCACGCCGCAGGAGCGCGCATGGCTGGAGGGGCAGATCTGGCCGCGCGTCGCCGCGCGGATCGCCGCCTGGCGAGAGGATGTCGCGGCGCGCGAGCCGGCGCCGCCAGCCGCGGTCGTGGAGACCCCGCTGCTCTTCGAGGCCGGGATGGAGGGCATCTACGACGCGACGGTGGCGGTGATCGCCGACGAGGCGGTGCGTGCGCAGCGCGCCGCGGCCCGCGGCCACGTCGGCGTCGACCAGCGCGCGGCGCGCCAGCTGGCGCAGGAGGAGAAGGCCCGCCGGGCGACCTACACCGTGCACAACAGCGGCACGCTGGAGGAGCTCGAGGGCGAGCTGTCCGGTCTGCTCGCGAGTTTAAGGGGACCATGAGCGCCCGGCCGATCACGACCCACGCCGCCACCCGGCGGCGCTCGCGCAAGGTGGTGCGCCGCCGCCGGCGCCGCCGCGTGACGCTCGTGCTCGGGGTCGCGCTGCTGGCCGGGCTGGCCGCCGCGGTGATCGTGCCGCGCCTGCCTGACGTCGTCCGCGAGCTCGCGCTGCCGCTCGCGCACGAGGACATCATCCGTCAGCAGGCCGGCCAGAAGGACCTCGACCCGTCGCTGCTGGCCGCGGTGATCTACGCCGAGTCGCGCTTCACCGACGCCACGTCGCACGCCGGCGCCCGCGGCCTGATGCAGATCACGCCCGAGACCGCGCGCTACATCGCCCGGCTGTCGGGTGGCACGGCCTTCGAGCAGGGCGATCTCTCGACCCCGCAGGTCAACATCTCCTACGGCGCGTACTACCTGCGCTACCTGCTGCGCCGCTACGACCAGAACACGGTCCTGGCGCTCGCCGCGTACAACGGCGGCGAGGGCAACGTCGACCGCTGGCTGGCCGAGGCGAGCCTGTCCGAGCGCGCGTTCGGCAAGGAGCAGATTCCCTTCACGGAGACGCGCGAGTACGTCGACCGGGTGCTCGACGCCCGCCTGAGCTACCGCGAGAAATACCATCGCGAGCTCGGGCTGAGGCCCCCGCCCGCCGCCGTCGGCTGAGGCGGGTTGCCGCCGCGGGCGCGCGGGTAGGGCGGCGCCATGGCGGCGGGAGCAAACGCGTTCTTCGGGCCGCGCAAGACGATCGACGAGACGCTCGCGAGCACCGAGCTCGAGAGCCACAGGCTGCGCCGCAACCTCAGCACGTTCGACTGCGTGGTGCTCGGCGTCGGCGCGATGGTCGGCGCCGGGATCTTCGTCCTCACCGGACAGGCCGCCGCCACCGAGGCCGGGCCGTCGATCACGCTGTCGTTCGCCCTCGCCGGCGTCGTGTGCGCGCTGGCCGCGCTGTGCTACGCCGAGCTGGCGGCGATGGTGCCGGTCGCCGGCAGCGCCTACACCTACACGTTCGCGACCGTCGGCCAGCTCGTCGCGTTCATCATCGGCTGGGACCTCGTGCTCGAGTTCACGATCGGCGCCTCGGCGGTGGCGGTCGGCTTCGCGGGCTATCTCAACGCGCTGCTCGACCAGGTCTTCGGGGTGACCCTGCCCGACGCGATCACCGCGCCGCCGGGCGACGGCGGCTCGGTCAACGTCTTCGCGATCGGCATCGTCCTGTTCGTCGGGCTGCTGCTGATCCGCGGGATCGGCATGACCGCGAAGGCGACGATCACGTTCGTCGCGGTCACGATCGCCGTCCTGCTGATCGTCCTCGCCGTCGGCGTGACCGAGGTCGACACGGCAAACTGGGATCCGTACTTCCCGTTCGGCTTCTCCGGCGTGGCGGGCGGCGCCGCGCTCGTCTTCTTCGCCTACATCGGCTTCGACATCGTCGCGACCACGGCCGAGGAGTCCAGGAACCCCGGCCGCTCGATGCCGATCGGGATCATCGGCTCGCTGGCGATCGTCACGCTGCTGTACATGCTGGTCGCCGGCGTCCTCACCGGGATGGCGCCGTTCAAGGAGCTCGGCGGCGACGCGCCGATCGCCGACGCGTTCAAGGACCTCGGCCGGGACTGGATCGCGGCGATCGTGTACGTCGGCGCGCTGGCGGCGACGCTGAAGACCGTGATGCTGCTCATGCTCGGCCAGTCGCGCGTGGCGTTCGCGATGAGCCGCGACCGCCTGCTGCCCGAACGGTTCGGGCGCACGCACGCGAAGTACGGCACGCCGCACAAGATCACGACGCTCACGATGGTCGTCGTCGCCGCGATGGCCGGCTTCGTGCCGCTCTCCACGCTCGCCGAGCTCGTGAACATCGGGACGCTCTTCGCCTTCATGCTCGTCGCGTCCGCCGTCCTGTACCTGCGCGCGACCGACCCCGACCGCGAGCGCCCGTTCCGCACGCCGTTCTCGCCGGTCGTCCCGTGGCTGGCGATCGCGGGATGCCTCTACCTGGCCGGCACGCTGCCGACCGACACGTGGATCCGCTTCGGCGTGTGGATGGTGCTCGGGCTGGTGGTCTACGTGCTGTACGCGCGCGGCTCGAGCCGCGTCGGGGAGGACCGGGCGCGCGAGAGCAGCTGACGCAGCTCGGTCGAACGGCATCGGTGAGGGCGTGGCGCGCGCGGGTGGGGACGGTTGCGCCGGGTTCGACGCGCGCTTGATCGACTTGTGCCCCTACGCGGGGCATACGTCGACCAGGCCCCGGGGCGAACGGCTCGGAGAGCCGGGTCGGTTTGTTCGTGTCCCACATGAACACACCGACCCGCCCGGCCTTGGCCCGAATCGCCGCGCCGGCCCCGGCCGAGACACCTTCGCTCCTGCCAACTCACACCCTCGGGGATGCAGTTTCGGCGCGAGGCGCCGCCCGCGGCGGACGCTGGAGGCCGGCGACGCTACGCCATCGGCAGGTCCGCCGGGTAGCCTGCGCGCCCGATGCCCCGCACGTCCGCGAAGCGCACGCTGCCAAAGCATCTGCAGCCCGCCGAGCTGCTCAAGCGCTACCACCGCCGCACGCGCCGGCGGGCGCCGTGGCTGCAGACGCTGGCGCTGGTCGTCCTGCTGCCGCTGCTGTCGCTGATCTCGCGGGTGCGCGTTTCCGGCCGCGAGCACATCCCCGATGGCGGCTACATCGCGGCGGCCAACCACCC
>JAUXSD010000324.1 GCA_030681525.1 Solirubrobacteraceae bacterium
GCAGCGTGACGGCGTGCAGGCGGGCGACCCAGTCCTCGACCGTCAGCCCGCTGCGCGCGACGAGCAGCTCGGCGAACGAGACCCCGGCGCCGTCGCGGTGGATGAGCGCCGCCAGCGCGATCGCCCGCTCGCCCGCCCGCAGGTGCGCGTGCACCGGCTCGCGCCAGATCGCGCCGAGCATCTCGGTGTGCTGGTAGGGCACGCCGGCGATCGCCTCGAACGCCGAGTGCGCGACGCTGACGCTGGCCACCTCGCCGAGCAGCACGAGCCCCGCCTCGCGCAGATACGGATCGCCTGCGCAGGCGGCGCTGAACCACTGCGTCAGCGCCGGGGCGGCGAGCGTGCGGTCGCGCGGCAGGCCGCGGTACGTCGACGTGTTGAGGATCGAGAGGGCGAGCTTGAGGTGGCGGCGCTCGGGGTGGTCGACGTCGGTCAGCGTGCGGATCGACTGACCCGGCAGGTAGCGCGGCGCGAGCGTGCCGAGCGCGACGAGCTCGCCGCGCGCGATCGCGCCGGCGTGCAGCGCCAGGACGCGGTGCTCCCACTGCCACGGGTGGACCGGCAGGTAGCACGCCTCGTCGGGGTCGAGGCCGGCGGCGGCGGAGCGCTCGCGCAGCCGCGCCCAGCCGGCGTCGCCGACCTGTTCGCGTACGACCGTGGCGTGCGACAGGCCGTCGACGCTGCGCCGCTGCGCGATCGCGGGCGCCGCGGCCAGCCAGCCGAGCTGCAGCGGCCGCGCGGCCTCGGGCGCGTAGGCCGCCAGGTCGCCGGCGCCGAACCCGCCGCGGCCCTTGCTGGCGACGATCCAGGGGTGGCCGCGCATCTCGCACTCGAGCTCGAGCGGGTCGAGGTCGAGCAGCTCCGCGGCCGGCCGGCCGCGCGCGTCGCCGAGCACGTCGCCGAGTGCGGTCATCGCGATCTCCGCCACCAGCCCGGCCGCGGTCGAGGCGTCGGCGCCGACCGCCGGCGCGCCGAGCGCCACGACGTCGGCGGCGTCGGGCAGGGCGACCGGCGCTCCGTCGAGCCAGGCGCGCAGCGAACCGGCCTCCACGCGCCAGTCGCCGAGCGGGCGGCGATGGCCCTCGTAGCGCAGCACCAGCCGCTCGCCGAGCGCGAGCTCGAAGCTTCGCCGGCCGCCGGGCAGCGCCTGCCAGGCCGGCGCCAGCACGTCCTCGAAGGCCAGCTCGGTGAGGAGCTTGGCGACGAGCTCGCGGTTGACGCGCTCCCAGCGCTCGCGCGTCAGGGCGCCGACGAGGGCGGCGCTCATGCCGCCCGCACACCCGCGCGCGCGCCGGCCGCGCCCGGTGGCGGGCCGAAGGTCTGAAACACGTTGCGCTCGCGGACGGGGTAGACCTCGCGCCCGCACAGCGCGTTGACGATGACCGCGTTGCGGTGCGCGCCCAGGCCGAGGTCCGGCGCGCCGACGCCGTGGGTGTGCAGCTCGGCGTTCTGCACGAACAGCTGCCGGTCGGCCGAGCCGTCGCGCAGCCGCACGCGGTGGTCGGCCTCGACGACCGGCCGGCCCCGGTCGTCGAGCACCGCGAGCTCGGCCAGCGCGGGGACCGGCAGCGGCGCGTCGCGGTAGCCCGTGCCGAGCACGAGCAGGTCGGTCTCGTGCGTGAACGTCACCTCGGCGTCGAGGTGGTGCAGCACGAGGCGCAGCGCGCCGCCCGCCTCGCGCCCGACCTCGCGCAGCTCGCAGCGCGCCGCGTAGCCGACGTCCGGCTCGGCGCCGTCGATGCTGCGCCGGTACAGCGTGTCGAAGATGCGCGCGCTCGTGGCCGCCGAGATGCCCTTGTAGAGCAGGTCCTGACCGGCCCGCAGCGCGTCGCGGCGCTCCTGCGAGAGGCCGTGGAAGTGCGCGGCGTACTCCGGCGAGAAGTGCTCGAGGCCGAGCTTGGAGTACTCCATCGGCAGAAACCCGGCGCTCCGCGTGAACCAGTCCACCCGCGTGTCGGGCGCGTGGTCGAGCAGATCGGCGACGACCTCCGCGGCGCTCTGGCCCGAGCCGAGCACGGTCACCCGGCGGGCGCCGAGCGCGCGCCGGCGCACGCTGCCGTAGTCCGCCGTGTGTGCGACGTCCTCGCCGAGCAGCGAGCGCGCGCACCCGGGCACCGCCGGCACCCCGCCGACGCCGAGTACGACGGCCCGGGCGCGATGCTCCTTGCCGCCGGCCAGCCGCACGATCCAGCCGCCGTCCGCGGCCGGCGTCACCGCCGCGACCCGCTGCCCGAAGCGGCAGCTCGCCAGCCGTTCGGCGACCCAGCGGTAGTAGGCCTCGAACTCGCGCCGCAGGACGTGCAGGCGCTCGTGGAAGTAGAAGCGGTAGAGGCGCTCGTGGGCGTGCAGGTAGCTGAGAAACGAGTGCGGGCTCGTGGGGTCGGCCAGCGTCACGAGGTCGGCGAGGAACGGGACCTGCACCTCCGCCTCGTCGAGCATGAGCCCGGGGTGCCAGGCGAACTGCGGCTTGTCGTCGAAGAAGACCGCGTCGACCTCCGGCACACCGTCCAGCAGCGCGGCGAGCCCGAGGTTGAACGGGCCGATGCCGACGCCGGCGACGTCGTGCGGGCCGGTCACGCCGCCACCGCCGCGTGCGGCTCGGTCCAGCCGATGAGCGCCACGCGGCGCCCGTCGACGTCCAGCGTGGCCAGCCGCCTTCCGCCGAGCGCGCGGCAGAGGGCCAGCATCCGCCCGTTGCGCACGTCGGGCTCGCAGACGACGCGCGTGGCGCCCGGCTCGGCCAGCAGGAGCGCCAGCACGTGGCGCAGCAGGCGCCGTGCGGCACCGCTGCCGAGCAGCTCCGGCGGTCCGACGAGCAGGTGAAAGCCGCGGTCGCCGGGGGCCGCCGCGTAGCACGCGGCGAGCGGGTCGCCCGCGACGACGTACGTCTCGACGTAGGCGAACGGCCGCCCGCGCTCGCTGGCGATCCAGGGGCGCAGATGCGCGAGCGCGGCCTGCCCGCGCAGGTAGGCGGCGACGCGCTCGACGCCGCCCGCGAGCTCCCACCAGGCAGCCACGTGCGGCTCCTGCATCCAGCCGTGCACGAGCGCGACGTCGCCGTCGAGCGCCAGCGGGCGCAGCGCGATCTCGCTCACGCCGCGCCTCCGCGCAGCGGGTTGGCGATCCGCACGTAGACCGACTGCGAGGCGATGTCGCCGGTCAGCTCGTCCAGGTCGTGCAGCCGCGTGCGCAGGTTGGCCTTGCAGGGCCAGGTGGTGTCGTCGAGCAGACGGTCCAGCAGCGTCGCCGGGTACCGCGCGCCCCGGGCCCGCGCGCGCTCGCGCTCGAGCAGCGCCCGCAGGTCGCGCAGCAGGTCGTGCTCGTCGGCCACGCCGGCGACGCCGAGCGCGTTGATCACGCCCAGCGCGTTGTTGAGAAACGGGTAGTAGACGAGCCGCTCGTCGGCCAGCGCCTCCGGGAAGATCGACTCGCTGGTCTCGCCGATGCCCGGCACGATCGCGGTCATGTCGGCGTGCGCGGCCGCGCGGTGGAAGTAGCCCTGGCTGTCGCGGTAGACGGCGCGCACCGGCCAGCCCTCGTCGTCGAGCTCGAGCAGGACGTTCTGGGCGTGGGGCTCCATGCACAGCCCGAGGTCGATGAAGAGCCGCAGCAAGGAGACGAGCACGAGCTCGCCGTAGCGGCGAAACCAGGCGTGGGCGATGTCGGCCTCGCCGGCGCCCTCGCGCCGAGCGATCGCCGCGACGATCGCACCGAGCCGGCTGCGCCCGTCGTAGGGGTGGTCCTGGCAGAGCGTCGTCACCGCGCTGACGTTCGCGGTGGGCTCGTCGTCGCGCCAGCGGTGCTCGCGCAGCAGCACCGACAGCCCGTCGATCAGCTCGCCCCCGTGGCGCACGGCCAGGTAGGCCGGGTCCTGCAGCATCACGAGGTCGGGGGCGATCGCCGCCGCCCGCTCGCCGACCGGCGTCCGCAGCAGCCGCGCGGCCTCGACGGCCCGGCGCAGCTCCTTGGGCAGCGTGACGCGCTGGGAGTTCGTGACCCGCACGTGCAGCGAGAACTTCAGCTGCCAGGGCCAGTCTTCGTGGCAGACGGTCCGCAGCGAGGTCGTCGGCGCGACCGGTCGACCGAGCGGGCCGAGGTCGACGATCGCGCCGTCGGACAACAGCGCGGCGACGACCGCGTC
>JAUXSD010000334.1 GCA_030681525.1 Solirubrobacteraceae bacterium
TCAGCGGTCACCTTGACGGTCTTGCCATCCACAACAAAGTTGCCATCTTTCACTTCAACCTTGCCGTTGAATTGGCCATAGATCGAATCATATTTCAACAGATGGGCATTTGTCGCAGGGTCGAACAAGTCATTCACAGCCACCACTTCAAGATCATTTGGATACCATTCTTTGATCGTGCGGAACACCAGACGGCCGATGCGGCCAAAGCCATTAATACCAACTTTTACTGACATGGGAAAATCCTCCAATTAAAATTTTGCCTCACACCTCCCCTGGCGGGCGGCGCCAGGGGAGAAACATACTCTGGTCACTTGCACTTGATAGATTTTACTTCCTTCCTGTGGATTTGTGGATTTTATAACTGCCTGGTTTTTATATGTGTAGATTCAACTCACAAGTGCAACTTTGAAGGTTGCTGAGAGGTAAGCTGGAGTAGGATAATGCTTCTCAGACGACCAAGTCAAAGGAGCACTATGAGAACCTACTGGCAGCTTACCCAGGAACAACGATACCAGATTTATGCGCTTCGGAAAACCAAGCATTCGTTTTCGGAGATTGCAACCGTGATTGGTGTTCATAAGTCCAGTGTGAGCCGCGAATTGAAACGCAATCAAGGCAAACGTGGCTACCGTCCGCAACAGGCACATGAACTGGCGTTGGGACGCAGACTGAAAGCCACCCCCAGGATCACTGCCAAAGTTTGGGTAGTGGTAGAGAAGTTGCTGAGACAGGATTGGAGTCCTGAACAAATCTCTGGCAGGCTGAAAAAGGAACAAGGTATTTGTATCAGTCATGAGTGGATCTATCAACATATTCTGGTGGATAAGCAGGCAGGCGGCGATTTGTATCAGCATCTGCGCTGCCAGAAGAAACGCCGCAAACGCTACGGAAAGTATGATCGACGGGGCCAATTGCCCAATTGCCGCAGTATCGAAGAGCGTCCAGCCAGCGTCAATGCCAGAAAACGCTTAGGGGACTGGGAAGTGGATACGATCATCGGCAGGAAACATAAGCAAGCCATGGTGACGCTCACCGAGCGCAAGTCCCGTTTCACCCTGCTCGCAAAGGTGAAACGGCGAACGGCACAAGCCGTTCGCAAGCAAGTCTGTCGAATGTTATTACCGGTCAAGAACAAGGTGCACACCTTGACCTCCGATCATGGGAAAGAATTTGCTGACCACGAACAAATCGCTCAGATGCTCGAACTCAAATTCTACTTTGCACATCCCTATGCCGCTTGGGAGCGCGGCACTAATGAGAACACGAATGGTTTGCTCCGACAATATTTTCCAAAGAAATCTGACTTCCAATCAGTTTCCAAGAAAGAGATTGAACAGGCTATGGCAAGGCTGAATTTCAGACCA
>JAUXSD010000338.1 GCA_030681525.1 Solirubrobacteraceae bacterium
GAATGAAGATGGAAATGGACGGCAGAAACAGGAACATGGTAGCGACCAGAAAAAAAGGCACAAGGGGCAGCCAGTTGATAACGGATGCCTCCTTGGAGGGGGGACGCGCCGTAGGCGCGTCCCCCTTTGATTGGGCGGTGAGTGTTTTGTTGGTTATACCCACTGCATCCTACTCCTATTCACCGTAGACGACTTTGCGCCAATTGTCGGTGATGTAGGTCTTGGTGGTTGTCAACTCATCAACGGTGGGGAAGACGGCCTTTTCGTACGCTTCAGCGGGCGGCAGTTTGGCGGCCAGATCGGCAGGGATTACGCCGCGTTTGGCCATGTCATTGAAGCGGATCGGGTGAGCATAACCCTTCAGGTAGATTAACTGGCCTTCGTCAGACATGACGAACTCCCACCACAGACGAGCCGCGTACGGGTGCGGCGCGTAGGCGCTGATACCGCCAGCATACGGACCAGCGATCACGCCCGTCTTCGGGACAATAATCTCGGTATCCGGGTTGCCCGCCAGAGAGTCACGGTTTGCCAGCGCCAGATAGTCCCATTCCATGACGATCGGGGTTTCACCTTGAGCGATCGTGCCCTGGTCAGCAATGACCGGGATGAAGTTGCCGGCATCGTTCATCTCTTTCCAGAACTGCAGACCCATTTCGGGAGCTTTGGATAAGTCACCTCCCGAGCGGGAGAGACCGGAAGCAAGAACAGTCATAACCGACTGGTTAGATTTAAGCACATCGCCGGCCATGGCAACCTTGCCTTTGTACTCCGGCTTGAGCAAGTCTTCCCAGTCCTGGGGGGAATTCTCAATCGCGGGTTTGGAAATTTCAAACGCCAGCGCGCCGTAATACTCGGCCCACCAATAGCCATCGGGATCTTTCATTTCAATCGAATCCCAACCGGCAACCTTATATTTCGCGAACAAACCCTTGGTCATGGCATTCGCGGTGTGGCCTACACCAACATCGACCACATCTGGCGCCTGCGGGCCTTTGCTATCCTTGTTGGCTTCGATAGCCGCCAATTCATCAGCTGACCCGGCATTCGGGTCGAGTTCGTTGACTGTGAGCCCATACTTCGATTTGAAGACCTCGAGCATCTCACCATAGTTGGCCCAGTCATGTGGCAAAGCGATGGTTGTTAATTGACCTTCCGCTTGCGCGGCTTTGATCAGTTCATCCATCGGAATGGAGTTGCCGCTGGTCAAATCGGGACCAGTCACAACCCCGCCGCCTTGTGGACCGCACGCCGCCAAGTATGCCATGGCGCCCACAGTGGTAGCGGACAATTTAAGGAAATCACGACGTGAAATCATTTTCTGATTGCTTGATGACATTTTTCTATCTCCTTATTATGATTTTTGGTTGATTGGACAAATAGAATACTTTCGATGAATCTCTTCCCGGCACCTCCAATCGGTTAAAAAACTGGATTATTGTAGCATCATCAATATTCAAAGTCAAAC
>JAUXSD010000340.1 GCA_030681525.1 Solirubrobacteraceae bacterium
CGCGACGCGTGACGATCGCGCGGTGGCGCAGGACGTAGGCCAGCCCCTGGTCGTCGAGGTCGAAGTGCGCGCCGAACGACGGCGCCGGCGTGCGCAGGACGATCGGAAACGGCCCCGCGGTCTCGCCGGGCACGTTGACCCGCGCGGCACGGGCGAAGTACTTGGCGTACTCCTCCCACTCGTTGAACAGCGTCAGCCCGCGGCCCTGCGCGGCGGCCGCGACGTCCTCGATCGCCTCCATCCGGTCGGCCGGCGCCAGGCGCACCTCGCGGTAGACGATCGCGTCGCTGTAGGCCACCCCGGCGATGACGAACGCCCCGACGAGGCCGGCGGCGACGGCCGCCGGGCGGCCGCGCCGGCCCAGCCACGACAGCCCCAGCGCGGCGGCGAGCAGGACGAACGGCGTCAGCACGATGAGCAGCTTCGAATCGGCGTACGGCGACAGCTTCGGCGACAGGTAGGCGGCGACCCCCGCGACGGTGACGGCCACCGCAGCCAGGCCGCTGCGTCCGCGCAGGGCGATCAGCAGCCCCAGCAGCGCGAACGCTGCCACGAGGCCGATGAGCACCCGGTTGACGTCCCAGCGCAGCCCCGCGGCGACCGGGAGGCGCCAGTCCTCCGCGAACCACACGCCGGCCGCCTGGCCGAGCGGGAGCGGGCGCACGAGCTGGCCGAACTCGCCCGTGCTGGCCCCGCCCTGTGCGGCGAAGTTGCTTCTCACCTCGTCGCCGAAGCGCAGGGCGTCCAGCAGCGGGGCGGACGTCGCGACGCCGAACACGACGGCCCCGACGGCGGCGGCCGCGGCGATCGTGCGCAGCGGCGGGCGATCGCGGGAGATCACGGTGACAGCGCCGATCGCGATCGCCAGCACGCCGGCGTACGCGACGCCGCCGGCCGCCAGCACCGGCACGAGCGCGGCGAGAACGAGCGCGGTGACGGCGACGCCGCCGAGCGTCAGGCGCCCGACGACGCCCGCGTGCGCCACCGCCGCCGCCGTGGCCAACAGCATCACGGTCGCGGTCTCCTTGAGCCCGCCGAGCTGGCCGTAGGCGTACAGCAGCGCCGCGCCGCCGGCCGTGGCGGCCGCGACCACGGCGACGCCGCGGGCCATCCCGACGCCCTGCGCGAGGTGCACCATCGCCGCGGCGCCGAAGCCCGCGACGAGCGCGATGAACGGCTGGTAGCCCGCCGCGAACGGGATCCCGGCGAGCGGCGTCAGCGTGCCCAGCAGCAGATGGCTGCCCAGCGGATAGCCCCCGCTGACCATGCCCCCGGCCATGATCTCCGACGTCGAGTCCGGCCTGATCGGCAACGTCGCCCCGTGGCGGAGGATCCAGTCCGTCCCGAGGAACGTGAGCCCGGGATCGTTCGTGAAGTTGTAGCCCGCCCAGCTCCAGTGCCCGCTGAGCGCCACCGGCGCGAGGTACAGCCCGAAGACGCCGAGCGCGGCGGCGGTCGCCGGCCCCGGCCGCAGCTCGACGAGCTCGGCCCGCCCGGCGACGAGGCCGGCGAGCGCGACAGCCACCAACAGCGGCGCGACCACGGTGCGGGTCAGCCCGAGCTCGTAGCCCGCCGACACGAGCACGATCGCGCCCGCGAAGCCGACCGGGACGAGCAGCGCCGGCGCGAGCGGATGGCGGGCGATCCGGCCGGCCAACAGGCCGACGCCGAGCGACGTCACGACGATGACGACGGGCAGCCAGATCCAGGCGAGAGCGGTCGTCATGCGGTCGGGGACGACGCGGGCTCGACGCTACGCCGAGCGCGAGGGCACGCTGACGCGCGCCTCGATCTCGCTTCCGTCGGCGTCGGCCGGGCGAGCCGGGCGGGCCGGTCCGACGCGCTCCTCGAGCAGCGCCAGGCGCTGGGCGAGGACTTTGGTCTGGTCGGTCAGCCGCGACACCGCGACCGAGAAGTGCAGCAGCAGCACGAGCACGAACCCGAACGCGACGAAGAACAGCGCGTTGGGCGGCGAGGCGATGCCGACGAGGATCGCGAGCTGCTCCAGCGCCCCGCGCCAGATCGCCAGCCCGAGCAGCACGACCCCCGCCAGCAGCCACAGCAGCGCGTAGCGCTCCAGCAGCCGGCGGCGGCGGACGAGCTCGAGGATGACGACGAGCAGCACCGCCGCGCCGATGATCCCCACGATCTGGATGCGGACGTCCATCAGCCCGCCGCCACCGGGGCCTGGTCGCCGGGCTCGACCACCGGGCGCTTGCGGGCCAGCGCGACGAACAGCGCGAGCAGCACCTTGATCATGTAGTAGGCCGACTTGCCCGACGTGATCGACGAGCTGCCCCCGCCGCGCTGGAACATGCGCACCGGCACCTCGCGCATGCGCAGCCGGTGGTGGTGGAGCATGAGCACGGCCTCCACCTCCGGGTAGTCGTGCGGGTAGTCGTCGGCGAACAGACGGATCGCGCGGCTGTTGTAGAGGCGAAAGCCCGACGTCGGATCGGTGACCTGCTGGCCGACGAAGCGCGACAGCAGCCACGCGAAGATGTGGATGCCGGCGCGGCGGCTGACCGGCGCGAGGTACTCGCCCTTCACGAGAAAGCGCGAGCCGCAGATCATGTCGGTCCCCGGCTCCATCGCCTCGAGCAGCTTGCCCAGCTCGCCGGGGTCGTGTTGACCGTCGCCGTCGACCTGCACCATGAGGTCGTAGCCGCCGTCGCGGGCGAATACGAACCCGGTCTGCACGGCGCCGCCGATGCCGAGGTTGAACGCCGGCCGCACGACCCGCGCGCCGGCGCCGCGCGCCAGCCGCGACGTGTCGTCGGTCGAGCCGTCGTCGACGACGAGGACGTCAAACTGCGGGGCGTGCTCGTGCAGCGCCTGGACGACGCCCACGATCGTGGCGGCCTCGTTGTACGCCGGAACCACGGCAAGGGCTGTTTGCGCGGGAGGCAAGGTGTCTTCGAGGTAGGACGCCGGCCGGCGGGCGAAGTTGCGACGCGTCCGGCGAGGATACCGCCCGGCCGTGCGCGCATAGGGTGTGCGCGTGCACGTCGCGCTGAGCCTCCTGACGCTGTTTCCCGGGCGCGTCGGTGGCTCGGAGAGCAACGTCCGCGGCATCCTCGGCGAGTTCGCCGCCGGACACGGGCCCGAGCGGGTGACGGTGCTCGCCAACCGCCACGTCATGGCGCCCTACGCCGGCTACGCGCGCGGGCCGGTGACGCTGCGCCACGTGACCGCCTACCGTCCCGGCGACCGCCCGCTCACGCGCTTCGCCGCGATGAACGCCGGGCGAGTGTGGCCGGTGCTCGACGGCCGCGGCTTCGACGTCGTCCACTACCCCGTCACGGTGCCGGTCCCGCGGGTCCGCGACACCCCGCGCGTCGTGTCGCTGCTCGACGTCCAGCACCATGAGCTGCCCGCGATGTTCTCCGCCCTGGAGCGGCGCCTGCGCGGCTGGGCCTACGACGCCGCCGCGCGCGACGCCGATCTCGTCCTGACGATCTCCGAGCACGCGCGGCGGGGGATCATCGAGCACGTCGGCGTGGCGCCCGACCGGGTCCTGTCGATCCCCTTGGGCGTCGACCACGCGCGGTTCTCGCCGCAGGGGCCCCGAGCGCCGGAGCACCTGCGGCTGCCCGAGCGCTACGTGCTCTACCCGGCCAACCTGTGGCCGCACAAGAACCACGCGCGGCTGCTCGAGGCGTTCGCGGCGGTGGGCGATCCCGACCTGTGGCTGATCCTCACCGGCCAGACCTACGGCCGCGAGGCGATGCTCGCCGGGCGCGAGCGGGTGCGCCATCTGGGTCACGTGGGGCACGACGTGCTGGCGGACCTCTACCGCGGCGCCGCCGCCGTCGTCTTTCCCAGCCTGTTCGAGGGCTTCGGCCTGCCGCCGCTGGAGGCGATGGCCTGCGGCGTGCCCGTGGCCGCCTCGGACCGCGGCGCGATCGGCGAGGTGTGCGGCGAGGCGGCGCTGCGGTTCGATCCCGATGACGCCGAGGCGATCGCCGACGCGATCCGGCGGGTGACGAACGACGCGGCGCTGCGCGCGCGCCTGCGGACCGCCGGCCCGCTCCGGGCCGCCGGGTTCACGTGGGAGGCGACCGCGCGGCGACACCGCGAGGCCTACGCGCTCGTCGCCTGAACGCCGCGGCCCGCGCGGGCCGACCTATCATGCGCGCGTGCCCAATCCACTGCAGTGGCGCAGTCCGGCGGGCAGGATCGACGGCGACCGCGTCATGCTGCGTCCCCGCCGCCAGGCGCGGGTGCACCTCGGCTGCGGCGACGTGCGCCTGAAGGGCTACCTCAACGTCGACTACCCACCTGAGCAGGGCGTCGCCAGCGGCACGAGCCGGCCGGACCTCGAAGCCGACGTGGCGCGCCTCGACGCGCCGCCCGGCAGCATCGCCGAGGTCCGGCTGCATCATCTCTTCGAGCACTTCGAGCGCGCGAACGCGCTCGCGCTGCTCGTCCGCTGGTACGACTGGCTGGCGCCGGGGGGCCGGCTCGACGTCGAGACGCCCGACTTCGACGGCTGCATCGCCGGCTTCGAGTCGCGCGACCTGACCGACCAGAGCCTGATCCTGCGCCACATCTTCGGCTCGCAGGAGGCGCCGTGGGCGCAGCACTACGACGGCTGGTCGCGGACGCGCTTCGCGGCGATCCTGCCCCGCCTGGGCTACGAGGAGCTGACGTTCGAGCTCGGCCACTCCGATCCGCGCGGGCTGCTGGCCAACGTCCGCTGCCACGCCCGCAAGCCCGCCGTCGCGATGTCCCGGGACGAGCGGGTGAACGCGGCACGGGAGATCCTGCGCTGGTCGATGAACGGCGACAACCCGACGGAGCGGGGGCTGCTGGCGCGCTGGGAGGCACGGTTCGAGGAGGCGCTCGTGCCGCCCGCCGCACGGTCGTAGCGCTCGTGGGCGCGGACGTCACCATCGCGATCCCGACGTTCGAGGGCGATCCCGCGCTCCTGCGCCGTGTCTTCGAGGCGGCCGCCGCGCAGTCCGAGCGCCCCGTCCTCGTGGTGGACATGTCGCGCACCGACGTCGTGGCCGACGCGGCGGCGGCGACCGGCCGCGTCGACGTCGTGCGCCTGCCCGGCTCGCGCGGCGTGTCGCACTCGCGCAACGAGCTCGTGCGGCGCGCGGGCACGCGCTACGTCCTGTTCCTGGACTCCGACGCTGTTCCCGAGCCCGGCTGGCTGGACGCGATGCGGGCCGGCTTCGAGCAGCCCGACGTGGCGATCGTCGGCGCGCGCGTCCTGCCCGCATGGCCGCGCCGCCCGCCCCGACTGATCGACTCGGTGACGGCCCGCGACTGGATCAGCATGTTCGACCTCGGCGACGCGCCGCAGCCGGTCCCGCGCGTCATGGGCACGAGCTACGCGCTGGACCGCGAGCGCGTCGGCGACGCGCCGTTTCATGAGACGCTGGGGCGCCGGCCGGGCGTCGAGATCGCCCACGAGGAGGTCCAGCTCGCGCTCGACGCGACCCGCGCGGGGTGGCGCTGCTGGTATGCGCCGGATGCCGTCGTGCACCACCACATCGGCCGTGACCGGACGACCTGGCGCTTCATGGTCCGCCGCGCGTTCACCGCCGGGCGTGAGATCGCGCTGTGGGGCGACGACAGCATCGAGCCGCTGCCGCGCCCGCCGTTCACCTGGCGCGACCACGCGTTTCGGGCGCTCATGGCCCCGGCGTTCCTCGCCGGGCGCCTGCGAGGTCCGTAGGGGCAGGCGCGCTGCGCATCCTCGGGCTCACCAACTTCCTGCCGCCGCTGCACTACGGCTACGGCGCGATCTGCGCCGATGCGATGGGCGAGCTGGCGGCGCGTGGCCACGACGTCGGCGTGCTCGCGGCCGACGGCGGCGAGGGGCCGGCGTTCGCGGTGCGTCGCGGGCTCGTTGACGTGCCGGCCGCCTGGCGGCACCCCGTCGCCGGTCTGCGCGCCGAGATCGCGAGCGAGCGCGCGGTCCGCGGCGCGCTGCACAGCGGGCGGCGGCCCGACGTCGCGATCGCGTGGCACATGCGCGGGATTCCGAAGGGCACGCTGACGCTGCTGCACGCCGCGGGCGTGCCGGTGATCTACATGCTCGGCGACCTCTGGGTCGTCTACGAGCGCCCCGGACCGCCCTCGTGGTGGCGCGCCTGGCAGGCGGCCGACGCCAGCGCGGCCTATCGCATCGTCCGCGGCGCCGCCGGGCGCGCGGCCGGCCTCGGGCGCCTGCGCCTGGACCCGCCGCCGATCGCCGAGCAGGGCATCTGCGCCTTCACGAGCCGCTGGCTGCAGGAGCGCCACGCGCAGGCCGGCTTTCGCCCGGTGCACGCGCACGTCGTGCCCAACGGCATCCGCCTGGAGGGCCGCGACGGCGGCTCGCGCCCGCCGCTGACCGGCCGCGACCTGCGTGTGCTGTTCGCCGGCCGCGCCGACGCCACGAAGGGCGCCGACATCGCGGTCGCGGCGATCGCGCGTGTGCCGGGCGCCCGCCTCACGCTGGCCGGCGACGGTCCCTACGCGACATCGGGCGAGCGCGTCACCGCGCTGGGCATGGTCTCGCGCGAGCGCGTCGCGCAGCTCATGCGCGAGGCCGACGTCTTCGTCATGCCCGGTCGCATCGACGAGGCGTTCGGGCTCGTTTACCTCGAGGCGATGGCGGCCGGCGCGGTCGTCGTGGGGACGGCGACCGGCGGCGCCGCCGAGCTCGTGCGCGATGGCGTCAACGGGCTCGTCGTGGCGCCGGAGCCCGGCGGGGTGGCGGCGGCGCTGACGCGCCTGCGCGACGACGACGCGCTGCGCGCTCGGCTTGCCGCGGGCGGCCGCGCCACAGCGGCGGCCTACGGCCTGGACCGCATGGTCGACGCGATCGAGCAGCTCGCCGCCGCCGCCCAGGCTCAGCGCCCGGCGATCGCGTCCTCGTAGGCCGCCTCGTAGCGGCGGCTGATCACGTCCCACGTGAACTGGCGGCGCCAGGCCGCGCGGCCGGCGGCCGCCATCGCCCGGCGGCGCTCGACGTCGGCGAGCAGCGCCTCGACGGCGTCGACGAGCGCGGCGGACTCGACGAAGCTGCGCCCGTCCTCGCCGTGGCGGGTCGGCACGATGACGCCGCTGTCGCTCCACTCGGCGATCTCGGCGGCGTTGCCGACGTCGGCCGATACGAACGGCGTGCCGGAGGCCATCGCCTCGAAGAGCACGATCGGCGAGCACTCGATGTTCGACGCGAGCACGAACAGGTCGGCGGCGCGGTAGGCCTCGACGACGCCCGCCCGCGGCGGGTCGAGCGCCAGCACCCGCCGCCGCCCGAGGCTGCGGGCGCCGACCCAGCGCCCGCGGACGTCGCAGCTCAGCGAGCAGCCGCGCCCGAAGGGCTTGTTGCCGACCAGCACGAGCGCGGCCCGCCGGCGCATCTGCCCGAGGGCGTCGATCGCCTCGCGGTGGCCCTTCTGGCCGGTGTGACCGCCGACGGTCAGCAGCAGCGGCACGCCGTGCAGGTCGTGGGCGCGCCGGAACGCGCCGGGATCCCCCGGCTCGCCGAACTCGCGCTCGTCGGCGCCGTTGGGGATCAGCCGGGTGTTGGCGACGCCGTGCTCGCGCAGGAAGGCCGCGTCGCGGTAGGTCGTCGAGTGCAGGATCAGCTCGCGGTAGCGCGCCGCGCGCTCGGGCAGGGCCGCGAAGTAGTCGCGGTAGGCCGGGTCCAGCAGGCCGGAGAACCCGCACGGCGCCAGCAGCGCCGGGTAGGGCAGCCGCTCGAGCAGCCCCATCGCGAGGTCGGCGGTCCACTGCTGGGCGGCGTAGTTGAGCATCACGTCGAAGTCGCCCTCCAGCAGGAAGCGCTCGTAGCGCTCGGCCTCGCCGGTGAAGCCGCGCGCCGCGTTGCCCGCGATGTCGAACTCGGCGATCTGCACGCCGCCGATCGGCCCGGCGGCCCGGCCCGCCACCCGGGTCGTCGCCACCGTCACCTCGTGGCCGCGGGCGACGAGGCGCTCGGAGATCTGGCGCACGACCTCCTGGGCGCCGCCGAGGACCGGCGCGTACAGCTCGGCGGTGTGCAGGATGCGCACGCGTCTACGCCGCGCCGCTGGGGGAGGTCCGCGCTCCGCGCATCGCAGGATCGTAGGGACCCCCTGCGTATGCTCCGCGGCATGGGGCTGAAGATCAACCTCGGATCCGGACTGAACCCGGTCGCCGGCTTCGTCAACGTCGACGTGCTGCCCGACGCGCCGGGCGTCGACGTCGTGGCCGACATCACCGAGCGCCTGCCCTTCGAGGACGGCGAGGCCGACATGCTCTACGCCTCGCACATCCTCGAGCACTTCTCGCACGCCGAGGTGCCGCGCGTGCTGGCGGAGTGGCGGCGCGTGCTGCGCCCCGGCGGCGAGATCCTCGTCGCCGTCCCCGACCTCGCGGTCATCGCCCGGATGCTGCTGGAGGAGCGCCGCGGCTGGTTCACGCCGCCGCACAACCCCTGGCTGGGCGCGCTCTACGGCGGTCAGAAGGACGACTGGGACTACCACAAGGGCGGCTTCACGGACCAGTGGCTGGCCTACTCGCTGGCCGAGGCCGACTTCGGCCACATGCGCCGCGTGAAGGACTTTCCGGAGATCGGGCTGCAGGACTCGTCGGCGTCGTGGCAGCCGTTCGGGGTCAACGTGTCGATGAACATGCGCGCGATCGCCGGCCGTCACGAGCCGGCGTTTGCCGCGCACGTGACGCAGACCGCCGCCGAGCGCGCGTTCGACAGCGTCGACGGCGTGCTGCATCGCGCGATGGCCGTCTCGAGCGACCTGCGCAGCCGCGTCATGCGGCGCCGCCAGAAGCGCATCGACGCGCTGCTGAGCAGCGACCCGGGCTGACGCGCGCAGCGAAGGTCGATCCGCCGTGGACGTGAGCGTCGTCATCGCGACCCACAACCGCCACGAGGGCTGTGCGCGGGCGGTGGCGTCGGTGCTGGCCCAGCAGCCGCCCGCCCGCGAGGTCATCGTCTGCGACGACGGCTCGCACGACGAGACCCGCGCGCGCTTCACCGCGTGGGCGCAGGAGGAGCGCCGGCTGACGTACCTGCGCCGCGAGGAGAGCGCCGGCGGACCGGGCCCCGCCCGCAACATGGGCACGACGGCGGCCCGCGGGCGCTGGCTGGCGTTCCTCGACGACGACGACGAGTGGCTGCCGGGCAAGCTCGCCGCCCAGGCGCCGTGGGCCGACGACGGGCGGGCCGACGTCCTCGCCGCCAACGCGCGGCGGTCCAGCGGCGGCGTCTACTTCCCCGCGCTCGCCGCACCCTGGATGCCGTCACGCAGCGAGTTGCTGCACGACAACCCGCTCATCCTCTCGTCGGTCGT
>JAUXSD010000341.1 GCA_030681525.1 Solirubrobacteraceae bacterium
GCAGCGGCCGGCGGCGTCGCCGCTGATCGCGCCCGGCTCGCGACGCATGCACTTGGCGAGATCGACGTCGAGCTGGAGCGTCATGTTGTCGTCCTCGCTCTCCGGGTCGATGTCGGAGGGGTCGTCGTCGTTGCCGTCCCACGTGGTCGGGTTGCCCGTCCAGCCGTCCCAGTCCCAGACGGCGAGCTGGACGTGTGCGCTGCCGGTCGTGCCGACGGGGTGGGCGAAGACGAAGCCGGGGTTGACGAGGTCGTTGTTGTCGCGCACGCGGTCGCCGCGGTTCTGCGCCTGGCGGCCCGCGATCTGGACCTCGGTCCAGTAGTCGGGCTTGTCGCCGGCGCTGTCGTGGTCCTCGTCCTCCTCGAGGCGGTCGAAGACGACCCGTAGCGTGGGCTGCCGCGCGACGGTGTTCTCGAAGTGCTCGACGAGCGCGGCGATCGCGCGGATGCCGCGCAGGTAGGAGTGCTCGCGGATGACGCCGAGGTCGCCGTCGTGGTTGTGGTTTGCGTCGTCGTTGTCCTCGAGGTCGTCGATCGAGCGTGGCTTGGTGACCGTCCGGTCGAGCTCGTCGAGCTCGGCCCGCACCCAGCCGCGCGGGTCGTTCGTGTCGCCCTCGACGTCCATCGACGGGAAGAAGTCCGCGATCTGGCTCGTCGAGTACATGAGGTAGTCCAGCCCGTCCAGACCGGCGGGGATCGGCAGCGGGCCGTCGTCCTCGAGCTTGTAGAGCTCCTCGGGCGCCGGCAGCGGCCGCGCGCTGCCGCTCATCCACTCCTCGTAGGGATCGTCGTCGTGGAAGTCGACGTGCGTGTCGTCGTGCGCGTGGGTGGGGACGGTCATGTCGCCGACGAGGTGCGCGACGTGCCCGAGGAGCTCGTAGGCGCGCGCCCTGTTGCCCTCGGCGTAGTGGCCGAGGGCCATCGACCACAGGCTCTTGGCCTTCTGCCAGGCGTTGGGGTAGTCGACGATGCCGCCCGCGATGTCGACGCGGTCGTCGGGGCCGCGGTCGGCGTCCCAGAAGTGGGTGATCGTGATGAATGCGTCCTTCAGCAGGCCGGCCATCTCGTGTCCGAAGACGTGGTCGCGGACGTCCTCGTCGCCGGCGCCGGCCTTCAGGTCGGCGATGTGGTCGCCCGACTCGGTGGGCCCGCCGGGGCGCTCCTTGAGCACGTTCATCGCGTGCCCGACCATCGTCTCGTGGATGCACGGCTCGCCCTCGTCATGGCAGACGTTGTAGGCCGAGGCGGCCGGCGCGAGCACGCCCGCGAGGGCGGCCGCGGCGGTCAGGGTCAGCAGGAGTCGCCGCGGGCTGCGCGGACGGCATGGCAACGTGGCCTTCATCGTGTTCCCCAGTCGTCGGAAGGGTGCGCCGGCGACAACTCGCCGCTGCGCAGAGCATGCGCCCGCGCGCGCCGCCGGTCCTCACCCAGCGGGGGGAGCGTCGTCCCCCCGGCCGACGACGAGGGTTGCGCCCCGCGGCCGGCGGGAAGAGCCTGCGCATGGACCACGGACCCCCGAGCTCGTTTCTGGAGATCGACACCGGGGTCGATGTCATCAGCTCCGACGGTCAGCGCGTGGGCACGCTCGAGCACGTGCTCCACGACGAGCAGACGGCGATCTTCGACGGCGTGGTGATCGACGTCGCCACCAGCCCGGGCGGGCACCGCTTCGTCGACGCACCGGAGGTCGCCGAGTTCCGCGAACGCGCGGTGCTGCTCGCCATCCCCGCCGACGGCGTCGGCGCGCTGCCGGAGCCGAGCGCGAATCCCGCGGTCATGCAGCACGGCGGCGTCGAGGATGCCGAAGGTCCGCTCGCGCAGAAGCTGCGCCGAGCGTGGGACCTCATCTCCGGCCGCTACTGAGGCGACGCTTCGCGTGCGGCGCGCGGCAGCCGCCGCGGTCAGCGCGTGGCGCGCAGCACGACGCGCGAGCGGTCGCCGGCGCGGACCGTGACCTTCGCGCGGCGCTTGGCGGCGGCCGCGAGGGCGCGGCGGCCGCTCCGCGTCGCGCGCAGCGAGTGCCAGATGCGGGCGGCGTTGACCTCGCCGCGCAGCTTGACGTCGCTGCGCCGCCAGGTGCGCGAGTGCGCGGCGCGGGCCGCTGCGTCCTTACGGGCCAGGCAGCGCAGGCGGCTGACGAGCCCGGCGAGACCGACCTCGTCCAGCGAGCGGGCGGTGCCCGAGCAACCCGTGCGGGCGCCGCTGCGCTCCGCGCGGTGAGCCGCGACCGCGCGGTCGGCGAACGCGCCGATCGACGCCTCGTACTCGGCGCGGCCGGCGTCGGAGACCGTGCCGTGCACGAACTTCTCGGCCCCGGACTCGAGCGCGACGGTCTGCGTCGTCGGGCGGGCGGCGCGGAAGCGGGCATCGTGCTCGCCGGAGACGACCTCGTCGTCGGCCTCGTGGACGAGCAGCACGTCGGAGTGGATGGCGGGCGCCAGCGAGAGCGGGTTCCACTGCGCCAGCGTGTCGAGCGTCGAGCCGAAGAAGCGCTTGATCTGGCTGAGCACGAGCTTGAGGCGCTCGTCGAGGCTGGCGGTGGCCTCGGCCTCGTAGAGCGGGAAGTCGGTCGGGGTGCCGAGGCCGATGACGCAGTCGATCGCGCGCAGCCGCTGCGCCGCGACGAGCGCGAGGTGCGCGCCGGACGACTCGCCGTAGATGCAGACCGGCCCGCCGGTGCTCTTGCGGGCCAGCTCGTTGCCGGCGGCGTTGAGGACGTCCTGCAGGCCGGCGGCGCCCTCCTCGTAGTCGATCGAGACGACGCGCCATCCGCGCGCCAGCAACAGGTTGCCGGGACGGTCCATGAGCAGCCTCTGGGCGTGGGCGTCGTGACCGGCCCAGCCGCCGGCGTGGACGAGGATCATCGTGCCGCGCGCCGGGCCGGCGGGGTCGGCGCTGATCGGCTCGGCGACGGGCGCGATGACCGGCACCGGCTTGGGCTTGAGCAGCGACGGCAGCCGCAGCGGTGCGGCGGCCGCCTGCGCCGGATGCGAGCCGAAGAGACCGGCCAGCCCGAGCAGGGCGATGAACACGAGACGAAGGATGCGAGCCGGCCGGCAGATCATGACTCCCCCATCGGACGCGCGGGTCCGCTACTTGAGCAATGCCTTGCGCGCTCGACTGGCGTGCCGTCAACCCCGACATCGGGGCCAGCCGGGCGGCGCGGATTTGCGACGGCCGTCGGAGGATCGGCGCCCCGCGTCGGGCGATCATCGGCGGCATGAGGCCGACCCGACCCCAACCCCGGACGCGCGAGCGCGCACGGCGCGGCCGACTTCGGCCGCCACCACGGCCGGTTCGCGAGCTGACCCGCCCGACCCCCCGCGACCCCGCCAAGGCGGGACGGCCGCAGCGCGCACGCTGAGGCGGTCGATCGCGTACCCGCGGCGTCCTGCCGTCAGCGGCCGGGCGGTGTGACGCGCCGGCGGCGCGGACTTCAGCCGTCGTCGCCGCCCCGGCCGCGGCCGGAGCTGTCGCCGCGCCCGCGGCCTCGCCCGCGACCCGACTCGCCGGACCCGCCCGCGGAGTCGTCGCCCTCGGCCTCGGCACCCGAGGCGGCGCCGACGAAGGCCACGAGATCGGCCACCTCGCGGTCGCTCAACCGCTCGGCGTAGTCGTCGGGCATGAGCTTCTCCGGGAAGCCGTCGGCGGTGTCGTCGCGCGGCTCGACGATCGCCTCGGCGATGTCGTCGCCGTCGTCGTCGAGCGTGTCCAGGCGCGGGCCGAGCTTGCCGTCGGCGCCGGTTGCGGCGATCGAGTGGCAGCGATCGCAGCCCTCGTCCTCGAACAGCCCGCGGCCGCGCGTGGCGGCGGCGCCGGCGCGGTCGATCCGCCCCTGGGCGGCCGCGACGGCGTCGGGTCCGGGCGCGGACTGGCGCTCGGCGGGCGCCTCGCCCATGCCGACGCCGGCGATCGCGATCCCCATGACGATCACCACGAGCGCCGCGAGCACGAGCCTCATGCCGCGGCGCTCCGTCGCAGCGACATGGCGGCCTTCGCGCCGCCGGCCAGCGCGAGCAGCACGGCGGCCCCCTCCGCGACGACGATGACGAGCGCGTCACCGTCGTAGCCGCCCTCGCGGAAGCCGAGGAACCCGACGGAGTGCGAGATCGCGATCGAGACGAGCGACGGCACGCAGATCGACAGCGCGCCGAGGACGAACATCCAGACGCGATCGAAGATCAGGGTCAGCACGACGACGGTCGAGCCGATGGCGTTCATGAAGAACAGCAGCCCGACGACCTCCACCTCGGCGTAGCCGCGGTGAAACAGCCGCGCGTGCTGAAAGCCGGCGACGAGCACGCAGAGCGCCGCGAGCGCGAGCAGCATCAGCGCCGGTGCGTCGGGGCGGGAGGGGGCGAGCAGCCGGCGCATCTCCCGCAGGATCCTCCCCCGCGCCGGGGCGATCAACGCGACATATGTCGCAGCGCGGTGCGCCTTTCGGGCGCGGGCGCGCGCCTACAGACCAGCGGGGTGGCGCACGACGAAGCCCTTGCCCGAGCGCCCGCTCGTGTGCCAGCGCGGGCCCTTGCCGCCGGTGCCCGAGGTGTCCAGGCGCAGGCCGGCGATCACCGCGTAGGTGTGGCCGGCGTTCGCGTAGACCGTGATCCAGGATCCCTTGCCGGACGCCCCGAAGCTCTCGAGGCCCGTCGAGTCCATCGGGCCGCGCAGCAGGCCGGCGCCCATGAGCGCGTACGAGACCGTGCCCGAGCAGTCGTAGGCGTCGTCCTCGACCTTCGCGTGGCCACCGCCCAAGCGGTAGGGCTTGCCGACGATCCGGTTGGCGGAGACGATCGCGTCGCGCACCTGCGGCGGCGCGCCGGCGGGGACCATCGCGGTCAGCCCGTCGGGGGCGATGACCGCCTGCTCGGTCGGCGTGACGATCGGCCCGGGGACCGCGCCGGCGCTCGCCGCGGCAGCCTTCGCCGCGCGTACCGCGTAGGCGCGGACCTTCAGCCCGCGGGCCTGCTCGCGGGACACCCAGCCGTTGACGCGGTGGTCGTTGGCGCGCTCGTAGCGGACCACGGCCTTACGGGTGCGGCGTCCGAAGTGACCGTCCACGCGCGTCGAGAACCCGGTGAGCGTCAACCATCGTTGCAGGACGCGCACCTCGCGCCCGCGATCGCCGGGGCGCAGCACGTGATCGCCGAATGCGGCGCCGGCCCCCGCGGGGGTCGTGGCCATGACCGCGGCCATGGCAAAGCTCGCCGCGCACGTGCGCGGAACTAGTCGGTATCCCACCGCCGCTCCTCCGTTTTCCACAGGCTTCCGAGGTGAGCTGACGGGCTCGCGCTGGAAATGCGCTACACCGAACGATCCGGTGATTCGCCCCGTGCGCCGCGAGCGGCGCAAGTGGTTCCCCCAGCCGCCGTCGCACTGGCGCGACCGCGGTTCAGCCTTCTTGTCGGATTCCGAGACACGGGATCTGGCCGGAAGTTTCGGCGCCGGCGGCCGGTCCCCTCCCCCGGGCTGAAGGCTTGCCGCGCCGGGTAGCCGGCGGCCGCATGATCGCTTCGCCCTCATCTCGTGCGCGCCGCTGGGCGCTCGTGCTCGCGGCCGGCGTCGTGCTCGCGGCGGCCGGTACGGTCGCTGCCGCCACGCTGTGGGACTCCTCCGCCGAGCCGGGCGGCAGCGCCACCGTCGGGCGCCGCAGGCCACGGTCGTCGTCGCGGGCTACCCGCGGCTCTTCGCCGGTCGCCCGTGGTGCGGCCCGGTCGGCACGATCGACGAGCGCGAGCAGCGCCGTCTCGACGCGGGCGCCGACCTGCTCGCCCGCACGATCGCCGCCGAGGTGCGGCGCCACCGCGGCTTTGCCTTCGCCGACGTGCGCGAGGCGTTCGAGGGCGGCGGGGTCTGCGCGGCCTCACCCCGGATCCTCGGGGCGACCCGTCCCGCGTTCGCGTCGTTTCACCCGACGGCCCGCGGCCAGGCGACCTACGCGCGGATGATCCGGCGGCGGCTGTAGCCGCCTTCCCTCCTACGCCCTGCCGGCCCACTCCTTCTTGTGGATGCGCTTGGCGGCCTGGTAGTCGGCCAGCGCCTGCGGGGAGTCGACGTCGCCGAGCGTCGGGTGCCAGGGCACGAGCGCCTGCGCCGCCTCGACGCCGAAGCGCTTGGCCAGCACGCCGCCGAGCGCCTTGATCTTCATCTCGCCGAAGCCGGGCAGCGCGGCGAGGTTCGCGCGCAGCTCGTCGCCGTCGGCGGCGTCGGTCCAGACGCGGGCGGCGTCGCCGTCGTAGGCGTCGCGGATGTGGACGGCGAGGTCGTGGACGCGCTGGGCCATCGCGCCGGGGAAGCGGTGGATGGCGGGCCGCTCGCGAAAGACCGTCTCCAGATCGGCCTCGGCGAGCGTGGCCGCATCGAGCGAGCCGAGACGCTCGCGCAGCGCGAGGGGCCCCGAGAACGCCTTCTGCACGGTGACCTGCTGATCGAGGACGAAGCCGACCAGCAGCGCCATCGGGTCGGTCGCGATGAGCGCGTTGGCCTGCTCGGAGGGCGTGAAGTGCAGCTGGTCGGGCACCGGCCGATCGTACCGGGCACGGCACGTGAGATTCACCCGCGAGCGGGTACGGGGGTGTCGGCAATCGCCCGTCCCGCCAAGGAGGCACCATGGCAGAGCTGACACCACTCGACGAGAAGCTCGGAGAAGTCCTCGGTCTGGCCCAGGCCGCGCAGGAGGCCACGACGAAGGTCGCCGGCATGGAGGGCGCCGACGAGTTCAGGTCACGCCTGGAGCGGATGAGCCAGGACGCCGCGGAGACCGAGCGGCGCACGGACGAGCTCGTCGATTCGCTCGACGGCAGGAAGACGGCGATCCGCGAGAAGGCCGCCGACACGAAGAGCGAGGCCAAGGAGATGATGCGCACGTACCTGGCCGAGGAGGAGGAGGCGCTCGACGGCTTCGAGTTCCTGACGATGGCCGAGGCCGGCGAGCTCGGGCACTGGGAGATCGTCAAGACGATGGGCGACACGGTCGGCGACGACGCCGTCGCGCGCCTGGCCGACTGGGCCGTCGAGGTCCAGCGCAAGCACGTCGAAGCCGTCCGCGCGACATGCCTCGAGCTCGCCGCCGCGGAGGTCGCGGCCTAGCGGCGTTCGGCGATCCCCAACGTGGGCCCGCAGACGGCGTTCCAGGCGCTGGCCGAGCCGCTCGCCGTGGGCCGGCGCAGCCGTCAGCCGCAGCCGAGCAGCTTCTTGAGCCCGGTACAGGCGGGCGGCGGCGGCGGCGCGGGCGCGGGCGGCGGCTCGGTCGTCGTCGTGGGCGGCGTCGTCGTGGTGGCGGGCGGCGGCGGTGGCGTCGCCTCGGCCGGCGTCTCGGGCGCACGCCGGGCGGGCTCGCTTGGAACGGAGCGGCGGGCCTCGCGGCGATCGGCGCGCTCCTGCTCGGCGGCGTTTCGGCGTGCCTCGGCGCGCTCCTTTTTCCTGCGCTCCTGGTCGCGCTTCTTCTTGCGCTTCTCCGACTTCTCGCGACGCTCGTCGGCCAGCAGCTGCCGGCGGGCGGCGACGCCGTACGCGTCGTCGTACTCGGCGACGAGCGCTCCGTCGACGGGGCAGTTGACGCAGAAGCCGTCGCGCTCCCAGCCGCGCGCGCGGGCCAGGACCTGGCTGGCGTACTCGGTGCCGAACAGGTCGTGCCCGTAGTAGGCGTACGCGGCCGACCACGATCCGCCGTCGAGCGCGTCGGTGGCGCCGGAGTCGCGCAGCAGGGCGCCCGCCGCCATGATCGCGTCGAAGTCGTCGTAGATCGACGGATGGTGCCGCGTCGGGTGCGGGTAGCGCTTGGGGCGCTTGCCGTGGCGGAAGGACTGGCGGTACAGCGCCCACGTGCTCGGTGGGCCGTTGGTGACGTTGAACTGCATCGGCCCGGCGCAGCAGCCGAACGGGTTGAGGCCGTGGTACGTCGTCGGCGCGGTCGAGAACGCGGTCTCCTGGCGGTGGATCGACGCGAGCAGGCGCCACGACACACCGAACGTGCGAGCGGCCGCCCGGTACAGGGCCAGGAACCCTGTCCCGGTGGAGGCCGGCACGCGCCGTTTCGCCGTCTCGGCGTAGTACGCCGGCCCCGCCCGGCGCGGCGTCTGCGCGACGAGCTGCCCGACGGCGAAGCGGTGGCTCTGCGCGGTGGCGCCCTGGCGAGCGGCAGCCGTTCGAGCGTCGGACGGGAGCATCGCGAGCGCCGCCGCCGTGCCGGTCCCCATGAGCACGATGAGCCCGAGGATCGTCACGCGCGACACCCGCTCGGCACCGTGCGCGGCGAGGAGCGCTGCCAAGCGCGCCTGGGTGCCGGCCGGCACGCGCCCGAGGCCCGCCCGGGACCCGGCCAGCACGCGCCCGAGGCGCCCCTGGCTGGCGTCGGGCACGGGCTCGAGCCGCCCCCGGCCGCTCTTCAGGCCTCGCCCGAGGCGCCCGCGGCCTCCGCTCAGGATCCGGCCAAGCCGCCCGAGGCCCCGACCCAGAGCCCGTCCACAGCGCTCTCGGCCATCCCTGGCGAGCTCCCCCATCCGCAATCGCATCGCCGGAAGCCTCTCAAAGAGCGCGCCACGGCGGCGCGCTCGTGGCGCCTGGCTCCGCGGGGCGCGCTTGCGTTCAGGCCACCCGCCGTGGTTGGATCGGTCGTGCCCCCATGGACCTGGCGCCACGGCCCGTCTTCGAGAATCCCGTCACCGGGGAGCGCGTGGTCCTCCTCACGGACCCCCGCGAGCATGCCGAGCAGGTCCTCGTCTCGCATCTGTTCATCCGTCCCGGCGGACGTGTCGCCGCCGCGCACGTGCATCCGACGGTCGACGAGCGCTTCCTCGTGCTCAAGGGAGAGGTGGGCTTTCTCATCGGCGGTCGCGAGCGAACGCTCGGGGCCGGCGAGGGCGCGTCGGTGCCGTCCGGCGTGGTCCACGACTGGTGGCAGGTCGGCGACGCCGAGGCGGAGGTGCTCGTCGAGGTCATCCCCGGCGTGCGCTTCAGCGAGATGGTCGGGTCGATGTTCGGCCTCGCCCGCGACGGCAAGGTCAACGCGAAGGGGCTGCCCGACGCACTCCAGCTCGCGGTGATGGGCCACGAGTACGGCGACGTGATCCGCTTCACGAAGCCGCCGGCGCTCGTCCAGAAGCTCACGATCCCGCCGCTGGCCGCCCTCGGCCGCAACCGCGGCCGCAAGCCGATGTACCCCGAGTACCTGGAGGCCGGCCCGACGGCGGCGCCGGATCCCGCCGCGCTCGCGCACCTCACGCCCGACGGCCGCCTGCGACCGCTCGACACCGACTAGCGGGCCGCGCGGGAAAGTCCGTCACCGGCGTCCTCGAGCAGCTCCTCGACCACCCACGGCAGGAAGCCGTCCAGGAAGCGTTCGCACGCCGGCATGAAGTACGAGCCGAAGTGGTAGATCGGGTCCAGCGTGGCGACGAGCAGCGTGCCCGGCGTCGAGACCCGGTCGAGGTAGATCACCGACGCGCCGTCACGGGTGACGATCACCGGCTGGGCGCCCTCGGGCGGCCACAGCACGCCATGGTGATGCCAGGTCGCGTTCTCGACGGGAACGCGGCGCAGGAAGGGGTGCTCGGGGTCGGCCGCGCGGAGGCCCAGGCCGTCGCCGGGGTGCAGGAACCAGGTCGGCATCCAGTTGCCCTGCTCGGAGCGGAAGCGCGCCTCCCAGCGCGCCCCCGGCAGCCATTCCGGTGGCGGGCCGCCGAGGAGGAAGATGACGGTCGCGCCGCGCTCCAGTACGCCGAGCACCCGGCCCGCGGCTGCATCGAACTTCGCGCGATGGAGTCGCTCGGTGACCAGCAGGCCGTCGAGGTCGTCGAGGTCCGCGTCCGCCAGCTCGGGAAGGTAGACCAGCCGGTCCAGCCAGCGCCGGTACTTCGGCTCGTGCAGCGCGCGGTGCTGGGCCGCCGATCCGTTGTAGGTGGCCGCGAGGCGCCTCATGCGCGCGCCGTCTCCAGCCGCCCGGCCTCCGCGAGCACCCAATCGAGCATCTGGCCGGGAATGTGCACCGCGCTCGTGATCGGCGGGCCACCCTCGTAGATGCGCTCGATCCCCCACCCCAGCAGGTCGCCGCCCGAGTGCACGAGCATCGTCCCGCCCGTGCTGACGCGGTCGATGTAGACGATGGGTTCCCCGCCGGGCAACTCGAGCAGGACCTCGACGCCGTCCGGCGGCGGGTTGTGCCCGCGCGCGAAGAAGCCGGCCAGCCCCTGGCGCATCGTGAGGTCCTCCTCGCGCACGTGGGCGAAGATCGGGTGCGGAGCGGCGATCCGGACCGCGTAGTCGCGGTGCGAGCGGATCTCCCTGGGCACGAACAGCCCGATCCCGGGCAGCCAGGGCCGCACGAGATGGCCGCTGAACAGCAGGACCCGGCCGGCGTCGAGGAAGCGGCGGATGGCGTCGCGCTCGCGCCAGAGCAGTTCCTGGTCGACGCCACCGGTGACGATCATGGCGCGGTAGGCGCTGAGGTCGGTATCCGGCAGCTCGTACATGTCGAGCGGCTCGACACACGCGCGCACCGCGTCGTGATCGAGGTGGCCCAGGCGGTCGGACGTACCTGTGTGCAGAAAGACGATCTCGCGCATGTCCATGATCAGGTACTACGTCGCCCGGCCGTTAAACACGAAAGCCCCCTGGCGAGAGGGGGCTTCCGTAGTAGCGGGGGCAGGATTCGAACCTGCGACCTTCGGGTTATGAGCCCGACGAGCTACCAGACTGCTCCACCCCGCGGCGTGGACCAGCGAGTGTAGCAACGCCTAAAGGGCCCCTTCAACCCTTCGGCGACCCTCTAGCCTCGATGCGACGTGCGTGTGGCCGTCGTCGATATCGGGACGAATTCGACGCGTCTGCTCATCGCCGACGTCGGCGACGACGGGGGGCTCGAGGAGCGCCGTCGCGAGTCGATCGTCACACGCCTGGGCGCCAAGGTCGACGCCACCGGCCGGCTGCAGGACGACGCGATGCAGCGCGTCTTCGACACCCTCGCGCGCTTCCGGGAGCTCATCGACGAGCACGGCGTCACGCACACGACCGCCGTCCTCACGAGCGCGGTGCGCGACGCCGCCAACGGACCACGGTTCGCCGCGATCGTGCGCGAGCGCTACGACCTCGACGCCCGCACGATCGGCGGCGACGAGGAGGCCGCGCTGACCTTCGCGGGCGCGACGAGCGAGCGTCCCGACCGGGGCGAGGAGCTGCTCGTCGTCGACATCGGCGGTGGCTCGACGGAGTTCGTCACCGGCTGCGAGGGGAGCGTGGACTTCCACGTCTCCACGCAGGCCGGCGTCGTGCGCCAGACCGAGCGCCACATCGCGCACGATCCACCTCGCCCGGAGGAGGTCGACCGCCTGCGGCGTGAGGTCGCGCAGATCATCCGCGACAACGTGCCGCCCGAGCAGCGCGCGCGTGTGGCGCTGGGGATCGCCGTCGCCGGCACCGCGACCTCGTGCGCGGCGATCGAGCTCGGCCTGCACCCCTACGACCGCGCCCTCGTGCACGGCCACGTCCTGCGGCGGGCGGTCTGCGCCGACATCCTCGACCGGCTCGCGCGCCTGACCGACGCCGAGCGCCGCGACGTCACCGGCCTGCAGCCCGATCGCGCGCCGACGATCGTCGCGGGGGTCGCGATGCTGCTCGAGGTCATCGACGCCTTCGGCCTCGACGCGATCGAGGTCTCCGAGCACGACATCCTGCGGGGCGCTGCGCTGCGGCTGGCGGCTAATACAGCAGCGGGCGGCAAAGACGGACGAACGTCCGAGTCAAGTCGACCGTGATCGCTGCCGATACAGGCCGTGCCGGCAGAGGGGACCCAGCCCAAGCATCAGAGGGGAACCGAGCCGGATATAGGTCCGGGCACGCCGTTAGATCGGCGCCCTTCCCACCGTCCGGACCACGATACGGCCACGCAAGGTACGTACCCCTGCCCGTCCTGCGGGGCCATCATGAGGAAGCCGCCCTTTCCCCTGGGGGCGGCTTCCCGCTTTTCGCCCCCGGCGACCCGATCAGGCCAGGCTCGACCGCCGCGGGTACGCGACGGACGGATCGGTCAGCACGTTGACGAGCGCCGGCGCGCCGGCCGCGAACGCGCGCTCGAGCGCGGGGCGCAGCTGCGCCGGCGTGCGCACGAGCTCGCCGTGCCCGCCGAGCGCCTCGACGAGCACGTCATAGCGCGTCTCGGGGCGCAGCTCGGCCGCGACGGAATAGCCGTAGATGAACTCCATCGGGTGCTTCTCCAGGCCCCAGATGCCGTTGTTGCCCATGACCCCCACGACGGCCACGCCGTGGCGCGCGAGCGTGTCGAACTCGATTGCCGAGAAGCCGAACGCGCCGTCGCCGAGCAGCAGCACGACCTGGCGGCCGGGGTGGGCGAGCTTCGCCGCCAGCGCGTAGCCCGGTCCCGAGCCGAGGCAGCCGAACGGACCCGGATCGAGCCAGCAGCCGGGGGCGAAGGACGCGATCATGCGCCCGGCGTAGGAGACGAAGTCGCCGCCGTCGCCGATGACGATCGCGTCGCGGTCCAGCAGCGTGCCGAGCTCGCCGTAGATGCGCATCGGATGCAGGGGCGCGCGCTCGTCGGCCAGCAGCGCGCGCTCGCCGGCGCGCAGCTCCTCCTCGCTGGCGCGCAGCGACGCGATCCAGGCCTCGCGGTCCGATGCCGAGGCCTGCGCCGCGCCGCCGACCGCGCCGCGCAGGACGTCCATCACGTCGCTCACTTCGCCGAAGAGCTCCGCCGCCGCAGAGCGCGGGTAGGGGCGCGACGGCGCCACCCGGTCGATGGCGACGATCTGCGTGGCCTCGCCGAACGCTGCGCCGAACCCCAGCCGGAAGTCCATCGGCCCGCCGATCAGCAGCGCGACGTCGGCGCCGCGCAGCCCCGCCGAGCGTGCGCGAGAGAAGAACAGCTCGTGGTCGGCGGGCACGCCGCCGCGCGCGAGACCGTTGAGAAACACCGGGATCCGCAGCTCCTCGGCCAGCGCGCGCAGGGCGTCCTCGCCGTGGCCCCAGTAGAGGTCGGTGCCCGCCATGATCGCCGGCCGCCGCGCCCCGCGCAGCAGGGCGAGCGCCGCGTCCATCGCGGCCCCGTCGGGCTCGGCGCCGTTCCCCGTCCCGAGCCCGGCGACGCCGGGCACGCTCGGCATCGGCATGAACTCGGCCTCGTCGACGCCCTCGGAGAACACGTGGTCCAGCGGGAAGTCCAGAAACGACGGGCCGCCATGCGGGGTCATCGCGGCCCCCAGCGCGGCATCGATGAGCCCGGGGATGTCCGACGGGCCGCCGACCGTCGCCGCGAGCTTCGTCAGCGGCGCGACGAGCGGCACGTGGTCGATCTCCTGCAACGACCCCTGGCCCCAGCGCGTCGCGGGCGCGCGCCCACCCAGCACGAGCATCGGCGAGTGGTTGGCCTGGGCCGACGCGATCGCGCTGATCGTGTTCGTGACGCCCGGTCCCGCGGTGACCGCGGCGACGCCGGGGCGCCGCGTGACCTTCGCCCAGCCCTCGGCCGCGAACGCGGCGGTCTGCTCGTGGCGGACGTCGACGATGTCGATCCCCGCGGCGCGGCAGCCGTCGTAGATCGAGAACAGGTGGCCGCCCGACAGCGTGAAGAGCTTCTTGACGCCGTGGGCCCTCAGCCGCCGAGCGGCGAGATGCCCGCCGACGACGCGGACCTCCTGCGAGTTCGACGATTCGGTCGCCATCCCGGGGCGACCCTAGCAATCCGAACTTCCGCGTTCAGCTGAGCCGACGCGGGCGGCGCCCGGTCAGACGGCGGCGCGCGCCGCCGCCGCCTCGTGCAGCCGCTGCTCGCCGCAGAACAGCAGCCGGCCGACGCGCACCGCCGGCAGATCCAAGGCGCCCGATGCCAGCAGCGACAGCCCGGCCTGCTCGATCGCGCCGTCGCGGCTCAGATCGCCCGCCGCGGCCAGCGTCTCGTGCAGCCCGATGCCGGCCGCCGCGGCCGCTTCGGCCAGGATGTCGGGCTCGTCGATGTCGAAGCCACCGCAGAACGCCAGCCGCGACGCCGCGAGCACGAACGCCGCACCGCAGCCGAGCCCGGCGGCCAGCGCGGCGACGCGCATCGCACCGCGCACCGGTCGCGGGTGCCCGTCGGGCCACATGAGCGGCAGCCCCAGCAGCGCCGCACGCTGGCTCGCCGCGCGCATCCCGTCCTCGCCGATCTCGGGCGCATGCAGCATGCCCATGTACGCCGGCTGCCACTCGAGCCCCGCGAACAGCCGCTCGGCGCGCTCGGCGGCGAGGTACGTGTGGGGCGACGAGAGGTCGAAGAACAGCGTCGCCGGCGGCAGCGCCTGGCGGCGCGCAAGGTCCCGCCGGGCGCGGGCCACGCGATGAGCATGCAGGGACGTGACGGTGCCCACGCAGACTCATAACGCACGCGCCGGGCCAAACCTGCGCATAAACCTGTGGCACCTTGCACAGGTTCTCCCCCGCAAAAGCCCCTCAAGCCGCGGGCCACCTTCCGGTGCGTCAAAACACAACTAAGGTGCCGGACGGGTTCGGACCCTTCCCGGCAGGGGCATTCCGCACCTCCTCGGCTTGACCCCCACCACGCCACCACCCAAGCGCCATCCCTACGCCCAGTGGGCGCCCGACGCGCGCGCGCTCGATCTCGTCGGCGACAAGTGGACGCTGCTCATCGTGCGCGACCTGGCGCCGGGGCCGCGGCGCTTCGTCGAGCTGCAGCGCGTCCTGCCGGGCATCTCCACCGAGCAGCTGCGCTCGCGCCTGAACCGCATGGTGGCCGATGGCCTGCTGACGCGTCAGCGCTACCGCGAGGTCCCGCCGCGCGTGGACTACGAGCTCACGCCGCGTTCGCGCGAGCTGCTGCCCGTCCTCGCCGCCCTCGCCCGCTGGGGCCTGGACTGGGCGTGGACGGCGCCGCGCGAGGGCGAGGCGATCGACATCGGCGCGATCCTGCGCGTCGCGCCCAGCCTCATCGCGGCGGCGCCCGGCGTCGCCGGCACCGCCGAGCTCACGGTGATTCGGCCGGACGGCACGCTCTGCCACTACGCGATCACGGTCGGCGCCGGCACCGCGACGATCGTCGAGGCACCGGCGCCCGACGCCGCCGCGCGCATCGCCGGCAGCGAGGCCGACTGGATCGACGCGCTCGGTCCCGGCGCCGATCGGAGCGCTCTGAAGATCACCGGCGGCGCGGCGCTGGCGAGCGTCGTGCTCGACGGCATCGGCGGCTCTGCGCAGCGCGCCAGCCGCGCCGCGTAGTCCGCCACGCAACCCGATCCCATGGGCGGGTTACGCTCATGGATGCGCCCGTCCCTGCCGATGTGGTGCCGAGACCCCGCTGAAAGGATGCAACCTGTCGTGAATCGCCGCCTGCTGCCCTCGCTGCTCGTCGCCGGACTGCTGCTGATGGTCCCGGCCAGCGCGTCGGCAAAGACCAAGGTCGCCGTCGGAGTCGGCGATCAGAGTCCCAGAATGTTCGCCGATGCCAACTGGAAGGCGCTGAACCTCAAGAAGACGCGCTTCTTCCTGGAGTGGAACACCATCACCCAGCCCGAGGAGCTCGCCAAGGCCGACGCGTTCGTCAACGCCGCCCGCGCCGCCAACGTCTCGGTGCTGCTGCACATCTCGACCGACGACATCAACTCACAGCCGCGCCGGCCGCTGCCGAGCAACGCCGACTACAAGGCGAAGGTCGGGGCGCTCGTCGCGCGCTACCGCAAGCTGGGCGTCAAGGACTGGGGCGTCTGGAACGAGGCCAACCACAAGTCGCAGCCGACGGCCCGCAACCCCAAGCGCGCCGCGCAGTTCTACAAGACCTTCCGCAAGTTCAAGTGCAAGGACTGCAAGATCGTGGCGCTCGACGTTCTCGATCAGCGCGGCGTCGAGGAGTACATCGGCCGCTGGATCAAGGCCGCAGGCTCGGTCGGCAAGAAGGCGCGGATCATCGGTGTCCACAACTACTCGCAGGTCAACCGCCGGATCACCGAGAAGAACGACAGCGCGACCTACCCCGGCGTGGCGCGGATCCTCAAGGCGATCCGCAAGCGCAACAAGGTGGCCAAGCTCTGGCTGACCGAGACCGGCGGGCTGGCGAGCTTCGGCCGCAGCTTCCGCTGTGACCTCAAGCGCCAGGCCAGCCGCACGAAGTACATGTTCCAGCTCATCAAGAAGTACGACAGGAACATCGAGCGGCTGTACAGCTACAACTACTACGGCAACGGCTGCACGCCGCAGTTCGACGGCGGTCTCGTCGAGCAGAACGGCACGCCGCGCGCCGCGTACAACACGTTCAAGAGCCAGCTCAAGAACACGACCAGGTAGGACGCCCGTTCAGCTTGCCCGGCGCGCGTAGGATCTGCGGCGCGCGCCCGGGTAGCCGAATGGCATAGGCGGGCGGTCTTAAAAACCGCTGCTCGCAAGAGCGTGCGGGTTCGAATCCCGCCCCGGGCACTCTCACGGACCCCTCACGAAGCCCGCGCGTTTCGCCGGTACCCTGAGAGAACCTCGGAACTTCGCATCCGCTCTGGAGTTCTACCGGGCAGCGGCACGAACGCCGAGCGTCACCACGTGGAAGCCACAGCTCTCAAGCACACCCCGGTCGCCATGCGCGGCCCCAGCCCGCTGCTGCGCCTGCAGTCGGACGAGCGTCTGATCGCACTCGTGCGCCGGGGCAACAACGCCGCGTTCGAGACGCTGGTGTCGCGCTATCAGTCGCGCCTGCTGGCCTTCTGTCGCCACATGCTCGGCTCGCGCGAGGATGCCGAGGACGTCCTGCAGGAGGTCTTCGCCGCCTCGTTCAACGCGATCGTCGCCGACGACCGGCCGATCCACGTGCGTCCCTGGCTGTACCGCATCGCCCGCAACCGCTCCTTGAACCACCTGCGCCGCGTGCAGCCGATCGGGGTCGACTCGATGGACATCCACATGTCCGAGGCCGGCCAGACCACCGCCGACAAGGTGCACAAGCGCGAGGACTTCCGGCTGCTGGTCTGCGACGTGCAGGACCTGCCCGAGACGCAGAAGACCGCCCTGCTGCTGCGCGAGATCGACGCGCTGTCCTACGAGCAGATCGCCGAGGCGATGGAGACGACGATCCCGTCGGTCAAGTCGCTGCTCGTGCGCGCCCGCGTCTCGCTCGCCGAGTGCGCCGAGGCACGCACGCTGACCTGCGAGCAGGTCCGCGAGGAGCTCGGCGAGGTCGCCGAGGGCCTGTGCCGCTCGACCGCCCCCGTGCGCCGCCACGTGCGCGGCTGCGACCGCTGCCAGGGCTTCAAGGCGCAGCTGCGCAGCACGAACCGCGCGCTCGCCGCGGTGTTCCCCGTCGCGCCGCTGCTGCTCTTCAAGAAGGCCCTGCTGACGCAGTTCGGGATGACGGCGTCCGCCGGCGCGGGCGGTGCGGCCGGCGCCGCCGCCGCGACGGTCGCGGCCACCGGCGGGACATCGGCGATCTCGGCGGGCGTCAGCACGATCGCGACGAAGACCGCCGCCACGCTCGCCGCCGCGGCGATCGTCACCGCCGGCGTCGCCGAGGTCCAGCACGTCAAGACCAAGGCGCCGGCCGCCGCGGTCGCGGCCGCCCCGCCCAGGCCGGCGCCGGTCGCCGCGGTCGCGCCCGAAGTCGTCGCGGCAATCCAGCAGCCGACGGCGCCCCCGCGCACCGCGGTCCCCGTCGCCGCACCGGTCAAGCCTCGCGCCAAGCCCGCCGACGACGCGGCCGCGGCTGTCGCCGCCGCGGCGGCCGCCGCGCCCGC
>JAUXSD010000349.1 GCA_030681525.1 Solirubrobacteraceae bacterium
TCAGCGCGGATTCAAAGGTGACATTCGCTTGCGGCAGCAGGCTGCTGGAGCCAAGCGATTCCATGCGCTGCGCCGCTTCAATACCGGAAAGATTTTCGCTTAGCGCGGAGAGAATGCGGTTCGCAGTTACCTCCTTGCGTGCCCTGGCCGCCGCCAGCATCGCATCGGATTCGCGCTCCTGCGAGCGGCGCGCCCCCTGCTGCAACGGAATATTGAATTCGACCATCACGCCCCACTCGCGCACCGCATTGCCGGTTTGGGTTGGGGAAATACCCAGCGCAACATCCGGATAACGGTTCTTGTAAACAAGATCGCGGTTTTTTTCGCCCGCACGAACCCCCGCCTCGTCCATAAACAACTCCGGGTTGTGCTCGCGAATACGATTTTCCAGTGCCGTATAGTTGGCCAGGCTGGCCGTTGCGGGAATGCTGCGCAAGTGCTGCGGAGCGGCAAGCGGCATGGTTACCGGGCGCGACAACAAGGCATTCAGCCGCGCCTCGACTTGCCGCTGGGTATTACTCAGCGCGACCAGTTCGGTTTTCCTGACCGTTTGTTCCACTTGCGCGCGCACGGCATCTTGTTGTGCGGCAAGCCCGTTGGCATAACGAACCTGCGCAACTTTTTCCATCTGCATCACCAGATCAAACAGGTCGCGGGTGATTTTCTGGCTGCCCGCAACGTAGTAATACTGCGCGTAAGTTGACTTGATTTGCGCCGACAATTCCGCCCAGGTCGCAGCGGTTTGTCCCCGTGCCTGATCTGCGCCGGCCTCGGCTGCCTCCCGCTTCAAATCGCGCTTGCCGAACCACGGCACGCTCTGTATCAACGTATATCGCGTGCTGCCGACTTGCGACGGAAGCAGGCTCGCGCTCTTATTCGTGCCCTGGTTGGTGACATCCATCAGTTCGGCGCGCAACACCGGGTCGGACAAGGCTGCCGCCGACTGCACGCGCTGCGTCGCGGCATCGGCGTCGAAGCGCGTTGCCGCCAATTCGGGATTGTGCTCGCGCGCATACTCCAGCAGCCCGGCAAGACTGGCGCCCAACATAAGCTCTTCGGCCTGCACCACCGGGCTAAGCAAACCAGTTAGTAGCATGAGAAGGTGCAAAGAATTGTGTTTTTTCACCATATCCTCAAGTTTTGAATAATTTTGATCATGGTTTCATCCTGCTGATTCAATTGTTGCGCAGGTGGTTTGTTCGATCAACCACCTACACAAACACGATCAGCCGTTAGTGCTGATGACCGGACGAACTACGCGACTGATTGCCATACCCGCCACTCGAGGGAGTCGCACAACCACTGGCCGCAACCAACAGCAACATGCTCAATACTGCTTTGATAAAAATTTGTTTCACATTAGATCCGCGATTTAAGCAAGTGACGACCAGATTTTATATGAAACTGAATGGGGTAGGTATTGAAAATGAAAAACTATCCAATTTCGACTATTTTGAGAA
>JAUXSD010000003.1 GCA_030681525.1 Solirubrobacteraceae bacterium
GCCGAGGCGACGCCGGTCGAGGAGCTCATCCGGCTCATCGAGGCCAGCGGCGCGACGTTCGCCGCCACGCTTGCCGCCGCCGTCCCGAGGATCGAGCGCGACAAGCTCGAGCCGGTCGGGACGTTCTTTCGTTTCGACTGAAGCGGCGCCCCGCGCTCGACGGCGGCGCTTGCGCCCCCGACGTCTCTGCGGTTGTGCGGCTCGAGGCCCCCGGACATCGACGTAGGTGGCTCGGCGGCCCGCCGGTCCGTGGCGCGCGCGATCTCTCGTCGTCACGGCCCGCGGGTCGTCGGGCTCGGTGGCGCCGCAGCGCCTGGCGATGGCGCTCGTCCGGTCGCTGCGCTGACCGCCGCCGCGGCCTCACGCTCGTACTGGCGCACCCACTTGCGGATCGCGTTGTCCGATACGCCGTACCTGCGGCCGACGGCGGAGTCGCTCGTCGCCGCGATCTCCCGCAGGAGTTGATCGTGCGGCGGGCGCTCGGCACGGCGGCAGGCACGGGTTGGGCTTGCCCTTGCGCTCGTACCGCACCCCGCAGGCGCTGGAGCAGTAGCGCTGGCCGGGGCGATTCGGGTGAAACCACACCGCTCGCACGCCCGTGTGACCTCCCGCCGGTTCTTGCGGCCACAGTGCGTGTCGAGCGTAGCGGCGCAATTCGGGCAGACGATCCGGAGGTTCTCCAGCCGATTGTCGTCTCGCACGCCGTTGAGGTGGTCGAGGATGAGCCCGAGCGGGCGTCCACGCCAGAGCTCGCCCTGACCACACAACCCACACAATCGTGGCTTGAGTCCCTCGGCCCAGAGCCGCCGCTTCAGCGAGCTGCGCGAGTAGGGCGAACCCGCGACGAGGATCTCGGCCAGCGGCCGAGCACGCGCCCGCATGAGGGCTGTGCTGCTGGCGTTGCGGTCGAAATGCTCCGTCGAGATCCCCCAGCGCTCGGCCCACCGCTGGAGCGTCAGCCAGTTTCCGCCCGTGGTGCGGAGGTCAAGTCGTCGTAGCGTCTCCGCGTAGCTGAACGAGGCCTCAATGGCGGTGCGAGCCTCCTGCTCGGTGTAGCGTGGCACGAACGTATGTTCGCACATCGGCCCGACGGAAAACAGCTGGGGAGCCAGGATTCGAACCCGGTCCCTGTGGACCAAAACCACATGTGCTCGCCAGTTACACCACTCCCCAGTGGTCCGCAAAGCCTACGCCGCCCAGCGCCCTAGGATCACCTGCATGCCCTCTCTCACTGCCGTCATCCTCGCCGCCGGCCAGGGCACGCGCATGCGTTCCCGGCTTCCGAAGATGCTGCACCCGCTCTGCGGACGCCCGCTCGTCGCCTGGACGATCGCCGCCGCGCTGGAGGCGGGCGCCGACCGCGTGGTGGTCGTCGACTCGGCCGCCAGGACGCTGGAGGGCAAGCTGCCGGCGGGCGTGACGTGCGTGGTGCAGCCCGAGCCCGACGGCACTGGCGGCGCCGTCCGTGCGGCCGCCGCGCAGATCGGCGCGGATGACGCCGTCCTCGTGCTGCCCGGCGATGTGCCGCTCGTGACACCGACGGCGATCGAGCGGCTCATGCGGGCGCACGCCAAGCACCGCGCCGCCGCCACGATGGCCACGATGCTGCTCGACGACCCGAGCGGCTACGGCCGCGTCGTGCGCGACGACGACGGGCACGTCGAGGGCGTCGTCGAGACGAAGGTCGCGGGCGACGCGACCCCGGAACAGCTCGCAATCCGCGAGGTCAACAGCTCGATCTTCGCGTTCGACGGCGCCGCGGTGCTCGCCGCGCTGCGGACGATGACCCCCGACAACGCGCAGGGCGAGCTCTACCTGCCCGACGTCCTGCCCGCGCTGCGTGCGGCCGGCCACTTGGTGAGGACGCACAAGCTCGGCGACCCGCAGCTTGCGCTCGGCGTCAACGACCGCGTCCAGCTCGCCGCGGTTCGAACCATCGCGCAGGCGCGCATCCACGCGGCCCATGGCCGCGCGGGCGTGACGATCGTCGACCCCGGCTCGACGCTGATCGACGTCGGGATCGCGATCGGCGAGGACACGGTCATCGAGCCGAGCAGCTTCCTCCGAGGCGCGACCACGATCGGCGAGGGCTGCACGGTCGGGCCGCTCACGACCCTGATCGACGCCACGCTGCACGACGCGGTCACGATCCCGCACTCCTACGTCGTCGGCGCCGAGATCGAGTCCGGCGCCACCGTCGGCCCGTTCGCCTACCTGCGCCCCGGCACGGTCCTGCGCGAGCGCTCGAAGGCGGGCACGTTCGTCGAGATCAAGAACTCCGATGTCGGGCGCGGCAGCAAGGTCCCGCACCTGTCCTACATCGGCGACGCGGACATCGGCGAGGACACGAACCTCGGCGCCGCGACGATCACCGCCAACTACGACGGCGTCGCCAAGCACCGCACGACGATCGGCGATCGCGTGCACACGGGCGTCGACACGACGCTCGTCGCGCCCGTCACGCTGGACGACGACGTCTACACCGCGGCGAACTCGGCCATCACGAAGGACGTGCCGCCGGGCGCCCTCGCGGTCGCCCGCGGGCGCCAGACGAACGTCGAGGGCTACGCCGATCGTAAGCGCCGGGACAGGCCCTAGAATCCGTCCAGCGATGACGACGGTCGAGCCGGAGCCGGCACCAGCTACCCGCCTCGAGCTCGGCTACGACAAGAAGCTCATGCTGTTCTCGGGGCGCGCGAACCCCGATCTGGGGGCGAGGATCGCCGCCAAGCTCGGCATCTCCCCGGGGCCGGTGACGCTCAAGACGTTCACCAACGGCGAGGTCTACTGCCGCTACGGCGAATCGATCCGCGGCGCCGACGTCTTCATCGTCCAGCCGACGTGCGCGAACCCGGCCACCGGGCTGACGCCCAACGACGCGCTCATGGAGCTGCTGATCATGATCGACGCGGCGGTCGGCGCCAGCGCGCACCGCGTCATCGCCGTCGTGCCGTGGTTCGGCTACAGCCGCCAGGACAAGAAGTCCGCTCCGCGCGAACCGATCTCGGCGCGTCTCGTGACCCGCATGCTCGAGCGCGCCGGCGCCGACCGCGTCGTGACGATGGACCTCCACGCCGGCCAGATCCAGGGCTTCTCCTCCAAGCCGATCGACCACATGACCGCGCTGTTCATCCTCACGCAGTACTTCCGCGACCTCGGCCTGCAGGACCTCGTCGTCGTCGCGCCGGATGCCGGCCGTGTCAAGCTCAACAAGAAGTTCGCCTCCAAGCTCGGCGCCGCCATCGCGATCCTCGACAAGGAGCGCCCGGCCCAGCAGGTCGCCGAGATCGGCTACGTCATCGGCGACGTCAAGGGCAAGACCGCCCTGATCGTCGACGACATCATCGACACCGCCAGCACGCTGAAGGTCGCCAGCCAGACGGTGCTCGACGCCGGCGCGCGCGCGGTCTACGCCGCGGCCACGCACCCGGTGCTGAGCGGCAACGCCTACGAGAACCTCGCCGACGCGGGCATCGAGCAGATCGTCGTCACCGACACGATCCCGCTGCGCGCCGGCGCGCCCGACAACATCAAGGTCCTCTCGTGCGCCGAGCTGCTCACCGACTCGATCCGCAGCATCTTCTCGGACCGCGCGGTGAGCGACGTGTTCGGCGGCGAGAACCAGCTCTTCTGACCCGGGGCGGCCGCGACCACAACGCGTGTCCGGCGGGTAGGCCGCAGGCGGATGAAGCTCCTGCACCAGATCGCCGAGGAGCTTCGGGCCGTGTCCTGGCGCGAGGCGGTCGGCGAGGTGACGCGGGCCTTCCGCGAGCGCGACCTGCTGACGTTCTCCAGCGCGATCGCCTTCCAGGTCTTCTACGCGATCATCCCGCTCGTGCTCTTCGGGCTCGGCGTGCTCGGCGGGCTCGGCCTCGACGAGCAGTGGACCCAGGAGTGGGCGCCGAGCGCGCGCGAGGCGATGTCGCAGCCGGCCTTCCAGGTCGTCGACGACACGATCCGCAACGTGCTCGGCGGGCAGCAGGCCTTCTGGATCCTCGCCGGCGCGGCGCTGGCGATCTGGAAGGTGTCGGCGACGATGCGGGCGATCATGGACGTCTTCGACCGCATCTACGAGAGCCGCCGCGAGCGCACGTTCGCCGAGCGGATGCGTGACTCGCTCGCGCTCGGCGCGGTGGTCGCGGCGCTGTTGCTCACCGCGGCGGGCTGCGCCGTGCTCGGCGACGAGCTGCTCCGTGGCGCAGGCATCGACGCGGGCCTGCTGCTGTGGCTGCGCTGGCCGCTCGCGCTGGCGCTGCTCTTCGTCGTCGTGACCCTGCTCGTCGCCTACGCGCCGGCCGACCATCAGCCGCCGCAATGGGTGGGGTTCGGCTCGATCGTCGTCGTCACCGCGTGGGTCGGCACATCGCTCGTGTTCGGCATCTACCTCACCTCGCTTGCCGACTACGGGTCGATCTTCGGCGCGCTGGCGACGATCGTCGTCGCGCTGACGTACCTGTACCTCGCGGCGTCGGCGGTCCTCGTGGGCGCGCAGCTCGACGCGCTGGTTCGCGAGCGCGTTCGCAACGGCCGCTCGGGCACTACGGTCCAAGCATGACCGCTCCCGCCGCCGAGCTCATGCAGCGCCTCGGCCTCTCCGACGACGAGCTGTGCGAGGTGCTCGACGTCGATCCGCTGGCGGTCATCACCGGGGAGCTCGACCACCGGCCGGAGCTGGCGATCCTGCTCGCGCTCACCGCCGAGGCGACCGAGCGCGTCGGCCCGCAGACGCTGCGCAGCTGGATGCGCCGCCACGGGCCCAACGGGATCCCGCTTGCGCATCTCCGGGCGCGCGACTTCGCGGCGTTCGAGGACGACCTCGCGGCGCTCGCCGAGCGCGGCTACGTGCTCAGGCGCGGCTAGTCCGGCAGATCCTCCAACGTCCGTCCAGCGGCGCGGACGGATTGCGGCACCATCTTCGGCACGCGCCCGTCGGCCCCGGTGTTACGGCGCCGGATGCCGGCGGGAGCGGTGGGGGCTACTCCTTCTCGGGCCGCTTCGCGCCCGGCCAGATGCCCGTCAGCCAGTGAAACCCCTTGGCGCCGCTGCGATTGACGGCCGCCTTGGTGACCGCGAACGTCGCGCCCTGAACCGCCGCCGCGCCCAGTACCTTGCCCCAGGTGGTCTGCTCGTCGGTCGGCTTCGGAGGCTCGCGCGTGTCGATGTATCCCCAGACCTGGCTGAACACCTGGCGCGCGAGGAAACCGGCGATGAGGCCGACAATGATCCCGAAGGGCTTGTAGAGAAGGCTCATGGTTGCGCAGGGTACCCCCCGGGCGTCACCATGAGTCAAGAACAAGAGAGGGACGCTCACATGACCGACGCCGACGACCTGCTGCAACGCGCGCTCATCGATGCCGGGTCCTCTGCCGCCGTCGCCCTGAAGGTGTCCGACCTCGCCTTGGCCGAGGCGCTGACCGTGATCTTCCACGGCCGCCGCGACCTCGGGACGCTGCAGACCTACGTCGCGCACGGCGGCCGCGCGGCGGGCTCCGCCGTCGGCGCCTCGGAGCTGCTGCGCGTCCCGTGCGACCTGGACCTCGCCGAGGCCGGCTCGCGCGACGAGGCCGAGGAGCTCTATGCCGAGCAGGCGCGGGCGCTGCGCGACGCGATCGTCGCCGCCGACACGGTCCTGGCGGTCTGGGCCGGCCCGCTCGCCGCCGCGACGGGTGACGAGGTCGCCGTCGACCGCTCGATCGAGCTCGGCGTCAAGCTGCCCGCCCACCGCCTCATGCCGGTCGCGCTGTCGGCGCCCGAGCGGCGCATGCTCGTGGCCGCCGTCTGCGGCGCGCGCACGCTCTCGCAGGGCCCGCCGCCGCTGGGCATCGTCTGCGCGCAGCAGGATCTCGTGCATGTCTACCCGCTCTCCGACGACCCTGCGAGCTGCCTCGAGGACTTCGAGGAGCGCGCCGCCGTCCACGCCCGCCGCACCGCCCAGCGGCTCGACCACCAGGAGGCGTCCGTCAAGCGCTTCCTCGAGCTCAACGGCGACGACTTCCACCCGACCGGCTGAGCCTCCCCGCCGGCGCGGTCGGGACGCGCGCCGACGCAGTCGCGCCACGCGCCGGTGATGATGGGCGCGTGAAGCGCCCCGTGATCATCGCCGCCGGCGTTCTCGCCCTCGTGGCCGTGAGCTTCGTCGTGGCGCGCTGGATCAACAACGACACGGTCGAGCGCGCGCGCGTCGTTGAGCTGCTGCGGGCCCAGCTGCGCGGCGACAGCGCGGACATGCTGCGCCGGCTGACGGCATGCCGGGAGCCGGGCTGCGCGTCCGTCGTGCGGGAGAACGCGCGCCGGCTGCGCCGCGACGGCGAGCTGAAGGTGGCCCTGTATCAGTCGCAGACCGCGCACGCCCTGCGCTCGCGCACGCGGTTCACGCGCGTGGTGTGGTTTCCCTCCGGCCGCGAGGCCGAGACGACGGTGCAGTGCGTGCTCGTCCGCCGCGAGGGCAACGCGCTGACCGGGATGACCGTTAGCCTCCTGCGCGTCACAGCCCCGATCGGCCGCGAGTCCAGCTGCCCCTCGCCGTAGACCGGCGAGCGGCACGGGCACAACTCGCGACGGCAGGTCGTGTTGTGCGCTTCGGACCCGATGCGCTTTCTCCGCCTGCCCGCACCCCTCGTCGCCCTGCTCGCCGCCCTGGCCGCGCTGGCCGCCCCTGCGCCCGCGCTGGCGGCGGCCGACGGTGTCACGCGCGGGACGGTCTACCAGGACGGTCCGGACAACCGCTACCTGCTCGGCGGCGAGTGGCTCTTTCGCCGCGACGACGCCGGCGTCGGCCTGCGCCAGTCCTTCCAGCGCCGGCCCGCTCGCGACGGCTGGGCGGCGCTGACGGTGCCCAACGCGTGGAACGTCGGTGACAACTCGGTCGCCTCGATGACCGGCACCGTCGCCTGGTATCGCAAGGACTTCCGCCTGCCCGACGCCCGCGCGCGCCTGGACTGGCTCGTGCGCTTCGAGTCGGTCAACTACCGCTCGCGCGTCTGGCTCAACGGCGTCGCGATCGGCCGCAACACCGGCGCCTACCTGCCCTTCGACCTGCGCCTGCCGCGCAGCGCCCTGAAGCGCAACGGCACGAACCGGCTCGTCATCCGCGTCGACAACCGCCGCCTGAAGACCGACTTCCCGCCCTCGGGCCTGACCGGCTCGGGCGATCCCGCCGGCGGCTGGTGGAACTACGGCGGGCTGCTGCGCGAGGTCTACCTGCAGCGCGTCGACCGCATCGACGTCACGAGCGTCGCCGTGCGGCCGGAGCTGGCGTGCGCCGCCTGCACGGCCAGCGTGCTTGCGCGCGTCGTCGTGCGCAACTACGGCGACCGGACCGCGAGCGTCCGGGTGACCGGCAGCTTCGGCGGGCGGGCCCTGAACCTCGGCCGCCGGCGTGTCGGCGCGCGCAGCTTCGCGAGCTTCCGGACGCGCCTGCGCGTCCCGCGGCCGCGGCTGTGGTCGCCGGCCAGCCCGTATCTCTACCCCGTGCGCTTCACGGTCCGCGACGGCAGCCGGCGCGTGGTCGGGTACAAGCTCAACAGCGGGATCCGGACGATCACGATCGCCGACGGGCGCCTCATGCTCAACGGGCGCCCGGTCAGCCTGCGCGGCGTCGGGCTGCACGAGGACGACCCGGTCAAGGGCTTCGCGATCGACAGCGCCCGCCGCGCGCAGATCGCCGCCCAGGCCAAGGAGCTCGGGGCCACCGTCATCCGCTCGCACTATCCGCTGCATCCCGAGCTGCACGAGCTGGCCGACCGCCTGGGCCTGCTCGTCTGGTCGGAGATCCCGGTCTACGCGGTGAAGACGCAGTTCCTCAAGCGCGAGGCCGTGCGCAAGCTCGCCGCGCGCGAGCTCGAGTCCAACATCATCGCCAACCAGAACCATCCCTCGATCATGCTCTGGTCGATCGGCAACGAGCTGTCGGCGCGACCCGGCCCGGTGCAGCAGTTCTACATCGAGCGCGCGGTGCGCCAGGCCAAGGCGCTGGACCCCACCCGGCCGGTCGGGCTGGCCGTCGCGGGCTACCCGTCGGCGGGCTGCCGGCCGCAGTACGCGGCGCTCGACGTCATCGGCATCAACGACTACTTCGGCTGGTACCCGGGCCCCAACGGCCAGATCGCCGACCGCGACGCGCTGCCCGACTACCTGGAGTCCGTGCGCGCCTGCTATCCGGGCAAGGCGATCTTCGTGTCGGAGTTCGGCGCCGAGGCCAACCGCGACGGGCCCGTCGAGGAGAAGGGCACCTACCAGTACCAGCAGGACTTCATCAACTACCACCTCGCCGTCCACGCCGCGCGACCGTGGCTCAGCGGCTCGATGTACTGGGCGCTGCAGGAGTTCCGCGTGCGACCGAACTGGGACGGCGGCAACCCGCGCCCCAACCCGCCCGTCCACGAGAAGGGGCTGCTGCGCTTCGACGGCTCCAAGAAGCCGGCGTGGTTCGACGTCCAGCGGCTGTTCACCGCGACCGACCAGCTCGGCGGCGGCCGCCGGTAGGCGTTCCCCGGCGCGGCCGGGCGGCCTCCCGTGGCGCAGGCGAGCAACCGGGGTCCGCTACCCTTCCCGGTCGCCATGGCCTCCCAGACGACGAAGCTCTCCATCTCTCCCCGCGAGCCCGAAGGCTCGCGCGCAACGCGCCGGCTGCGCCGCAGCGGCCGCGTCCCCGGCATCCTCTACGGAGGCGACGCCGAGCCCCTCACCTTCAGCGCCGATGCCCGCGAGCTGCGCCACGCGCTCGCCGCCTCCGGCGCCGTGCTCGAGGTCTCGGACGGCGGCTCCGCCACGCCGGCGATCCTCAAGAGCGCCCAGTACCACCCGGTGCGCGGCGAGACGATGCACGTCGACCTGCTGCGCGTCGACCTCAACGTCGCGATCCACGCCGTCGTGCCGCTCGAGCTGACCGGCGGAGAGGACGCCCCCGGCGCGAAGGAGGGCGGCGTGCTCGAGCAGATCACGCGCGAGCTGAACATCGAGGCGCTGCCGAACGCGATCCCCGAGGCGATCTTCCACGACGTGTCGGGCATGCAGATCAACGACACGATCACGCTCGGCGACGTCGCGGTGCCCGCCGAGGTCACGCTGCTCGACGACGTCGAGGAGACGGTCGTCGCGACGCTCACCCCGCCGCGTATCGCCACCGACGAGGACGAGATCGAAGAAGAGACCGAGCGCGTCGGCGAGGCGCCGGCCGGCGACGCCGACGGCGACGACGCCGCGCCCGACGCGTAGGCGCACGCCGTGCGGCTGCCCGGCCGCGGGCCGTTTCGCGGACCGGTCGACTGGCTCGTCGTCGGCCTCGGCAACCCCGGCGCGAAGTACGCCGGGTCGCCGCACAACATCGGCTTCGAGGTCGCCAACCGGCTCGCCGCGCGCTGGGAGCTGCCGCGCGCGAAGACGAAGTTCGCCGGCAAACTGACCGAGGGCCGGACCGGTCCCGGCGGCCCGCGCGTCGCCGTGCTGCTGCCGATGACGTACATGAACGAGGCCGGCCGCTCGGTCGGCGTGGCGCGCGGCGCCTACAAGCTGCCCCTGGAGCGGGTCCTCGTCGTGCACGACGAGATCGACCTGCCGTTCGGCGACATCCGCGCCCGCGTCGGCGGCGGCCTGGCCGGCCACAACGGGCTGAAGTCGGTGAAGGCCCAGCTCGGCAGCCCGGAGTTCGCGCGGGTGCGGGTCGGCGTCGGCCGGCCCGACACGACCGATCCCGAGATCGTCTCGGCCCACGTGCTCGGCGCCTTTCGCCAGTCCAAGGCGGAGGTCGCCGCCCTCGTCGAGGACGCCGCGCGGATCGCGGAGCAGATCGTGCTCGGCGAGCGCGAGCTCTGACGACGCTCGGCGGTTGAACCGGGCGCCGCGGCGGGTAGGTCGCCGCCCATGGCCGATCACGTGATCCTGCGCCCGATCGACGGCTCGCCCGACGCCGAGCGGATCCTCGACGAGTTCGAGAGCCGGACCGGGCTGATCTCCGAGGCGCACGGCGACGGCCGGCGTTACGGGCTGCACGGTCCCGACCACCAGAAGCACATCGTCCGGGAGCTGACCGAGATCGATCCGGGCTGGACCGATCACGTCGGCCTGCGGTTTCCCGAATAGCCTCCCGCTGCGGTCCGGCGGCCGGCGCTCGCCGGCGGCGTCGCGCGCTGGCGGCGGCGCATAGGCTGCGCACGTGGACCCCCGCTACGACGTGCTCACCGATGCCGCCCGCCTCGCCCGCGAGTTCGTCGACGGCCTGGCCGAGCGTCACGTCGGCGCGACTGCCGGGGTCGGCGAGCTGCGCGAGCGGCTCGCACGGCCGCTGACCGACGCCGGCGAGGACCCGCGCACGGTCATCGCCGAGCTGGCCGCCGACGTCGAGCCCGGGCTCGTCGCGTCGACCGGGCCGCGCTACTTCGGCTTCGTCGTGGGCGGCGCGCTGCCCGCGGCCGTCGCCGCCGACTGGCTGACGTCGGCCTGGGACCAGAACGGCGGCGGCGCGATCACGTCGCCGGGGCTCGCGGTCGTCGAGGCGGTCGCGGCCGGCTGGGTGCGCGAGCTGCTCGGCCTGCCGGCGGACTGCGGCGTCGGCTTCGTCACCGGTTGTCAGATGGCGCACGTGACCTGCCTGGCCGCCGCGCGCCACGCCGTGCTCGCCGACGCGGGCTGGAACGTCGAGGCCGACGGGCTGCAGGGCGCGCCGCCCCTGCGGGTGGTCGCCGGCGCCAACGCGCACATCACGATCGCGCGCGCCTGCCGGATCCTCGGCCTCGGCGCCGACACCGTGCGTATCGTGCCCGCCGATGCGCAGGGGCGGATGCTGCCGGTCGAGCTGGCGGCGGCGCTCGGCGAGCACGACGGCCCGCAGATCGTCTGCGCACAGGCCGGCGAGGTCAACAGCGGCGCGTTCGACCCGCTCGCCGAGATCGTCGACCTGTGCCGCGCCCACGGCGCGTGGTGTCACGTCGACGGCGCATTCGGGCTGTGGGCCGCCGCCAGCCCGGCGCGCCGCCACCTGCTGGCCGGCTACGAGCAGGCCGACTCCTGGGCGACCGACGGCCACAAGTGGCTCAACGTCCCCTACGACTGCGGGATCGCGCTCGTCGCCGATGCCGCCCGGCAGCGCGGCGCGATGGCCTCGACCGCCGACTACATCCCGGCCAACGACAGCGACGTGCCGTGGGGCGTCGAGTCGACCCCCGAGTTCTCGCGCCGCGCCCGCGCGGTGCCGCTGTACGCGGCGCTGCGCGCGCTCGGGCGCGACGGCGTGCGCGATCTCGTCGACGGCTGCTGCGCGCACGCCGAGCGGATCGCCGCCCGACTCGCGACCGACGAGGACGTCGAGATCCTCAACGACGTCGTGCTCAACCAGGTGCTCGTCCGCTTCGCCGGCAGCGACGAGGTCACCGACGGGGTGCTCGACCGCGTCCAGCGCGACGGCACGTGCTGGGCGAGCGGCAGCCGCTGGCAGGGCGGCGCGACGGTCATGCGGATCTCCGTCAGCGGCTGGCAGACGACGGCCGCCGACGCCGATCGCTCCGCCGACGCCATCCTCGCGGCGCTGCGCGCTACGACGGGGCGCTGACGCCCGGCCCGTCGTCCTCCATCGCCGGGCCGACGATGACGAGCGTGTGCCGGTCCAGGCCGCGCGCCGCGACGGTCGTGGCGAGCTCGTCGAGCCGGCAGGTCAGGACGACCTCGTCGGGCCACGTCACGCGGTGGGCGATGCCGCAGCGCGCGGACGGCTCGTAGCCGCCGGCGATCAGCCCGCGCTGCAGTTCCTCGGCGCGCTCGCCGATCATGAACAGCGCGATCGTGCCCCCGTGGCGCGCCAGCTCGCGCACGGGCACCGGGTCGCCGCGCCCCTGCGAGAGGATCAGCGGCCGGGACGACTGCGGCGCGACGGTCAGCTCGATCTCCAGCGCCGCGGCGGCCGCGAACAGCGACGTGATCCCGGGCACGATCTCGTAGTCCAGCCCACGGTCGCGCGCCGCCCGGACCTCGTCGCGCACCGATCCGTACACCGACGGCTCGCCCCACAGCAGCCGCGCGACGACGAGCCCCTCCCGCGCGGCACGGTCGTACGCGGCATGGATGTCGGCCATCTCGGCCGGCGGCCACGAGACGCGCTCGGCGTCGGCGCGCACGTGCTCCTCGACGAGCGCGTCGGTCATCAGCTCCTTGCCCCAGACCACGATGTCGGCCGCGGCCAGCGCCCGCGCCGCCCGCACGGTCAGCAGGTCGGCCGCGCCAGGACCGGCTCCGAGGAACCAGAGCTTGCCGCCGCTGTCCGTGTGCTCCACCTTGCCTGCCTCCCCGGTCGCCTGGGGGCACCTTGCCACACATGCGCGACCTACACTGGGACGTGCCACGCGGCCGCCGCCGAGCGGTCGCTTCGCCTGCCCATGTCACTGCGCCCGCTTCTCGCTCACCTCACCGATGCCGCCGACGGCGCGGCGCTCGCCCGCGACGGCGGCGCCGCGTTCGTGTCGGCCGCGCTGCGCCCCTACGTGCTCGCGGCGGTCGCCGACGAGGACCGGACGCGGCCCGCGCTCGTCGTGGCCGGCGACGATCGCCAGGCGCGCGACCTCGCCGCCGACCTGCGGGCCTGGCTGCACCCGCGACCGGTGCGCTTCTACCCCACCCGCGGCGTCGCCTACGAGTCGCATCTCGCGCCGCCGCCGCACCTCGTCGGCCTGCGCGTCGCGGCGCTCGACGCGCTCCTGTCCGAAGAGCAGGGCGAGCAGGGAGCGCCGGTCGTCGTCGTCTCCGCGGTCGCGCTGAGCGAGAAGGTGCCCGACCCGGCGCTGCGTCCGCACTCCTTCAAGCTGCGTGTGGGCGAGCTGCTCGACCTCGGCGAGTGCATGGCCGAGCTCGTCGCGGCGGGCTACGAACGCGTCGACCAGGTCGAGGACCGCGGCCAGTTCGCCGCGCGCGGCGGCCTCTTGGACATCTACCCGGCGACCGAGGACCGCGCGGTGCGCGTCGACCTCTTCGACATCGAGATCGAGTCGCTGCGCTGGTTCTCGACGTTCACCCAGCGATCGCTCGGCGACACCGAGGAGGTCGAGATCGCGCCGGCCGCCGAGCTGGCCGCCGAGCACCGCGAGCTGGCGGAGATGGCCGCCCTGGAGTCAGAGGACGACCGGCCGGACATCGCGGAGCTGTTGCCGGTCGAGCGCTTCGGAGCGTTCCTGGACCTCGCTGCGGACGCGGCCGTCCTGATCGCCGCCGAGGAGGAGATCGCTCCCGCGCTCGCCGACCACTGGCAGGACGTCTGCGCGGCCTTCCACGACGCCGACGCGCACCACCTCTACGTCGCGCCGAAGGCGATCAGCGCGGCGCTCGCCACCCGCGCCCACGTGCGCCTGTCGTCCTACGACACCGACCAGCCGCTGCAGTTCCGCGCCCAGGCCCCCGACCTCGCGGCGCGCTCGCTGAAGGAGGCCGAGCCCGAGCTCGAGAAGCTCGTGCGCTCGGGCTATCGCACGGTCGTCACGTGGCCGCAGCGCAGCGAGGGCGAGCGCGCCGCCTACAACCTCGCACGCGTGCGCAGCTCCTGGCTGGGGGAGGGCGAGGGTGGGGGGGGACGGAGTCCCGTGGAGAACCCGCTGCGCTTCGCCCACGTCAACCTGCGCGACGGCTTCATCGCCGCAGGGCTGAAGCTCGCCGTCCTGCCCGAGCATCGCCTGTTCCGGCGCCGCCGCCAGGAGCGCGCGCCGGGCCGCGACTTCGGCGCCGGCCGGCGCGGGGCGCTGCGCTCGTTCGCCGACCTGCGCACCGGCGACATCGTCGTCCACGAGGACCACGGCATCGCTCGCTTCGCGGGCTTCGAGACCAAGACGGTGGCCGGCGTCACCCGCGACTACCTGTACCTCGAATACCAGGGCGACGACCGCGTCTTCGTCCCGTCGGACCAGCTCGCGAAGATCTCGCGCTACGTCGGCGCGGGCGGCGCGCACCCGCCGCTGTCCAAGCTCGGCGGCAAGGCCTGGGACCGTCTCAAGGCGCGCGCCCGCCGCGCCGCGCAGGAGCTGGCCGGCGAGCTGCTGAACCTCTACGCCGAGCGGCGCCGGCGCACCGGCCTGGCCTATCCGCCCGACAGCGACTGGCTGCGGACCTTCGAAGCCGCCTTCCCCTACAACGAGACCGCCGATCAGGCCGAGGCGATCGAGCTCGTCAAGGCCGACATGGAGTCCGAGCGCCCGATGGACCGGCTCATCTGCGGCGACGTCGGCTTCGGCAAGACCGAGGTCGCGCTGCGCGCCGCGTTCAAGGCGGCCGACGCCGGCAAGCAGGTGCTCATGCTCGTGCCGACGACGATCCTCGCCCAGCAGCACTACGGCACGTTCGCCGAGCGCCTGCAGGACTACCCGTTCACGATCGAGCACGTCAGCCGCTTCCGCTCGGCGGCCGATCAGAAGAAGGCGATCGAGGGCTTTCAGTCGGGCGCCGTCGACATCCTCGTGGGCACACACCGCGTCTTGTCGCGCGACGTGCGCGCGAAGGATCTCGGGCTGATCATCGTCGACGAGGAGCAGCGCTTCGGCGTCAAGCAGAAGGAGCTGCTGCGCCAGCTCAAGCTGCGCGTCGACGTGCTGTCGATGAGCGCGACGCCGATCCCGCGCACCCTGCAGATGTCGCTGGCCGGCCTGCGCGACATCTCGGTCATCAACACGCCGCCCGAGGGGCGGCGGCCGATCAAGACCTACGTCGGCGAGTACGACGAGGAGGTCGTCAAGCAGGCGCTGCTGCGCGAGCACGCGCGCAAGGGCCAGGCCTTCTTCCTGCACAACCGCGTCGAGACGATCGACGAGACGGCCGAGCGCCTGCGCGGACTGTGCCCGGGCATGCGCTTCGAGGTCGCCCACGGGCAGATGGACGAGACGACGCTGGAGGACCGGATGATGACCTTCCTGCGCGGCGAGGCCGACGTGCTCGTGTGCACGAGCATCATCGAGTCGGGGATCGACATCCCGCAGGCCAACACGCTCATCGTCGACCGCGCGGACATCTTCGGCCTGTCGCAGCTCTACCAGATCCGCGGGCGGGTGGGACGCTCACGCGAGCGTGCCTACGCCTACCTGCTCTACGCCAGCGCCGCGGCGCTGACCGTCGAGGCGTCGCACCGGCTGGCCGCGCTGAGCGACTACACCGAGCTCGGCGCGGGCTTCAAGATCGCGATGCGCGACCTCGAGCTGCGCGGCGCGGGCAACCTGCTCGGCGACGAGCAGTCCGGCCACGTCGCGGCGCTCGGCTTCGAGCTGTACATGCAGATGCTCGACGAGGCGGTCGCCGCGGCCGAGCTGGCCGACGGCGGGGAGGCAATCGAGATGGCCGAACCCGTGCGCCTCGACGTCAACGTCGACGCCTACGTCCCGGCCGACTACATCCCCTACGAGCAGGCGAAGATCGACGTGCACCGGCGGATCGCGGGGGCCGTCGACGTCGCCGACCTCGAGCTGCTGCGCGAGGAGCTGGCCGATCGCTTCGGCGACCTGCCGCAGCCGATGTCGAACCTCATCGACCTGCAGCGGGCGCGGATCAAGCTCGGCCAGGCCGGCGCGACCGCGGTCTCCTTCCGCGGCGGGCGCCTGGCCGTGACGCCGATCGAGCTCGACTCGGTGCGCGCCAAGAAGCTGCGCGCGCAGATCCCGGGGGTGCTCTACGAGGCGGGCAAGAGCCAGTTCTCGATGCGCGTGCCCGACGATCCCCTGCAGCGCTTCCCGGCGGTGGTCCGGGCGGCCGACGCGCTGCTCGCGGTGACCCGCGAGGCGGCGTGAGAAATTGCCTGCAGATGAAGCTCGCGTGAAGCCGACGGCAGCGGCGCGCCGGCGCGGCGCTCTTCGCTAGCATCGGCTCGACTGTGACTCGTACCCTCCGTTCGCTGTCGGCGCTTGGCGCCTTTTTTGTGGTCATGATCGTCCTCGCCGCCTGCGGTGATGAGGTGCCCAGCAACTCCGTCGCCAGCGTGGACGGCGAGAACGTCACGCGCGAGCAGTTCAGCCGCTGGCTGGGCATCGCCGCCTCGACGAGCCAGCCGCAGGGCACCGGCAAGGTCGCCTACACGCCGCCGGACTACGCCAGCTGCGTCGCGTCGAAGAAGAAGACCGCGCCCAAGCCGGCCAAGGGCCAGCCGCAGCAGACCGACGCGCAGTTCAAGACCCAGTGCAAGCAGGAGTACGAGGGCCTGCGCGATCAGGTCATGCAGTTCCTCATCCTCGAGAAGTGGGTCACCGGCGAGGCCGCCGACCAGGGCGTCAACGTCTCCACGGCCGAGGCCGACAAGGAGTTCGCCGCGGCCAAGAAGTCGTCGTTCCCCAAGGAGTCCGACTTCCAGGACTTCCTCAAGCAGTCGGGCATGACGCTGGCGGACGCGAAGTTCCAGGTCCGCTTCAACACCGTCTACCGCAAGCTGCGCGAGAAGGCCGTCAAGGGCGCCGACAAGGTGACCGACGCCGCCGTCAAGAAGTTCTACGACGAGAACAAGGCGCGCTTCGCCACGCCGGCCACGCGTGACCTGCGCGCCGTCCTGACGAAGACCGAGGCCCGTGCCAACGAGGCCAAGCAGGCCCTCGAGGACGGCCAGAGCTGGACGAGCGTCGCCAAGCGCTACTCGATCGACGCGGCCTCCAAGGAGCAGGGCGGATCGCTGCTCGGCATCGCGAAGGGCACGCAGGACAAGGACTTCGACGCCGCGATCTTCACCGCCAAGCGCGGCGAGCTGACCGGCCCGATCAAGACGCAGTTCGGCTTCTACGTCTTCCAGGTGCAGAAGATCGTGGCCGCCAAGCAGCAGACGCTGAAGGAAGCGACGCCGGCGATCAAGCAGCAGCTCGACGCGCAGAACAAGCAGAAGGCCGACGACGAGTTCAACACGGCGCTGCGCAAGAAGTGGAAGGAACGCACGAACTGCGCCGATGCGTACGTGATGTCGCAGTGCAAGAACGCGCCCAAGCCGAAGACGAGCACCACCGCGCCGGCCGGGCAGCAGGTTCCGCAGCAGCCGCCCGCGGGCTGACGCGTCCGCGATCGCGGCGCGCCGTAGGCTTCGCGGCCGTGTCCGCCTCCTCTGACATCAGCGACGCGGTCGCGCGCCTGGACGCGCTCACGCGCCGCCTGCGGGCCGAGTGCCCGTGGGACCGCGAGCAGGACGAGCGCTCGATCGTGCCGCACACCGTCGAGGAGGCCTACGAGCTCGCCGACGCGGCGTACGCCGGCGACGACGCCAAGCTGCTCGACGAGCTCGGCGACGTCCTCTTCCAGGTCCATTTCCTCTCGCTGCTGCTCGAGGAGCGCGGCGCCGGCGATCTCGCCGCCGTGGCCGAGCACTGCCGCCAGAAGCTCATCCGCCGCCACCCGCATGTGTTCGGCGACGTGGAGGCCGAGTCCGCCGGGGCTGTGCTGCGCAACTGGGACGCCATCAAGGCCACCGAGGCCGGCCGCGAGCCCGGCATCTTCGGCGAGGTGCCCGAGAACCTGCCGGCGCTGCTCTACGCGCGCAAGGTGCAGCGCCGCGCTGCCACCGCCGGGCTGCTGGAACGCGCGCCCGATCCCGATCCCGTCGCCGAGACCAGCGACGCGTTCGAGCGGGTCGGCGAGCAGCTCTTCGCCGCCGTCGACGAGGCGCGCCGCCTGCGCGTCGACCCCGAGCTTGCCCTGCGCGCCGCCGCACAGCGCTTTCGCGACCGTCTGGATGCCCAGGCGGTCGACTCACCTCAAGGAGACCCATGAGCACGATCCAGAGCGTCCACGCCCGCCAGATCCTCGACAGCCGCGGCAACCCGACCGTCGAGGTGGACATCGCGCTGAGCTCCGGCGCGACGGGGCGGGCGGCCGTTCCCTCCGGCGCCTCGACGGGCGAGTTCGAGGCCACAGAGCTGCGCGACGGCGGCGCGGCCTACGGCGGCAAGGGCGTCACGACCGCGGTGGCGAACGTCAACGGCGAGATCGCCGAGGCGGTGACCGGCCGAGACGCCGCCGACCAGGCCGGCCTCGACGGCGCGCTGATCGAGCTCGACGGCACGCAGAACAAGTCGCGCCTGGGCGCCAACGCGATCCTCGGCGTCTCGCTGGCGTTCGCCCACGCCGCGGCGGCCGACGCCGGCGTCCCGCTGTGGCGCCACCTCGGCGGCGCGGACGCGTGCGTCCTGCCGGTCCCGATGATGAACGTCCTCAACGGCGGGGCACACGCCGACAACAAGGTCGACTTCCAGGAGTTCATGGTCGTCCCCGCGGGCGCGTCCTCGTTCTCGGAGTGCGTGCGGATCGGCGCCGAGGTCTTCCATGCGCTCAAGAAGACGCTGCACGACGCGGGCCTCGGCACGGCGGGCGGCGACGAGGGCGGCTTCGCGCCGGATCTCGGCTCCAACGAGGAGGCGCTGCAGATGCTCGTGCGCGGCATCGAGTCCGCCGGCTATACGCCCGGCGAGGACGTGTTCATCGCGCTGGACCCGGCGACGAGCGAGATCTACGAGGGCGGCGCGTACGTGCTCGAGCACGAGGGGCGCTCGCTCGCCGCGGCGGAGATGTCCGAGTACTGGGCCGACCTCTGCGCGCGCTACCCGATCGTCTCGATCGAGGACGGCATGGACGAGAACGACTGGGACGGCTGGAAGACGCTGACCGACGCCATCGGCGACACCGTCCAGCTCGTCGGCGACGACCTCTTCGTCACGAACACCCGGCGCCTGCAGCAGGGCATCGAGACCGGCGTGGCCAACTCGATCCTCGTCAAGGTCAACCAGATCGGCACGCTGACCGAGACGCTCGACGCGATCGCCACCGCCCGCGCGGCGGGCTACACCGCGGTCATGTCGCATCGCTCCGGCGAGACAGAGGACACGACGATCGCCGACCTCGCGGTCGCCACGGGCTGCGGGCAGATCAAGACCGGCGCCCCGTCGCGCTCCGATCGCGTCGCGAAGTACAACCAGCTGCTGCGCATCGAGGAGGCGCTCGGCGACGCCGCCACCTTCCCGGGCCGCAGCATCCTGCGCGGCCGCTGAGCGCGGGCGGCCGGAGCGCCAGCGCGCCAGCCCGCCGGGCCGCCGCGCCCAGCGGGAGGACTCGGCGATCGTGGATCGAACGCCTCACGAATGAGCGAGTTCGCGCCGCGCGTGCGCTGGGATCGGATCGGGCGGCTGGCGCTGCTGTTCGTCGGCCTGCTGCTGGTCTACCTGTACATCAACCCGCTGCGGACGTACGTCTCGACCTGGCAGGAGGCGCGCGCCAAGCGCGAGCAGGTCTCGCAGCTGAGGCAGGAGCACGCCGAGCTCGTCAAGCGCGCGCGGGCCCTGCGCAGCCCGGGCAGCATCGAGGTCGAGGCGCGCCGGCTGGGGATGGTTCGAGCCGACGAGCGCGCCTACGTCGTCCGGGGCCTCGACAACCGGTGAAGCCGGTCCCGCGGGCGGGTACCCTGCCGCGGCGATGACGACGGACTTCGAGATCGCGCTGG
>JAUXSD010000019.1 GCA_030681525.1 Solirubrobacteraceae bacterium
CGCTCAGCAGGGATCGTCCGGCAGCACCCGCGGGCTGCCCGAGAACGCGCGCCACGCCCGGTAGGAGGCGTAGGTGTCGAACAGCGACGGGCTCACGAGCCCGACCGGGAAGTCGCGCGACTCGCGAAACGTGAACTGGAAGGCCGCGGAGATGCGGTCGTTGACCGCCCAGGAGCGCAGCGCGGCCGACATCGCCGCGCAGCGATGGTCGAACGTGCCGGTCTCGGCGATCCACAGCGACTTGCGGTGCCCGCACTCCTTCGCGTCGAGCGCGGCGATCGCCGAGTCCAGCAGCTCCCGGCGCGCGGCCAGCCCCGGGTTGGCGGCGCGCGGGGGGCCGCCGTCGCGCGCGCGCACGCCGATGTACGCGTGCTGGGCGAACGGGACGTCGAGGCAGGCGACGTCGTGCGGCAGCCCGCGGATGAACTCGGCCACGCCCGCGCCGTACACGCGCGGGCGCTGCAGCCCGGCGAGGCTGCCGAGCACGAGCGTCTGGTGCGGGCGCAGCTCGTGGCGGGCGGCGCGCACGAGCCGCGCGTAGGCGCGCGGCGAGACCGCCTTCGCGTCGGCGCTGCAGCGCGCGCGCTGGGGCTGCAGGAAGGCCGGGTGGTTGGGCTCGTTCCACGGCGAGATGAAGTCGACCGGGACGCCGACCTTGTCGGCGAGAGCGTTGAACGCGCGCAGCAGCCGGCGGTAGTGGGCGATCCGCGGCATCTGCGCGCGGGCGTGGCGGTTGCGCGCCTTCTGACAGCCGGTCGGCGGCGCCGCCATCGCCCACAACGGCGTGAAGTACGGCACGGCGAGGATCCGCCAGCCGCCGTCCTGCGCCTGGCGTTGCTTGATCGCGTTCAGCAGGCCGCGCATCCCGCGCTCGCTGCGACAGCCGGGGTTGATCTTCGGACAGCCGCCCAACGGGGCGTCCCAGTTGGGCTTGCGGCCGGCGCGCGGCTGCAGCCGCTCCCACGGGATGAGCACGCGGACGTACGCCGGCTTGAGCGCGACGACCTTGGCGGCGGCGCGCCGCGTCGGGCCGGTCGGGATGAGCAGGCGCGGGTCGTTCTCCGTGAGGCCGATCGACAGCGGCGGCGGGTTCTGCTGCGGGGCGGCCGCGGCGGCGGCCGCGGCAGGCAGGACGAGCGCGACGAGCAGCGCGAGCGCCGCGAGGCCGGCCAGGACGAGGGCTCGCGGATGACGCACCGGCCGCGATCTTAGGTTTTCGCGCAGGTCCGCGCGCCGGGATGATGCGGGACGACCATGTCGAACCCCACTGCGATGAGCGGCGCCTGGGTCTACCTCCTGCAGTGCCGGGACGGCTCGCTGTACTGCGGCTGGACGACCGATGTCGATCGCCGCCTCGCGGCCCACCGCAGCGGGCGCGGCAGCCGCTACACCGCCAGCCGGTTGCCGGTGTCGCTCGCGCTGGCCCAGCCGATGGCCGATCGCAGCGCCGCGCGCCGCGAGGAGGCACGCATCAAGCGGCTGTCGCGCGGCGAGAAGCTCGCGCTCGTCGCAGCCGGGCCGACGGGCGTGTAAGGTCGCGCGCTTCGTGAGGGCGCCCTGACGTCGCCCGCCGTCGATCCTGGGGAAGTGGAGCGGTTCGGATGAGGGAATGGCTGTCGACCGGCGCGTCGCGCGCGTGGTTCGGGGTCGCGCTGGCCGGGTTGCTCGTGGTGGCGCTCGTGTTCGCGCTGATGCTGCTGCCGCGCCTCGGCGCGGGCCAGCGGGTGATCGACGCCGCCGAGCCGGCCTTCACCGACGCGCGCGTCGACGGGACGCGGGCCGGCGTCTTCACGATCTCGCAGTACGTCGACGTCGCCGACCCGCTGCTGACGCGGCGCGGCGGCGGCAGCGAGGAGGTCGCCCAGTTCGTCGGCTACGTGCAGCGCAAGCTCGGCCTGTCGAGGGAGCAGGTGCGCAAGATCCTGCGCCGCGAGGCGCCGCACTTCGAGGCGCTCACGCGCGCGCTGCCGCTCGACGGCGTCGCGGCGGAGATCCCGCGGCTGACCGCCTACCTGGCGACGATCATGGGGATGACCGAGGAGGACGTGGCGGCCACGCTGGAGCGCGACTTCCCGCGGATCTCGCAGTCGCTGACGGCGCTGGCGACGACCTCCGAGGCCTGGTACGACGTGCCGGGCATCGGCGGGCTGACGCGGCTGAGCCGGGACAAGCCAGTGCGCACCCTGCCGGGGCTGCGCAAGTACCTGCGCGACGACGTCGTCCCGCTGATGGTCGCCCACAGGCAGGACGTCCAGAGCGTGGCGGGCTCGGGCGGCATCGGCTACATCCCGTTCATGCTGCTCGCGCTCGGCGGCGGGCTGCTCGCGCTCGGCCTGTGGCAGGCGCGGCGCGCGGCCGACGGGCTGACCGGCATGCTCTCATGGGGTCTCGTCTGCGCCGCCGGCGTGCTGCTGACCCTGGTCGTCGTCGCCGCGCAGTACTTCCCGCGGCTCGGCGGAGCCCAGGAGGCCATCGTCGCGCTGGAGCCGGTCTTCGCCGAGGAGCGCGTCCGCGGCCTGGCCAACGGCGCGGACACGATCCGCGACGCGATCGCCTTCGGCACGCCGATCATGACGCCCGCCGGGGGCGCGGCCGGCGAGACCCGGCGGCTGTATCGCTTCGTCGCGCAGCGCACGGGCCGGACCAGCGACGACGTGCGGGGCGCGCTGCGCCGCCGCGCGCCGCAGACGACGGCGCTGCTCGGCGCGATCCCCCTGACGGAGGTCGCCAAGGAGGTCCCGCGGCTGCTGGCCTACCTCCGCAAGGCGCTGCGCATGTCGCGCAGCGAGGTCGTCGCCGCGCTGCGCCGGCGTACGCCGGCGCTCACGCAGGCGCTGCTGGCGACGCCCGACGTCGCGCGCGGGTGGAACGACATCCCGGGCACAGCGGGGATGACGCGCTTCGACGGGGTGACGCCCGTGCGGACGATGCCCGAGCTCGACGCGTACCTGCGCGAGGATCTCGTCCCGGTCCTCGTCGAGGAGCGAGAGGACTTCGAGACGTTCGCCTCCGGCCGGCTGTCGGTCGACACGCTCGCGCCGGTGCTGCTCGTCACCGCGCTGTTTCTGATGGCCTACGGCGGCCTGATGATGCAGCTCGTCGTGCGCCGCCTCTGAGGCGCCGTTAGGCGCCTGTCCCGCCCAGCGCCGCGACGAGCGACCCTGCGTCGAAGCTGTCCTCGTGCAGGCCGCCGTTGACGAAGAACGCCGGCGTGCCGGTCACGCCGGCGGCGCGGGCGCTGTCCTCGTCGCGCGCGACGCGCTCGGCGTGGACGCCCTCGAGCACCTCGCGGCGCACCCGCTCGCCGTCGAGCCCGATCGCCGCGGCGTGGCCGGCGAGATCGTCGAGCGAGAGGCGCCCGCGGGCGGCGTAGAGCGCGTCGTACATCGGCCAGAAGGCGCCCTGGGCAGCGGCGGCCTCGGCGGCCTGCGCGGCGTTGGCGGCGTCGGGATGGGCGGGCAGGGGAAAGTGGCGGAAGGCGAAGCGCAGCCGGCCGTCGAGCCGTTCGCGCACCCGGCGCAGGATCGAGATCGAGGCGACGCAGTACGGGCACTGGAAGTCGCCGTACATCACGAGCTCGAAGGGCGCGTCGCGCGGCCCGGTGACATGGTCCTGCGGGCCGAGCGGCGGATCGAGCGGCGCGGGCATCGGCGTTGACGGTAGCGGCGGCGATCACCTTCATAGACTCCGCCTTCCGTGGGCGAGATCGAGTTCCTCATCGCGGTGCTGTTCGCCGCGGCGTTGCTCGTGCGGCTGGCCGATCTCGTGGCGATCCCGTATCCGATCGTGCTCGTCATCGGCGGTGTCGCGATCGGCTTCGTGCCCGGCCTGCCCGACATCGAGCTCGCCCCGGAGGCGATCTTTCTCGTCTTCCTGCCGCCGCTGCTGCACGCGGCGGGCTTCGCCGCCTCACCGCAGGAGCTGCGCGCCGCGTCGGTGCAGCTCATCTCGCTGACGTTCGCGCTCGTGCTCGTGACGATGTGCGCCGTCGCCGTCGTCGCGCACGAGGCGGTCGGCCTGAGCTGGCCGGCGGCCTTCATCCTCGGCGCGATCCTGGGGCCGACCGATCCGGTGTCGGCGGCCGCGACGTTCAGCCGGCTCGGCGTGCCCGAGCGCGTGTCGCTCGCCGTCGAGACAGAGGCGATGCTCAACGACGCCGCCGCCCTCGTCGCCTACCGGGTCGCCGTCGGCGCCGCGCTGGCCGGATCGTTCTCGCTCGACGAGGCGGCGCTGGAGTTCGTCCTGGCGGCGGCGGGCGGCGTGGCGATCGGCCTCGCCGTGGGCTGGATCGGGCAGCGCCTGCAGCGGCGCCTGAGCGACGCACCGCTGGCGATCTTCCTGACGGTGCTGTTCGCCTACGGCTCGTACGTCGGCGCCGAGGCGCTCGGCGTCTCCGGCGTGCTGGCCACCGTCGTCGCCGGCATCTGGTTCGGCTGGCATTCGCACGACATGTTCGACGCCGACACGCGCCTCAGCGCGATCGCGTTCTGGGACGCGCTCGTGTTCGGTCTGAACACGACGCTGTTCGTCCTGCTCGGGCTGCAGTTCGAGGGGATCCTCGACAGCGTGCGCGAGACCGGCGAGACCGGCGCGCTGCTCGTCGACGTGGCGATCGTCAGCGCGGTCGTGATCGGCGTGCGGCTGGCCTGGATCGCCGCGGCGCCGCTGCTCGCGCGGGTGATACCGGCGGTGGCCAGCGCCGATCCGGGCGAGAACTGGCGCGAGCGGCTCGTCGTGGGCTGGGCCGGCATGCGCGGCGCGATCTCGCTGGCGGCGGCGCTGGCGCTGACCGGCGACATCGCCGAGCGCGAGCTGCTGATCTTCATCACGGTCGGGGTGATCGCCGTGACGCTCGTCGGCCAGGGGCTGACGCTCGCCCCGCTGCTGCGCCTGCTGGGTATCGAGCGCGACCGCGAATGGAGCCCGGACGAGGCGATCGCCCGGCTCGAGGCGGCACAGGCGGCGCTGGACCGGCTCGACGAGCTCGAGCGCGAGCAGCGCATCAGCGACGAGCGCCTGCGCCGCATGCGCGAGCTCTACCGCGTCCGCTTTCGGCGCTGCATGGCGGTCATCGGCGGCGAGGCCGAAGAGGCACACGGGTCGGCGCAGGCGGCGGCCCACGAGAACATCGAGCGCTACGGCGAGCTGCGTCGCGAGCTCATCGGCGTCGAGCGCGACGCGATCCTCGGCCTGCGCAACGAGGGCCGGCTGCGCCAGGAGACGATGCGCGCGATCCAGCGCGACCTCGACCTGGAGGAGGCCCGGCTGCCCGCGTGAAGCTGTCGCGCCGGAAATCTGCAAGGCGGACATCACGACGCGAAGAATTGCTCGCGCTCCGTCGCTCCCAACCGGTACGCTTGCGGCGGGAATCTCCCGGACAGCGATGTCCGGGAGGGGGTCAGCTCTTGAACCAGCCTGTCGTTCCGGCCGCAAGGCGGGGCGAAATGGTGTTTCGGCGTGCGCGCCGCTAGCCAACAGGTCCTGCCGGGGGACCAGCGAATACCGGTGTAAGGCCTCGTCGACGGACTTCGAAACAGGAGCAGGTAACGGACATGGGCAAGAAGCGAAACATTGCAACCGGCGCCTTGATCTTCGCCGCCGGTTGGGCCCCTGCAGCGGCCCAGGCCGCCGGACCGGACACCGCCGCCGTCGACGCCAACGGGCACGCGATCACCGCAGCCGGCGACGCCGAGGTGGAGAGCGGCGCTGCGACGGGCGGCGCCGGCGGACCCGCGATCGTGACCGGCGGCGGCGCCACGGCCACCAACACGGCCTCGCAGACGGGCGTCAACGCCGCCGAGATCGAGGTCGAGGGCGACGGCGACACCGGTGCGATCCAGAGCAACGAGGCTTCGGCCGACCAGGCCGGCAACAGCGCCACCGGCGGCACCGCCGAGGCGACCGGCGGCGACGGCGGAGCAGCCGGCACCGGCAACACGCAGACCGGCGTCGGCAACGCGAAGGCGATGGCGTCGGGCACCGGCCACGCGCAGGCCTTCGGCGGCGACACCGAGGCCGAGAGCGGCGACGCGACCGGCGGCGCCGGTGGCGCGGCGACGGCCGACGGCGGGCCGGCGCTGGCCGGCAACGTGGCCGACCAGACGCTGCTGAACATCTTCGACGGCGATGGCGACGGCGACGGCGCCAGCGCGCTGATCCAGAGCAACGACGCGTCGCTGACGCAGGGCGCCAACAGCGCGACGGGCGGCGACGCGACCGCGTTCGGCGGCATCGGCGGCGCCGCGAGCACGGGCAACACGCAGACGGACACCGGCAACGCCACCGCGACCGCGGCCGGCGACGGCAACGCGATGGCGTTCGGCGGCGACACGGAGGCCGAGAGCGGCGACGCGATCGGCGGCCTCGGCGGTCCCGGGACGGCCTTCGGCGGCGCCGCGGTCGCGTTCAACGCGACGGGCTTCAGCGGCCAGACGCTGCTCAACGACGACGACGACGAGGGCTCCGGCGACGGCGACGACGGCACGATCCAGGACAACGACGCCGAGATCGACCAGGCGGGCAACACGGCGACGGGCGGCGCGGCGACCGCGACAGGCGGCGCCGGTGGCGCCGCGCGCACCGGCAACACGCAGACGAACACCGGCAACGCCACCGCGCTGGCAGACGAGGACCACGCGATGGCCTTCGGCGGCGACACGAGCGCCGTGAGCGGCAACGCGACCGGCGGCGCCGGCGGGGAAGCGGTCGCCGCGGGCGGCGCGGCCGTGGCGGTCAACATCGCGGTGCAAACGCTCGTCAACGAGGCCGACGACGACTTCTTCGGCTTCAGCGGCGACACCGGCCTGATCCAGGACAACGACGCGACGATCGAGCAGGGCGCCAACACCGCCACCGGCGGCGACGCCGACGCGACCGGCGGGGCCGGCGGCGCCCGCAACACCGGCAACACCCAGACGAACACCGGCAACGCGACCGCACCCAACGACGACGACGACCCGATCGTCTTCGGCGGCGACACGAGCCGCACCAGCGGCGCCGCCACCGGCGGAGCGGGCGGCGACGCCACGGCGGTCGGGGGCACGGCCGTCGCAGCCAACATCGCGGTGCAGACGCTCGTCAACGAGGCGGAGCTGGAGGGCGCCGGGCTGGTGTTCACCGGCGGCGACATCGGCGTCATCCAGTCCAACGACGCGACGCTCGACCAGGAGGGCAACGAGGCGACCGGCGGTGACGCCGAGGCGACCGGCGGCGCGAGCGGCGGCGACGCCACGGCGCTGGGCGGAAACGCCCTGGCCGGCAACCTCGCGGTGCAGACCCTGGAGAACGACGCCGACCTCGACATCTTCGGGCTGGTCGTCGACGCGGGCGACATCGGCATCACGCAGGACAACGACGCGACGCTCGAGCAGGGCGGCAACGAGGCGACCGGCGGCGACGCCGAGGCCACGGGCGGCGCCGGCGGCGGCGACGCGGTGGCGGACGGCGGCGATGCGCTCGCCGGTAACCTGGCGATCCAGACGCTCGACAACGATGCCGATGTCGAGGCGCTGGGGCTCGGCGTCGCGATCGACGACATCGGCCTCATCCAGGACAACGACGCGACGCTCGAGCAGGAGGGCAACGAGGCGACCGGCGGCGACGCCGAGGCCACGGGCGGCGCGGGCGGCGGCAACGCGATCGCGCTCGGTGGCGATGCGGTGGCCGCGAACGTCGCGTTCCAGATCCTCACCAACGATGCCGACATCGATGCCGTCGGATTCGTCGTCGAGACCGGTGACATCGGCGTCATCCAGTCCAACACCGCGTCGCTCGAGCAGGGCGGCAACACCGCGACCGGCGGCGACGCCGAGGCGACCGGCGGTGCGGGCGGCGGCGACGCGACGGCCCTCGGTGGCAACGCGGTGGCGCTGAACCTCGCGGTCCAGGCGCTCGTCAACGCGGCCGACGTCGACGGTGACGACGGCGGCGACATCGGCGTGACGCAGGACAACGAGGCGTCGCTCGAGCAGGGCGGCAACACCGCGACCGGCGGCGACGCCGAGGCGACCGGCGGCGCCGGCGGCGCAAACGCCGACGCGATCGGCGGCACTGCGGTGGCGCTGAACCTCGCGCTGCAGGCGCTCGTCAACGCGGCGGACGTCGACGGCGACGACGACGGCGACGTCGGCCTCATCCAGGACAACGACGCCGCGCTGGAGCAGGGCGGCAACACCGCCACCGGCGGTTCGGCGACGGCGACCGGCGGTGCCGGCGGGTCGGCCACCACGGGGACCACCACGAGCGGCCAGAACGGCGATGTCTCGGCCACGAGCGGCGCCGCGAACGGCGGCGACGGCGGCGACGCCACCGCCGTGGGCGGGGGCGCGGTGGCGGCGAACGTCGGCGTGCAGGTCACGGTCAACGCGGCTGACGTCGAGGGCGACGACGGCGACGTCGGGGTCATCCAGGACAACGACGCGACGCTGACGCAGGGCGGCAACACCGCCACCGGCGGCGACGCCACCGCCACCGGCGGCGACGGCGGCGACGCCAACAGCGGCAACACCCAGTCCAACAACGGCGTCGAGGAGGGCGAGGGCCAGCTCTTCGGCGGCGACACGACGGCCGTCAGCGGCGACGCGACGGGCGGCGACGGCGGCGACGCCGTGGCGGTCGGCGGCGAGGCGGTGGCGGCCAACGTCGGCGTGCAGGTCGCGGTCAACGCGGCGGACGTCGACGGCGACGACGGCGACATCGGCCTCGTCCAGGACAACGACGCCGAGCTCGAGCAGGGCGGCAACACGGCCACCGGCGGCGGCGCCGAGGCCACCGGCGGCGACGGCGGCGACGCCAACACGGGCAACACCCAGACCGGCAACGGCAACGTGACCGCCGGCGGCGACGGCCCGATCCAGGCGTTCGGCGGCGACACCGAGGCCGAGAGCGGCGACGCGACCGGTGGCAACGGCGGCAACGCAACGGCGACGGGCGGCAACGCGACCGCCGGCAACGTGGGCGTGCAGGTCGTCGTCAACGCGGCCGACGTCGAGGGCGACGACGGCGACATCGGCGTCACCCAAGACAACAACGCGACGCTGACGCAGGACGGCAACACCTCCACCGGCGGCGACGCGGACGCGACCGGCGGCGACGGCGGCGACGCCGACAGCGGCAACGTGCAGACCGACAACGGCAACGTGACCATCGAGAGCGACGGCATCGCGCAGGCCTTCGCCGGCGATACCGAGGCCGAGAGTGGCAACGCGGTCGGCGGCGACGGCGGCGACGCGCCCGCCGACGGCGGCGTGGCCGACGCCGACAACGCCGCGATCCAGGCCGTCGTGAACGTCCTGGACGTCGACGGCGGCGACCCCGCAGGCGAGATCCAGCAGAACGACGCCGTGATCGACTCCGGATCCAACGAGGCGACCGGCGGCGACGCGGGCTCGCTCGGCGGCGCCGGCGGCGACGCGGCCACCGGCAACACGCAGGCCGACAACGGCAACGTCCTCGCGCTCGTGCCGTAAGGGCTGGCGCCCCTGCCTTAACGAGCTGTGGCGGCCCGACCGGGTGATCCGGTCAGGCCGCCACGTGCTGTGCTACAGGGTGCGGGCCGCGTTCTCAGCGGTCCGCGAACAGGAGGTCTAGATCCTGCGGTCGCGGTACGCGACGGGCTCCTCGACGACCCGCTCGCGGGTGGCGAGGCCGGTGCCGCGCGACTGGATCATCTCGACGACCAGCCAGATCGCGCCGGCGATGAAGAGGATCATGCCGATCGTCTGGATCGAGATGCCGGCGACTGTAGCCGTGACGGCGAGCCAGAGGATCAGGCCGAGGGCCATGAGGAAGATGGGGGGTCCTGCGTCGGCAACCATTTCGATGTGACCTCCTGTAGTGAGGAACGTGCCTTGGTTTTGCCCGCGGCGCGGTACCGAAAATCGGGGTCTAAGAGCTCTCTCATGAATCGCGGCCCCGCCATTCAGTGCTAGCGCGGTTGCCGCGGGGCGACGCGGCGGAGATGATCGGCGCGTGCGCATGCGACGGATCGCCCCCCGGGTGCTGCTCGGGCTCATCCTCGCGGGCGTCGCCGTCCTGCTCACGTTCGACGAGCTGACCGAGCGCCGCAGCGAGTCGGTCTGGGTGGACGTCGGATACATCCTGGCCCTCACGATGTGCACCGCCGTCGGCATGGTGCTCGCGACACGCCGCAGCGAGAACCCGATCGGGTGGCTGCTGCTCGTCAACGGGCTCGTGCTCGCGCTCACCGGCGTGGCGTCCAACTACGCGCTCTACGGCCTGGAGCACCCCGGCTCTCCGGGCGCGGCGTTCGCGGCGGTGTTCGACACGGCGATCTGGCCGATGCTGTTCGCCCCGTTAGCAGCGATCGCGTTCGTCTTCCCCGACGGCCGCCTGCCGTCGCCGCGCTGGCGGCGCATCGCGGTCGGCTCCGGTGTCCTGCTGGTCCTCATGCTCGTGCTGCTGTTCCTGGCGCCGCGCGCGCTCGACGAGCCCTACGGCGCGGTGACCACCCCCCTCCCGCAGCTTCCCGAGGCGATCTTCAACCCGCTGTTTGTGGTCGCCTCGATCGGAACCCTCGCCGCGCTGTTCGCGGCGGCCTACGCCGTGCGTACGCGCCTGCGGCGCGCGACCGGCGACGAGCGCCGGCAGATCAAGCTGCTCGCCTACGCGGCGGCGTCCATTCCGCTTGCGGTCGCCTGCGGCTGGGCCGAGAGCCTGATCACGGGCAGCTCGGGCGAGATCGCCAGTGCCTCGGCGGCGCTGCCGCTCGTCGGGATCCCGCTGGCGATCGGCGTTGCCGTCATGCGCTATCGCCTCTACGAGGTCGACCGGCTCGTCAACCGCACGCTCGTCTACGCGACGCTCACCGTGCTGCTGGCGGCGACGTACGGCGCTGTCTCGCTGGGGCTCGGCGTCGCGCTCGGGTCCGGCTCGACGCTCGCGACGGCGGCGGCGACGCTGACCGTCGCGCTCGTCTTCGGCCGCCTGCGGGGGCACGTCCAGCGGATCGTCGATCGGCGCTTCAACCGGCCGCGTTACGAGGGCCTGCGCCGTGTCGAGCGCCATCTCGCCGACCTGCGCGCGGGTCGGGCCTCGCCCGAGCAGACCGGCGCCGCGCTCGCCGAGGCGCTCGGCGATCCCGACCTCGCGCTCGTGTACGCGGTGCCCGGCGAATCCGGCTACGTCGACGCGAGTGGGCTGCCCACCGACGTCGCGCCCGACGACGAGCGCGACGTGACGCTCGTGCGCCGCGGCGACCTGGCGCTCGGTGCCGTCCTTCATGACCGCGCCCTCAACGAGCACCCCGACGTGCTCGAGAGCGTGATCAACGCCGCCGGCCTGGCGATCGAGATCGCACGGCTGAGCACCGAGGTGCGCCGCCGCCTCGCCGAGGTCGAGCAGTCGCGCGCGCGGATCGTGACCGCGGGATACGAGGAGCGCCGGCGCCTGGAGCGTGACCTGCACGACGGCGCGCAGCAGCGGCTCGTCTCGATCGGCCTGGCCATCCGACACGTGCAGGGGCAACTCGGCGCGCATGGCGACGCGTTCGCCGCCGACCTCGACGCGACGGTCACGGAGGTCACGCGCGCGATCGAGGAACTGCGCGAGCTCGCGCGCGGCGTGCGGCCGGCATGCCTCGACGACGGGCTGGCGCCGGCACTGCGCGAGCTGGCGGCGCGCGCCCCGCTGCGCACCGAGGTCGCCGCGACGAGCGAGCGCTTCGCGGAGCCGATCGAGGCCGCGGCGTACTTCGTCGCCAGCGAGGCGCTGACGAACTCCGTCAAGCACGCGCGCGCCTCGCTCGTGACGGTGAGCGCCGAGCGCGCCAACGGCAGCCTCGTCCTGCGGATCACCGACGACGGCATCGGAGGCGCGACCGCGAGCGCGCGCTCGGGCCTGGCCGGCATCACGGACCGCGTCGCCGCGCTCGGCGGCAGCGTGAGCGTGTCGAGCCCGCGCGGCGAGGGCACCGCCGTCGTCGCGGAGCTGCCGTGCGCGTCGTGATCGCCGAGGACCAGGCGCTGCTGCGCGAGGGGTTGCGGCGACTGTTCGAGGATGCCGGCCACGCGGTCGTCGCGGCCGTCGACGACGCCGACCGTCTGCGCGGAGCCGTCAGCGAGCACGTGCCCGACCTGGCGGTCGTCGACATCCGCATGCCGCCGACGCACACCGATGAGGGGATGCGCGCCGCGCGCTGGATCCGCGACGCCCACCCCGAGGTCGGCGTCTTCGTGCTGTCGCAGCACATCGAGACGTCGGGCGCCGTCGGGCTCGTCTCGCAGGGCGGCTTCGGCTATTTCCTCAAGGACCGCGTGCTCGACGTCGGCGAGTTCCTCGAGGCCGCCCAGCGCGTCGCGCGCGGCGGCTCGGCGCTCGACCCGCGCGTCGTGGCATCGCTGGTCGGCGGCCAGGCCTCCGACGGCCTCGGCGAGCTCAGCGAGCGCGAGCGCGAGGTGCTGTCGCTCATGGCCGAGGGGCTGACCAACCAGGCCATCGCGGGGCGGCTCGTGCTGACCGAGCGGACGGTCGAGAGCCACGTGCGCAGCGTGCTGATGAAGCTCGACCTGCCCGAGGGCGAAGGCGGCCACCGTCGCGTCCTCGCGGTGCTCGCGTACCTGCGCGCCGCCGACGCTCGGTAGTGGCACGCAGACGCGAAGTGGTGGGGGCACCGAGCCGGTCCGGTGGCGGTGCGGATGGCAAGGCCGCGGATCGAACTTAGCTTCGGGTCATCGCTTCAAACGACCCGAGAGGAGTCCCCATGGACGCCACGCTGAACCGCTCCGTCGATGTCGGCCCGACCCGCGCCCACCCCGGTCTGGCCCTGCTTCTCGCCGTTCTGTCGATCCCCGGCTCCACCGTCGCGTGGGACCTGCCGCTCGGCGGGCTGTGGATCGGCCTGCCGCTCGGCGTCGCCGCGATCGTCCTCGCCGTCCGCGCACGCCGTGAGCCGCTGGACCGCGGCGGCTCGATCATGGCGATCGCTGCGCTGGCGCTTGCGATCCTGGCGATCGGCCAGATGGTCGTGTACTCGGCCGTCCTGATCGTCAGCTGAGCCGCGGAGCGCACGAGATGCCCACGACATCGACGGTTCGCCGCCGGCCCCGCACGACGCTCGCCCTCGTCGCCGTCGTCGTCCTCGCGCCGGCCGCCACCGGCCTCGGCCTGCGCGGCAGCGCCTCTGCGCAGGCGCCCGGCGCGACGACGCTGACGTTCACCGAGCTGGACAGGGGCTCGATGTTCAAGCACATCCGCAACACGAAGACGAAGAACCGGCGCTCCAACCTCATGGGCGACCTCATCGTCTTCACGAGCCCGCTCGCCGACAGCGCCGGCCGGCGGGTCGGCCGAATCCACGTCGGGTGCGTCACGACGGTCGGCTCGAGCAACTTCGAGAAATCCAACGCCACGTGCTCGGGCTCGATGGTCACCGCCCAGGGCACGCTGACCCTGCAGGCGATGACCAGCCCCGGCGTCGCCCGGACGGTCGGCGCCGTCACCGGCGGCACCGGTGCCTACGCCAACGCCCGCGGCACCTTCACGTCTGTGGAGGGACGCAACGGCGACTCGGCCGACACGATCACGCTCGTCCCCTGAGCGGGTGACGCGGGCGCCACGGGCCCGCCGGAGGATCAGCCCCGCGCGTCGCCGACCAGCGCGGGCTCGTCCTCGGGCGGGCCCTCGCGCGGGTCGGCGTCGCCGCGGCGCAGCGTGGCGTCGCGATCGGAGCCGGCGATGATGTCGTCGGGGGCCTTGTCCTTGGGCAGGAAGCCCGACTTCATCCCGAAGTAGACGGCCTGCGGGTGGTGCGCGACGATCGCCAGCGTGGACTGCTCGGGCTCGACAGCGAAGCCGCCGGTCAGCGACAGGCCGATCGAGGGGCAGTCCAGCAGGCGGTAGATCTTCTCGTGCTCGGACTGCTCGGGGCAGGCGGGGTAGCCCCACGAGTAGCGCCGGCCCTCGGTGGGGCCGATGCCCAGCTCGGCGCGCACGCGCGAGTGCAGCCACTCCGCCGTGCCCTCGGCCGACTGGACGCCCAGCCCGTGCGTGAAGAGCTGCTCGGCGAACTCGCCCTCCTGCTCCAGCGCGGTGATGACCTCGGTGACCTGCGGGCCGACCGTCACCGCCTGCAGCGCGACGACATCGATCTCGCCGCTGTCCTTGGGGCGGAAGAAGTCGGCCAGGCAGATGCGGTCGTGCTTGGGCTGGCGCGGGAAGGCGAGGCGCTCGAGCACCGTCTCGCGGTCGTCGGGATCGAGCACGACGACGTCGTTGCCCTCGCTGTAGCAGGGAAAGTAGCCCAGCAGCGCCCGCGGATGCAGGTAGTCCTGCTCGCGCCACATGCGCTCCAAGCGGGGCTGGAAGTCCTCGTCGACGAGCTTGCGCCAGGCCTCGCCCTTCACGCCGCGCCCGCCCCAGTGCAGCTTAAACAGGACGTGGGTGTCGAGGTGGGGGAAGATGTCGTCGATCGGCACCTCGATCTCGCGGGCGCCCCAGAACGGCGGTGTCGGGATCGGCACATCCGTCTTCGTCGCGGAGCGCACGGAGGTGTCGTCGGTGACGAGCACCTCGGGCTCCTTGCCGTGCAGGCGGAAGTTCTCGGCGGCCTCGCGCGTCTTGGCCAGCAGCGCCTCGCGCCCCTCGGGCTCGATGAGCTGGTCCATCTTGTTGAGGCCCTCGAAGGCGTCCTTGCAGTAGAAGACGCCCGGCTCGTAGATCTCGTCGGACTCGCGCTTGTAGGGGTACAGCGTGCGCAGGCCGAAGTCCCGGTTGATCGCCGCGCCGCCGATCAGCACGGGGAACTCCAGACCCTTGGAGTGCAGCTCCTCGATGCACAGCGGCATCTGCTTGGACGTCGAGACGAGCAGGGCGCTCAGGCCGATCGCCGTCGCCTCGTGCTCCTGGGCGGCGTCGAGGATCGTCGAGATCGGCACCTGCTTGCCGAGGTCGACGACGGTGTAGCCGTTGTTCGTGAGGATCGTGTTGACGAGCGACTTGCCGATGTCGTGCACGTCGCCGAACACCGTCGCGAGCACGACGGTGCCCTTCGTGTACCCCGCCACCTTGTCGAGGTACTTCTCCAGCTGGGCGACCGCGCGCTTCATGACGGTCGCCGACTGCAGCACGAAGGGCAGGATCAGCTCGCCGGCGCCGAACTTGTCGCCGACCTCCTTCATCGCGGGCAGCAGCACGTCGTTGAGGGTCGGCACGGCGCCGATCTTCTCGACGCACTGGTCGATCCACTCCTCCACGCCCTCCTTCTTGCGGCGCAGGATGTGGAAGTGCAGGGCCTCCTCGGGCTCCATGCCCTCGGTCGGGTTGGCGACCTCCGCCTCGGCCTCCTCGCCCTGGGACTCGAAGTGCGCGATGAACAGCTCCAGCGCGTCCTCGCGGCGGTTGAGCACGAGATCGTCGGCCAGCGCGCGCTCCTGCTCGTTGATCTCCCCGTAGGGCGTGATGTGGTTCGGGTTGACCATCGCGAGGTCCAGGCCCGCGGCGACGCAGTGGTGCAGGAAGACCGAGTTGAGCACCGCACGGGCGCGCGGGGCCACGCCGAAGGAGACGTTGGAGACGCCGAGCGACGTCTTGACCCCGGGGAGGTGCTGCTTGACGAGGCGGATGCCCTCGATCGTCTCGACCGCCGACGGGCGCCACTCCTCCTCGCCGGTGGTCAGCGTGAACGTCAGCACGTCGAAGATGAGCGCCTCCGGGTCGAGGCCGTGCTCGTCGCAGCACAGCTCCTTGAGGCGCTGGGCGATCTCGAGCTTGCGCTGCGCGGTCTTCGCCATGCCGACCTCGTCGATCGTCAGCGCGATCAGGCAGGCGCCATGGGCGAGCGCGAGCGGCACGACGCGGTCGGCCTTGTCGCGGCCGGCCTCGAGGTTGATCGAGTTGACGATCGCCCGGCCGGGGATCTGCTCGAGCGCGGCCTCGATGACCTCGGGCTCGGTCGAGTCGACCTGGATCGGCGCGGGCTGCGAGAGCGACACGCGCTCGACGACGGAGCGCATCTGCTCGGCCTCGTCGTCGCGCTCGACGAGCGCGACGCACAGGTCGAGGACGTGGGCGCCGCCGTCGACCTGGTCCTCGGCGATCTGGTTGAGCCCGTCGTAGTCGTCGGCCAGCAGCATCTCCTTGGCCTTGCGCGAGCCCTGCGAGTTGACCCGCTCGCCGACCATCGTCGGGCGCGGCTCCTGCACGAGCGGCGTCGCGGTGATCATCGAGCTGACGTGGATCGGGCGCGGCGCCGGCCGCGGCTTGGCCGTGCGGCCGTCGAGACCCTCCGCGAGGACCCTGATGTGCTCCGGCGTCGTGCCGCAGCAGCCGCCGACGATGCCGACGCCGTAGCGGTCGACGAAGTCCACGAGCGTCTTGGCGAAGTCCTCGGGACCCTGCGGGAAGATCGTCTCGCCGTCCGGGCCCTGGATCGGGATGCCGGCGTTGGGCACGCAGGCGACCGGGACGGGGGAGAACTCGCCGAGGAAGCGGATCGCGTCGCGCATGTCCTCCGGTCCCGTCGAGCAGTTCAGCCCGATCGCGGCGACGCCGAGCGCCTCGAGCGTCGTCAGCACGGCGGAGATGTCGGTGCCCAGCAGCATCTTGCCGCCGTTGGGCAGCAGCGAGACGTGCGTCTCGATCGGGACCTCGCGACCGGCGTTCTGCATCGCCTCGCGGGCGCCGAAGATCGCAGCCTTGACCTCGAGGATGTCCTGCGCGGTCTCGATGAGGATGAGGTCGACGCCGCCCTCGATGAGGCCGAGCGCCTGCTCGGCGAAGCCGTCGGCCAGTGTGCGGAAGGAGATGTCGCC
>JAUXSD010000007.1 GCA_030681525.1 Solirubrobacteraceae bacterium
ATCGTGTACATCTCGACGGTCTCGCGGGGGTGGCGCGGCGGCGGCCCGCGCGTGCGCGGGCGGTCGGCGTACAGCTCGATCCCGTTGTCGGCGGGGTCGCGCAGGTAGATCGCCTCCGACACGCCGTGATCAGAGGCGGCCGCGATCCGCGTCCGCGTGCTCGCCAGCCGCTTGACCGCGCGCGCCAAGTCGCGGCGATCCTCGAAGCGCAGCGCGTAGTGGTACAGGCCCGCGTGCCGGCCGCCGGGCGCGGCGCCGGGCGCCTCGACGAGGATCACGAGGTCCTCGCCGCCGGCGCCCAGCGTCGCCACGCGGCCGTCGCGATCGTGGAGCCGGAGGCCGAGCGCGCGCTCGTAGAACGCGGCCGAGCCGTCGAGCGTGGAGACGGTCAGGCTGACCGGGCCGAGGCGGAGGGTGCCGGGGAGGTGGTGCGCCGGCGCGGGGTCGACTGCGAAGGACATCCGACGGTCGCGGGTCCAGACCGCTCAAGGCTCGCGGGGCAACGGCCGCGCCATCTACAATGCGCAGCCGCGAGGGGGACTAGTGTATCGGTTTAACACGGCGGTCTCCAAAACCGCAGCGCCAGGTTCGACTCCTGGGTCCCCCGTGGTTGCTGGTGATTCGCTCGCTCCGTCCGAGGCGGATGCGAACATGTGTTCGTGGCCCGCAGTGACCATGACCGAACCGTCGTACGGGCGCTCTTGGCGCAAGGCTGCTCAGACCGTGAGGTCGCCGAGATCAGCCGTGTTCCTCGGAACACCGTCGGTCGCTGGCGCCGCTCCTGGCCGGCGATACCGGTCTGCTGGACTCCCGCACACGAGCGCTCGTACGCGTACCTGCTAGGCCTGTATCTCGGCGACGGGTGCCTCTCCGTAAACCGGGGCCGGGTGCTTCTCAGGATCGCGCTCGATCTGCGCTACCAGCAGATCATCGATGACTGCTGGGCCGCCATGGTGCTGTCGATGCCGAAGCATCGACCGAGCTTCGTCCGCTCGTCGACCGCCGAATGCGTCCACGTCCAAGTCTGCGGCAAGCTCTGGTTGCACGCCTTCCCCCAGCACGGCCCGGGCCGCAAGCACGAGCGGCCGATCGTGCTCGAGCCGTGGCAGGAGGAGATCGTCGCCCGCCATCCTGGCGAGTTCGTCCGCGGCCTGATCCACTCCGACGGTTGCCGCACGATCAATCGGTTCAAGACGACGCTGCCGAGCGGGCGCGTCGCCGAGTACGCCTACGCGCGCTACTTCTTCTCGAACCTGTCGGCGGACATCCGCGGCCTGTTCTGCGCGACCTGCGACGCGCTGGGCGTGCGCTGGACGCTGTCGAACCCGCGCAACGTCTCCGTCGCACACCGCAAGAGCGTCGCGGTGCTTGACGCTCTCGGGTGTGCGAAGGAGTGACGCTGGAGGCTCAGCCCTTGCCGCGGTACAGCCGCACCGTCAGCGGCGCGAAGATCGCGACCAGCACGCCGGCCTCGGCCAGGACGAGCCCGATGTCGCCCGCGGAGGCGTCGCCCGCCATCAGGCCGCGGGCGGCGGTCACGAGGCTCGAGACCGGGTTGACGTTCACGAACGCCTCGAGCGCCGACGGCAGCGTGTTCGGGTCGACGAGCGTGTTGCTCAGGAACACGAGCGGAAACAGCGCCATGAAGCCGGTGTTCATGACCGCGCTCGGCGAGCGCATGAGCAGGCCGATCGTCGTGAAGACCCACGACAGCGCGAACGAGAACAGGATCACGAGCAGCATCGCGCCGAGCACGCCGGTGACGCCGCCGGCCGCGTCGAAGCCGAGCGCGAAGCCGAGCAGCACGACGATCGTCGAGGCGATCGCGAAGCGCACGCAGTCGCCGATCACCGCGCCGACGAGCGGTGCGGCCCGCCAGATCGGCAGCGAGCGGAAGCGGTCGACGACGCCCTTGGTCATGTCGGTGTTCAGCGCGACGCCGGAGTAGACCGACGTGAACAGCACCGACTGCACGAGGATGCCGGGCAGGATGAACTGCAGGTACTCGCCGGTCGAGCCGCTCATTGCGCCGCCGAAGAGGTACGTGAACATCACGAGGAAGAGCACCGGCGTGAGCGTCACGTCGATGAGCTGCTCGGGGACGTGCTTGATCTTCAGCATGCCCCGCCAGCCGAACGTCTTGGCGGCCGAGAACGCGCCGGGCCGCGGGGGGCGCGCGCTGGAGGACAGCGCGGTGTGCAGCGTCGCGTCGGCGGTGGCCTGCGGCCGGGTTGCCTCGGGTGTGGTGCTCATGCCGCCGCCTCCTCCTGCGTGTCGTCGTCTTCGGCCAGGTGCCCGGTGAGGGCGAGAAAGACCTCGTCAAGGCTCGGCTGCGCGAGCGCGAAGCCGGCGAGCCCGAGGCCGGCGCCCGAGATCTCGGCTACCGCGTCGGCGGCGCGCTCGGGATCGTCGATGCGCACCGTCAGCGCGGCCGGGTCGGCCTCGAGATGCGGCTCGGCGTCCAGCGCTCGGCCCAGGAGGCGCGCCGCCTCGTCGCGGTGCTGCGGATCGAGCAGGCGCACGCGCAGCGCGCCGCCGCCGACCGAGGCCTTCAGCGTCGTCGGGGTGCCCTCCGCGATCACCTTGCCGCGGTCGATCACCGCGATCCGGTCGGCGAGCTGGTCGGCCTCGTCGAGGTACTGCGTGCACAGCAGCACGGTGGTGCCCAGGCCGGCGAGCGCACGGATGATGTCCCATACCTGGTTGCGCGAGCGCGGGTCCAGACCGGTCGTCGGCTCGTCGAGGAACATGAGCTCCGGCGTGACGACGATGCTCGCCGCGAGGTCGAGCCGGCGGCGCATGCCGCCCGAGTAGTTCTTCACGAGGCGGCCGGCGGCCTCCTCGAGCCCGAACGCGGCGAGCAGCTCGTCCGCGCGGGCGCGCGCCTGCTTGGTCGGGAAGCCGAGCAGGCGCCCGAGCAGGATGAGGTTCTCGCGGCCCGTGAGGTCGTCGTCGACGGAGGCGAGCTGGCCGGTCAGGCTGACGAGCCCGCGGACGGCATCCGCTTCGGTGACGATGTCGTGGCCGAGCACCTTCGCGCTGCCCGCGTCGGGCCGCAGCAGCGTGGCGAGCATGCGGATCGTGGTCGTCTTGCCGGCGCCGTTGGGGCCGAGCACGCCGTACACGGCGCCGCGCTCGACGGCCAGGTCGACGCCGTCGACGGCACGCGTCTTGCCGAAGCTCTTGACGAGCCCGGCTGCTTCGATGGCGAGGGTCGAGGTCATGGCACTACGACTGGCGGGGGTGGGGAAACTCATCGGTGGGAAGCCGACGAGATGGTTCCTGCCGCGCAGCCTACCTTCGTCGACGGGCGGTTTGGGCGGGTGGATCGAAGAGCGCGTGGAGGCGACCGGTGGGTTTGAGCCAGGGCTCGACGAGCGCTCGCGCGCGCTGCGGCTCGCGGTGAAAGAGCCCGACGCGCACGGCGAGGACGACGTCGAAGCGGCGGTCGCCGAGGTCGAGCTCCTCGAGGCGGGCGACGAGGAACTCGGCTCGACCGGCCTCGACGTGCGCGGCGTTGCGCCGTGCCGCCGCCGCGATCATCTTCGGCGACCGGTCGATCGCGGTCAGGCGGCCGCTGCCGCCGGCCAGCCGCTCGCAGACGAGCGTCGCCGCCACCCCGTGGCCGCAGCCGATCACGAGCACGTGGTCGTCGGGCGCGATGTTCAGTCTCTCGACGATCGCGCGCAGCCGTTCGGTCATGGGCCTGAATGGTGACCGACATCGCGGCCGCGGTGGTGCGCCTGCGCCCGGCGGCCCCGAGGGGTGAGTCGGTTTGTTCGCGCCGGGCGCGACGAAACCGACTCGCCCTGCGGCGCCGGACAGAGTCGTCGCCATTCCTCCGCAGAGTTGTGGCGATCGCGTCTGGTTTCGTGACGGCGATGGCTGCACGATTGGTCCGGTGTTCGCACACGACGAACGACGGGAGCCGACGTGGCGAGTCGGATAGATCGCGCTCCGCACGAGGAATTCGACACGCCCCCTGATCGCCGCGCGGCGCACGTCGCGGCGCGACAGCACGGGCAGGCGCGGTTCGATCAGCTCGTCGAGTGCGGCCTGGGCAAGGACGCGGTCGCCCGGCGGGTGCGCAAGGGCTGGCTGCACCGCGTGCATCGCGGCGTGTATGCCGTCGGGTACCCGTGCACCACGCTCCACGCGCAGTTCATGGCGGCCGTCCTGGCCGGCGGCGTCGGCGCGTTTCTGTCGCATTGGGCGGCGTGCGCCCTGGCCGGGCTCGTGCGCTGGGACGGTCGCCCGATCGACGTCACCGCGCCCGGCACGTCGCTGCGCAACCAGGAGGGCATCGTCTTTCATCGCTCGCGCACGGTCGGTCCGCGCGACATCACGCGCCGGCACGGCATCCCGACGACAACCGCGGCCCGGGCGATCGTCGAGATCGCGCCGCAACTGTCCGACCGGCGCCTGAAGCGCGTCGTGCGCCAGGCACAGGCCGAACGGCTGGCGAGCGTCCGGCAGTTCGCCGACGTCCTGCAGCGCGCCAACGGCCTCCGCGGCGCCAAGCGGATTGCGAAGATCATCGCCACCGGAGCGGCGCCGACCGCCAGCGGGCACGAGGACGACGTGCTCGACCTGATCCTGGCGGCGGGGCTGGAACATCCCGTCGTCAACGCTCGGCTGCTGGTCGGCGGCGAGCCCTACTACCCCGACCTGCGCTGGCCGGAGCAGCGCCTCAGCCTCGAGATCGACAGCAGCCCGTGGCACGACGGGCCGCTCGCGCAGCAGCTCGATGCCGACCGCCAAGCGGATCTCGAAGCGATCGGCGAGCACGTCTTGCGCACCACGCGCGAGCAGGCTCTCTCAGATCCCGACAAGCTCACCGCGCGGCTCCTCGCCGCCGGAGCGCCACGCGGATGAGCGAACCCGACCATCGCCTAGGGTCCTCGGAATGGGGTGCTCCGCAGTCTTCGCCGACGACCTCCTCGCCGGCCACGTCGCGATCGTCACCGGCGGCGGCACGAACCTCGGCCGGGCGGCCGCCGCCGAGCTCATCGCCTGCGGCGCGGACGTCGTCATCGCCGGCCGCCGCGCCGACGTGCTCGAGCCGGCCGTTGCCGAGCTCGGGCCGCGCTGTAGCTGGGTCAGCGGCGACATCCGCGCCGCCGCCGACTGCGAGCGGATCGTCGACGCCGCGCTCGAGCGCCACGGGCACGTCGACACGCTGCTCAACAACGCCGGCGGCCAGTACTTCTCGGCCGCCGAGGCGATCACGCCGAAGGGCTGGGCGGCGGTGCTGCGCCTCAACGTCGACGGCACGCTGAACATGACGCGAGCGTGCGTGGAGCGCGCGCTGCGCCCGGGCGGCGGCGGGATGATCGCCAGCGTGACCGTCTCGCCGCACCAGGGCTTCGCGGGAATGGCCCACAGCGGCGCCGCGCGCGCCGCCGTCGAGGCGATGACGCGCGACTGGGCCGAGCGCTGGGGGCCCGACGGGATCAGCGCGGTCGCGCTCGCGCTGGGCCGCTTCGACACCGAGTCGCTGCGCAAGTACCCCGATGAGCTCACCCGCGGCCTGGCGCGGTCGGTGCCGCTCGGCCGGCTCGGCCGGCCGCGCGAGTTCGGCTGGCTGGCGGCGCTCGTCGCCGCACCGCTCGGGCGCGCCCTGAGCGGCAGCACGATCACGCTCGACGGCGGCGCCGACAACTGGTGGGGACCCTGGCCGCCGGCCGCCCTGACCGCCGACGACGGGACCGTGCCGGCGGAGGAGCGCCGCGGGCGCTAGCCCGAGCGGTATCCTGCGGGCCAGGGCGTGCGGGCGAAGTGTTGTGGCTGCACAGAAGCCTTCCAATCCACGCAAACTATGCAGAGTTCTTTGATAGAAAACTCTGCGTATGCAGGTACTTCCCTGCATCGCGCGACTTCTCGGCTCAGCCCGCACCGCAGCTAGAAAGTCGCCACTCGTCGCCAGTCGTCGCTAGATCGTTGCGATCTACCCCATCCCTACCCCACGGGGCGTGGGGGACTACCCCACGGGCAAGGGTCGGGTTGCTTCTCCGGCAGCATGACCAGGCGACGTACATCCGCGGCGAACGGATCTGCTCTCGCCCACCAAGTACCGACCTGGGACTGACGGGATCGTGCGGCGCATCCTCTTCGTCGCCGGTACCGCCCGACCTGTCGATCTCACTCACGACCCCCCACGGGACGATGCCAGGCGTCGCTCATGGCGGATCTCAGGGGCCTACGACGCCGGACGCTCGCGCGATCAACTCGCTGATCAAGATCTTGACGTCCTCGCACACAGCAGCGGGCTCCATAGCCTCCGCAACGTCAAGAGGCGTCGCGTTGAACTGGGCCATCACTGGCGTGGAGCCCTGCTTGAGCACCTGTTTGGCGCGAACGTCCAACAGGCCTTGTGGGGCGTCGCTGTCGGTGAACGTGGCGCCGACGGCGAGAGCATGCTTCTCCATCAAGTCTTGCTCGACCTGCTGGACAGTGAGGCCGGTGACAGCTGCGATCGCTGGAGGCCAGATGAGATAGCTCTCGATGTACCGTCGCCGCCACTTGCGCGCGAAGAACCCGCCGCTTTCGGCTATCGACTTGTCGCTGAGATCGGCGCCAACCGTCTCAAGCGGCTCGTCATCGCGGTCGCGAAGGCTGATGGCGACTAGATCTGGGATCTCTTCGAGGAGGGCCAAGTAGAGCTGCTTTCGTTCCTTCTGCGAGCGTGTGGTCCGCCACTCAACCCATTCCGGCGGGATGTCGATGCCAAGTGTTGTGGCGAGCGCGCGCAGTATCGGCAGATCGGTCCGGCCTTCTACGAAAAGCACACGCTTCGTGCGTTTGATGCGATCGACTCGGGGCGCATAGTCTGAGCCGAGCCCTGCCAGAAGCCCGACCTTCTGGACGTCCTCCGCTAGGTACCGGCCCCGCCCACTGGTCCTGAGCTCAAAGATGTCTGATGGAGGGGCGTTGCGGAGGATCTCGCTCGAGTGTGTGGCGACAAGCACCTGCTTGTCGGTCTTCGCGGCCAAGTCTCGCAGCGTCTCCAAGAGTTGCTCTTGGAGCGAGCTATGGAGGTGGGCGTCCGGTTCGTCGAGGAGCAAGACGTCGATGGCGGGGTCCGTGGCGAGTGCGTACACGCTCAGCCACTGCAGAAATCCACTTCCCTCGACCATGAGATCGCGAGGGTTGTACCGACGGAAGCGTGTGAGCTTGTAACCATCGACGGTCCCCTTGTCCACCTCGACTTGAATGTACGAGTGGTACTCCTCCCTAAAGGGCGCAACGGAGAGTTCGGCCGCGAAGGTTGTTCGCAACGTTTGCTGAAGCAGTTCCCACGGATCCGTGTCGCGGAGGCGACGCAGGTCCGCGTTCGAGATCTTGCTGCGCGCGCCTCGCAGGCGAGTTCGCTCGGCAACGTTACGGTCATACATGTCCAGGAGGAGGTTCCTCAGGACTGCGCCCGCTAGCCCCTCGCCGATCCGCCGTCGCCGGATGGCCCCGGGCAACCGCATCTCCCTATCAGTGATACCGGCGAACGGAGGCAGGTACGCGAGTCGTGGAATGGCGTCTCCCACAGCTAGGTTGGAGTCTGTGGTCTTGATGAAGAGCCGGTCGTTGGCTAGCGAGAGGCCGAACTCCAGGTACCGCGAGGACTCCCAGTCGCAGCGGATTTTGAGCGTGTAGCCATCCGGTTCCGTGTCTTTCTGCGTCTTGAGATTGGTCCACAAGTGCTTGAGAGACGGAACGTTGATCGGCGAGAACTCCTCATCTCCCAGCCCGAGACCCTGCCTGGACTGGCCTTGGACGAAGGTCGCCTCGCCTCGCTCCATCTCGATCGCCGTTCGGCAGAACTCCCAGACGGCAAAGCCATGAAGGAGCGACGACTTCCCCGAGTTGTTGCCGCCTGCAACGAGCGTCAGCCCGGAGGGATGTAGGTCGAACGACCCCTCCCCAAACTGCTTGAACCGGTGAAAATCAACGCGCGTGACCATCGACTGTCGCGGAGGCTAACCAGCGTCGCGGCGGCATCCCAAGGAGTCGCGCGCGCTCAAGGCTGGGTTCCGCCCGCTGGCTCTGACCGCCGGCCTCTGTCACGGCTTCAGCAGTCGCGGCCCGCGACGATGCGGCGCTGCCCAGCTACTCGTCCGGCGTCGAGTCATTCGCCTTCGCGGGTTCGTCGAGCGTCCCGGCCTCGCCTTCCTTGATGATGAGCCTTCCACCTTTCTCGACGGTGACGTGTATTTCGGGCCGTCGGACGCCTTCTAGCGCCTGCTTCAGCACGCGCGTCTGCTCGGTGATCGCTTCTGTGATCTCGTGGCTCTCATCACGGATGGTGCGGCTGGTGGTCTCCGTCTGCTCTTGAACGATTGGCCGCAACTCCTCTGCCGTAAGGCCATCGTCAAGCGACTTCTCGACGAAGGGCGCCAGACACGCGATGATGATCGCAATGATCGCCAAGTAGGTGTTCAGGTTCTCGCGCGTAAGCCGCGGGCCGCCAACGGCCTCAAGGTCGAACTCTTTGCCCTCCTCATCAGCGCGCCCAGCTGCCTCGATGATGGTCCGCTGGCTGGCGATCCAGTCAGCGATCCGCTCCCGAGACTTCAGCGTGTCGCTAAGACCTATGGCGGTTGTTTGCGCCTGATCGAAAAGCCGGGCAGCGTAGTCGGTCGAAACGGCATCAATGATCATGTATGACGGTTGGGTGATGCGGAGCAGCCAGTCCCGTCGCAACTTCTCTTGCCTTTCGAGTGCTTCCAGAACCGGGTTGCGCGTCAGGTCTTCCGCGACCCTGCGCATCATTTCCCGGTTTCGCTCGAGCTGCCTCACGACGGGATTTTCACGGTAGACATCCAGGCTTCGCAGCATCCGGGCGGTAGGCGGATCAACGATCCACTTCATCGCCTGGCGCCGCGGGTCGCTTAGCGGGTCATAGACACGCGGGTCGCGCTTCCGCGCGGGCGGCGGCTGCTCTTCGTCATCGCTCACGACCGGATTCTTTCGCATGAGCCCTCGACTCGCAGCCAAACGCAAGCCGTCTCCATGAGGTGGACCTCGCCAGACGCAGCTACGACGGATCTGCCGGGTGGGCGAATCAAGGGACAACCACGACGGGCTGGTCAGTGCGCGGCAGCTGAGAGCGGGTTGGCTCGGCCTTACAGCCCGGCTAGCCCGA
>JAUXSD010000008.1 GCA_030681525.1 Solirubrobacteraceae bacterium
TCGCTGGCGATCGGTCAGACGAAGACCTGCACGGTGACCAACAACGACATCGCGCCGGTGCTGACGGTCGTCAAGCACGTCGTCAACGACAACGGCGGCACGAAGAGCGCCGCGGACTTCTCGCTGACGGTCGACGACCCCGGCACGAACCCGGCGCCGTTCAACGGCGCCGAGGCGCCGGGCACGGACGTCGCGGTGGATCCGGGTGCGTACTCGGTGTCCGAGGGCGCACACGACGGTTACGCCGTGTCGTACTCGGCTGACTGCACGGGCACGCTGGCGATCGGCGAGACGAAGACCTGCACGGTGACGAACAACGACATCGCGCCCGTGCTGACCGTCGTCAAGCACGTCGTCAACGACGACGGCGGCACGAAGCCCGCCGCCGACTTCTCGCTCACCGTCGACGATCCGGGCACGAACCCGGCGGCCTTCGACGGCGCCGAGGCGCCGGGCACCGACGTCGCGATCGACGCGGGCGCCTACTCGGTGAGCGAGGGCGCGCACGACGGCTACGCGGTCTCCTACTCCGACGCCTGCACAGGCACGCTGGCGATCGGCCAGACCGCCACTTGCACGGTGACCAACGACGACATCGCGCCGGTCCTGACGGTCGTCAAGCACGTCGTCAACGACGACGGCGGCACGAAGAGCGCGGCGGACTTCTCGCTGACCGTCGACGATCCGGGCACGAACCCGGCGGCGTTCGACGGCGCCGAGGCGCCGGGCACCGATGTGATCGTCGATCCGGGCGCCTACTCGGTGACCGAGGGAGCGCACGACGGCTACGCGGTCTCCTACTCCGCGGGCTGCCGCAGCGAGCTGGCGATCGGCGAGACGAAGACCTGCACGGTCACCAACGACGACATCGCGCCCGTCCTCACCGTGATCAAGCACATGATCAACGGCCACGGCGGGACGAAGACCGCAGCGGACTTCTCGCTGACGGTGGACGATCCGGGCGACAACCCCGCCGCGGTGGCCGGCGCGGAGGCGCCGGGCACGGACGTCGCGGTCGATCCCGGCGCCTACAGCGTCACCGAGGGCGCCCACGACGGCTACGTCGTGTCGTACTCGGACGACTGCACGGGCACGCTGGATGTCGGCGAGACGAAGACCTGCACGGTCACGAACAACGACATCGCACCGGAGCTGACCGTGATCAAGCACGTCGTCAACCGGGCCGGCAGCACCGGTCAGGCGTCGGACTTCACGATGCATGTGACCGGCAATCCGATCACGCCCGACGACTTCGCCGGCGCGGAGTCGCCCGGGGTCACGAAGACGCTGAGCGCCGGGCCGTACGACGTGAGCGAGACCGGCGCGGCGACGGAGGACTACACGCAGTCGCGGTCGGCCGACTGCTCGGGCACGCTCGCGATCGGCGACAAGAAGACCTGCACGATCACCAACACCCGCAAGACGGGCACGATCACGGTCGTCAAGGACCTCATCCCGTCGACCGACGACGGGCGCTTCGACCTCGAGGTCGACTCCACCGTCGTCAAGCAGGATGCGGCGGACGGCGGCACCGGCTCGCGGGAGGTCACCACCGGGACGCACACCGTCTCGGAGGTCGCCGGCAGCGCGGGCTCCCTCGGCAACTACGCCAAGGGCATCTCGTGCAGCAACGAGCAGGGCGGCTCGGGTGCCGGTCCGATCGACGTCACGGTCACCGACGGCGCCGAGATCACCTGCACGATCACGAACCGTCGGGTGCTCGCCCAGCCGGTCGTGGTGAAGGCCGGCGACACGTTCGCCTACCACGGCGACACCGCGTCGTACACGTTCTCGGTGTCCAATACCGGCAACTCGCCGCTGCACGACGTGCACGTCGCCGACGACAAGTGCCCGACCGTCTCGAGCGCCCCGACGTCGAAGACCAACGACGACGGCGACGAGTTGCTCGACCCGATCGGCACGGACGGTGCGACGCCGGAGGTGTGGGTCTTCACCTGCAGCTACAAGATGGGTGACCATCAGGCCAACGAGGCCAACCCCGTGGTGAACACCGCCACGGTGACGGCGATCGACGAGCTCGACCGTCCGGTCACCGACGCCGACCAGCACGCGACGACGCTGCTGCACCCGGCGATCGCCCTGACCAAGACGGGGCCGGCGACTGCGCTCGCGGGCAGCCGCGTCGTCTACCTGATCGCGGCGACGAACACGGGTGACGTCGCCTTCGCCGCGCCACTCGTGGTCGTCACCGACGCCCGCTGCGAGGCGCCGCCGATCCGGCTGAGCACGGGCACCGACGCGAGCCCCGGCTCGTTGGACCCTGGCGACACATGGCAGTTCGGATGCGCGGTGCAGAGCGGGCCCGGCGAGACCGTGATCCACAACGTGGCGCACGTCGACGGCACCGACGTCAACGGGCGCCACGCGACGGCGCAGGCGACCGCGGACACGATCCTGGCGGCGCCGCGCCAGGCCGTGGCGGCGAACGTCGGCTCGGGTGACCCGGTGCTCGCCCCGGCCAGCGCCAAGCTGCGCGGGCCGACCGGATGCATGGCGCGCACGGCGAAGGTCAGCGTCACCGGCAAGCGGATCTCCCGCGTGACGTTCACGGTCGACGGACGCTCGCGGAAGGTCGTCACGAAGGCCAACAGCGCCGGCCGCTACAGCTACTCCGTGAGCAGGGCCAAGCTGCGCACCGGGACCCATCGCGTCAGGGCGCGCGTCGTGTACCTGACCGGCAGCAGTGCGAAGGCCAAGACGCTCGTCATGACGCTGAACAAGTGCCGCCGCGCGGTCGTCAAGCCGGTCTTCACCGGTTGACGCTCGGCCGGCGCCTCACCGCGTGTGCGGTGGCCGTCGGGGCGCCGCTCGCCTCCCTCGCGGGGGCGGGCGGCGCTTCGGCGTCGATCCATGCGGGCGCGGTCGCGGCGCCTTCCGCGGACGGAGCCGTCGTCACGCGGCTGTCCGACGAGGCGACGCTCAGCCGCTGGGCGTATCCCGCACGCGAGGCGCTCGTGCGCACCGCGCCGAGCGACCAGGCGCGGGTCATCGCTCGCCTGCGGATCCTGACCGAGGATCGCCTGCCGGAGACGTATCTGCTCCTGCAGCGGCGCGAGGGCCCGGGGGCGGGCGACTGGGTGCGCCTGCGGGTGCCGGGCCGGCCGAACGGCCGTACGGGGTGGGTGCCGCGCGACGCGCTGGGCTCGTTTCATCGTGTGCGCACGGCGGTCACGGTCGACCGCCGCAGGCTGCGCGTGACGGTGCGCCGCCGCGGACGGGTCGTCTTCCGGGCGCCGGTCGGGATCGGCACGCCCTCGACGCCGACGCCCGCCGGTCGCTTCTGGGTCCGCGAGAAGTTCCGCGTGGCGGGTGGGGGCGTCTACGGCCCGCGCGCGCTCGGGACCGCCGCGTACGCGCCGAGGCTGACGGACTGGCCGAGCGGCGGCGTCGTCGGATTTCACGGCACGAACCAGCCCGGCCTGATCCCCGGCCGTCCGTCGCACGGCTGCATCCGCCTGCGCAACCACGACATCCGGCGCTTCTACCGGCTCGTCCCGGTCGGCACGCCCGTTCGCATCCGCTGAACTGCGGTCGGCCCAACGCGCCACCCTGCGCTACCCTTCACGCCGTCCCGCGCCGCTATCGTCTAGGGGACTAGGACGCCGCCCTCTCACGGCGGAAACCGGGGTTCGAATCCCCGTAGCGGTACTTGAAACCCTCCGCAAACGGGGGGTTTCGTCTTTCACGACCGACGGCTAGCGACCGCTGCTTTCGCCTGAGGCTGTCGTTGTAAGTCTGCCGCGGACCGGGTCGGCCCGGGCTTGCGGCTTCGGAGCCAAAGGGGGCTGAGCCGGTGGCTGCTATTCCCCGAACACCGGGGAATTGGTGCCATAGCTTTCAGCCCACGTGGTCCTGATGTCTCTGCGGGCGCCCGTTCGGACGTGCCGGCCCGCTCAGGCGGTTGCGAGGCCGTGTCGGTGGAGTTTGAGGAGGTTGTGAGTGGCGGTGATCAGCCGCCATTCGGTGCGGACGGCGGCTCTGCCGCGCGTCGTTTCACGCCTTCACGCGGCTGTCAGTTCGTTTCCGGCCGCCCCCCGCGGCCCGCGACCGAGCGTCCGCCGGGGCGGCGGGGGATATCCCATCCCTCTTGTCGCATCTGGTAGATGAAGCGCTGCATCGTCATCCGCTTGACCCCGAACGCCGCTGCTATCTCCCTTACGGGGACCCCCGCGCGATGTAACCTGGCGACGCGAGACCGGCGTTCGCGCTGATCTGCGAGCGACCTCACTGCGGCCACCACGCCTTCGCCTTCGGTGACCGCTCCGCCAGCCATCGCGCTTTGACGCGCTGCTGCAGCAGTCGCTGGCCGACGCACGGCACCTCCGCGAGCACCGAGTACGCCATCGGGCCCTTGTGTGCGGGCCCGTGAACGAAGTGGCCGACCTCGTGTAACAACGCATGCTCGCGATCGCAAGCGTCCAGAGCTGGGTCGAGGTAGATCGTGCAGTCGGCCATGAACGTGGACGCCAGCGCGCCACGCAACCGCAGCGAGGTGTCTGGGACGACCAGCCACCCGCCCCGGCACATGTCGGTCTGCCAGTAGCGCTGCGCCACAGCGAGATCCTGTGTGATCGTGCGAGCTGCGGCCGTGGCGGGCA